>SVKM01000066.1 GCA_015068465.1 Oscillospiraceae bacterium | reverse complement strand
CAGCAGCGCCGCCGGCGTCTCAAACAGGCTGCCCGTGACGACGCTTGCCGCCGTCAAAAGGGCGATCGCGGTGGTCGCCGCCGCTTTTTTTGCTTTCTTTGTCATTGGTAACGCCTCTTTTCAGTTTCCCTCAATGCTCTTGAGTGTCATATCCCGCCCTTCCTTGATGGAGAGGTTCTTCCCGAAGCACTCGGGGCAGAAAAGTTCCTGGTTTTTCAGTGGGAAATCAATGTCGCAGTCGATGCAGTGCAGCACGCCCGGCGCCGTTTCCACCACCAGCTCGGTGTCTTCAAAATCCGTGCCGTGGACGACCGCCTGAAAGCCGTCGTAAAGATACGGGATCTCGATGCCGGACAGCTCGCCCACCTCCAGCACGATGCGCTCGACATGCGCAAGCTTTTCTTCCTCGCAGACGCGCCTGACCGTGCGGAGCATCGCGTCCATCAGCCCCAGTTCGTGCATCGCTTCCTCCTCATTTCCCCTCGTAGCGCAGATTCATCCGAAAGCAGGGGCGTTCTTCCGAGCCGTTTACATAATATAATCCATCCTGCTCGCCCCACGCAACGTCCAGCGTCGTGTCGAGCCGCGCCTCCGCGTTGTACTCCACATGCACCTCACGCAGCAATTTTCCGCACTTTGCAGCGGGAATGCTGTCCTCGACCAGATCAAAGTAGCGCGTGTTGTTCATGTGTCCATTCAGGTCGACATAACTATATGGAACCGTAAAGCTCCGATGGTTCGGCGCATCCAGCGCGGTGATCTTTGCAAGATAGGGCAGCTCGCGTCCGGTCTCGACGCCCGCGATCTCGACGCCGTACTCGTCCGGGAACGCCGCCGAACGGGTCTCGCGGTCCATCAGCGACCAGACGGCGCTGCCGCGCACAATCGTCCCGCCGTCCGCCCCCGCGATCTCGTAATAGCGCGGGAACAGCACGTGCATCGTCTCGCCCGGCCAGGTGCGGATCGTGATGTGCTCGTCGTAGACGGGCATCCGGTCGATCACGACATACTGCCGCGCGACGACCCACAAGAGTCCGCGGTCCAGCGTTTTGTCCCGCCCCATGCCGAGCGCCTCGGTGTGGCGGATGGACGCCTCCTGCAAAAGCCGGAAGAGCGTGGACGTGCGCAGGCGCCGGAAGCAGTCGACGTGCTCGCTGCCGAGCAGCAGCTCGCGCTCGAATATCCCGCTCATTGCCGATACTTCTCGATCGCGTCGACGACCTCTCCGAGCGTGGAGAGCTTGCTCCACAGCCGGTTGGGGATGCGCGCGTTGAACTCCGCCTCGAGCTTGCAGATCACGAGGATGAAGTTCATCGAATCCATGCCCATGTCGGTGTTGACGACCGTATCCTCCTTCAGCTCGACGCCCTCAAGCTCCGGCACGCAGTCGTGGATGATCTTGATGGTCTTTTCCAGAATTTCCTGTCTGTCCATAGCCGCATTCTCCTCGTCAATCGGTGATTGCTGCATACAGGGCTGTTCACAGCCTTGTATTTAATTCCCAGCGCTTGATCTTTCCCGTTGCAGTGCGCGGCAGCGGCTCCCGCTGGCGCGAGAGCCCGGCGACGCGCTGTCCGATCGGGCGGGTCTCCTGATAGGGCGCGATGGCGTCGAAGATCGCCGCGTCGGAGCGCTCGTCCCCGTGGATGGCGAGCGTCACGCGGTCGTCCTTGAGCGCGAGGGCAAAATCCCCGCCGCCGAGCAGCTTCCCGAGCTCCGCCTCCGCCTCCGGCAGGAAGACCTTCGTTCCGTCCGGCAGCACGAGCATATCCTTCTTGCGCCCCACGATGAAAAGGCGCTCCTTTTCGTCGAAGCGGCCTAGGTCGCCCGTGTGCAGCGCGCCGCCCGCAAGCGCGATGTTGGTATCCTCGGGGCACTTGTAGTAGCCCTTCATCATGCAGGTGCGCCCCCGAATCAATATCTCGCCGTCCGGCGCGAGCGTGATCGTATCGTCCGGACAGACGGTCATCGCGTAAGGGTCGTCGCCGATCGAGAGCGCGACGCCGGAGCTGGTTTCGGTCAGCCCGTAGCCGAAGCAGACGCGCACGCCGTGCGCTTTCGCGGCGTTGATCAGCGCCTCCGGACAGTCGCCCGCGCCGATGAGCATCAGCCGCAGTTCGTCGTTGAACGCGTTCTGCTTGAGAAGGAAGCCCAGCAGCATCGGCACAAGCGAGATCGCCGTCGGGCGGAAAAACGCGCAGTCGTCCATGTAGTGCCGCGCGCCGCGCCCGAGCGCGACGCAGGCGCCGCAGGAAAGCCCCCAGAGAACGCCGCACACGAAGCCGAACACATGCGCGATCGGCAGCATGCACAAAAGCGTGTCCTCCGGGTACAGCGGCAGAAGCGTCGCGCCGTTGTAGGCGCTCGCGCACAGGCTCTGCTCCGTCAGGACGACCGCCTTGGAGCGCTCGGTCGTGCCGGAGGTGAAGAAGAGCATCTTTCCCCCGCCGTCGCGCACGCCGCGCGTCAGGCTGGTGGAAAGCTCGTCGCAGAGCTCCCGGTCGCCCCAGAGCTTGTCCACGTCCGTATACGGAATAAGCCCGCGCAGAAGCGGCGTCGGCACGCTCTCGTCGAGCAGCACCACCTGCATCCCCGCGCCAACGGCGGCGAAGATCTCCACCACGCACGGCATGCTTCCGTCCGCAAAGACGCCAAGGCACGTCTTGCCCTCCCGGCGCAGCTCTCCGGTGCGCCGCGCCACCGCCTCCGCCAGTTGGGAAAAACTCATCGTCCGCGCCTCGCCGCCCTCTTCGTAGCGCAGCGCGGGCGCGTCCGGCGTCCGCTCGGCAAAGTGTCCGATCATGTTCGCAAAGCTGGAAAAACGCAAAGCGGGTCACCTCACGTCACTTTTTTACAAATATAGTATACCATATCCCTTCCCCAATGGCAAAGATTTTTTGCATAATTGTTCAAAAAGTCGTGCATTTTTTGTGTGAGCGTAGTATAATATGCCTGTCGGCCGCGAGGCCATTCGTATATTGTGACAGGGAGGAAAGCAAACATGGACAAGAATGTACGCATTTGCATCGTCGGCGGCGGCCCCGCCGGCCTCTCGGCGGGTATGTACCTCGAAAAGAAGGGCTATGAGAACTATACCATCCTCGAACGTCAGGACCGCGTGGGCGGCAAGTGCTGGTCGCCGACCTACAACGGCCGCCGCTATGAGATGGGCGCCATCATGGGCGTACCGTCCTATTACGCAGTGCATGATGTGGAGGAGTTCTGCGGCATCACGCACGACGGTCCCAAGCTCAACCGCAACTACAAGAACGCCGCCGGCCAGGTCATCGAGCCGTTCGAGCCCAAGAAGAACATTCTCAAGATCCCGCGCCTTCTGAAGATGAAAAAGCAGCTCAAGGTCTTCGGCGAGCTGCTGGAAACCAAGTATAAGGGCTACGACATCAACGGCCACCGCGGCGTTGCCGAGGGGCGTTACGAGGGCTTCGCCGTCACGCCGGGCCGCGAGCCGGTCAGCGGCACGAACCCCAACCTCAAGGATCTCGCCCTCCCGTTCTCCGAGTTCTGCAAGAAAAACGGCGTCGAGCTGGTGCAGGACATCTGGATCGGGCCGTTCACCTCGTTCGGCTACGGCTATTTTGACGAGATCCCCGCGGGCTACGTTTTGAAGTACCTCGACTTCCAGACCACGATGAACTTCGTCAAGATCAACCTCTGGACCTGGAAGAACGGCACCCAGTACATCTGGGAGCAGCTCAACGACCACCTCAAGCACCCCGCGCGCCTGAATTCCACGATCGACAAGGTCGAGCGCAAGGACGGCAAGGTTCTCGTCACCGTGAACGGCACGGTCGAGGAATACGACAAGATCATCGTCACCGCGCCGCTGCACATCCCCGGCACGCGCGCCGACGGCCAGAAGGGCATGGACGAGTACTTCGACGTGCGCGACGACGAGAAGGAGCTCTTCTCGAAGATCGACTATGAGCGCTACGACGTGCTCGCCGTCGAGACCAAGCCCGAGGATCACCCCGAGATCAGCTACTATGTCTTTGACAACATGGTGCCCGAGAAGCTCGGTCATCTGATGGTCTATTATCGCCGCTGGCGCGACGAGGTCAACCAGGTCATCACGACCTATGCGCTGCGCAAGCACAAGAACAAGGCGGAGGTCCCCTACGACACCTGCCGCCAGATGGTGCTCGACGACCTCAAGACCATGCGCAACCCCGCGAGCAACGTCGTCAACGAGTGGAGCGTCTACTACTTCCCCCATGTCTTTTCCGAGGACTACGCCGCGGGCTGGTACGACAAGGTCGAGGCGATGCAGGGCAAGTACGACACCTTCTATGCCGGCGAGGTCATGAGCTTCGGCGACATGGACGAAACCGCGGAATACTCCCGCGAGCTGGTCGAACGATTCTTCTAAAACGATTTTTCAAAAAACGGGGCGTTCGCGCCCCGTTTTTGAAAGAAAGGATACGGCATGAAATTCTACAAGGACCACTATGACGTCATCGTCATCGGCGGGGCGCTCGCGGGTCTGTCCGCGGCGCTGATGCTCGCCGACAAGGGCAAGGACGTCCTCGTGCTCGAGCGCCACAACCTGCCCGGCGGCATCGCCACGAGCTTCGTGCGCGGCGGCATCGAGATCGAAGCGGCGCTGCACGAGATGATGTCCATCGGCTCGAAGGACCACCGCCTCAAGGTCGGCAAGTTCTTCGACGACATGGGCGTGGACATCGACTGGCTCAAGGTCCCCGAGGCGTACCATGCCTCGCTGCCCGGCCTTGAGGTCACGCTGCACCCGGGTCTGGAGACCTTCGCGCGCGAGGTCGACGCCGCCGTGCCCGGCACCTACGACAAGGTGCTCGCGGTGCTCAACCTCTGCCACACGGTGTTCGACAGCGTCAACGAGCTTTCCATCCACCCCGCGTCGAAGCCGCAGATGCTTTTGAAGCACGAGGCGTTCGTCAAGACCGCCGGCTACTCCACGCAGGAGGTGCTCGACACCTTCGATCTGCCGCAAAAGGCGCTCGACCTGCTCGCGCCGTACTGGATCTACGTCGGCACGGGCTTCCGCGAGCTGCCGTTCACGATCTACTCCGTGCTGATGGCGGATTACGTCGGCTACGGCTCGTATATCCCGCACAAGTTCTCGCACGAAATGTCGCTGAAGATGGCGGAGCGTGCCGAGGCGATGGGCGTGCAGATCGAGTACCGCCAGCACGTCGACAAGATCCTCGTCAAGGACGGCAAGGCGTACGGCGTGCGCACCGCGCGCGGCGACGAGATCCACGCGGACTACGTCATTTCCTCCGCGTACCCCAACAGCGTCTACACGCACATGATCGAGCCCGAGAGCGAGGTGCCCGCGAAGGCGATCAAGATGGTCAACGGCAGGCGCTTGTCGCTGACCGCGTTCTCGGTCATATTGATCCTCGACAAGAGCGCCGAGGAGCTCGGCATCAAGGATTACAGCGTCTTCCGCGGCAACACGATGGACACGAACGCCTGCTATGAGGAATTGAAGGGGCTGGGGCCGTACCGTTATATCACCTGCATCTGCCACAACCTCGCCAATCCCGACGCGACGCCCAAGGGCACCTGCTCGTACTCCATCACGACGCTGCCGCGCGTAGACGGCTGGAAGACCGTCTCCGCCGACGACTACGACCGCGTCAAGCACGAGGTCGCGCGTCAGCTCATCGACTACATGAGCGAGTATCTGGGCGTGAACCTTCTCGACCACGTGCTTGAGTGCGTCATCGAAACGCCCATGACCATCGCGCACTACACCGGCATGTGGAACGGCTGCATCTACGGCTACGCCCACACGATGGAGGACCACATCGTCGCACGGCTCCAGACCGCGGACGCGGAGCATTTCATCGACCATCTCGAGTTCTCCGGCGCGCACCAGATCAGCGGCGACGGCATGGGCCCCGCCGTGACCAACGGGCGCAAGGCGGCAAAGAACGTGCTCGACACGATGGCAAAGGAGGGGAAGTAAATGAAGGTACAAGGCTTCTTCAAGGACGTCGGCGGCGCGAGCCGCGTCGCCAAGGCGCGCCTTGCCGCGTTTGAAAACGCTTCCCCCGTCCCCGTGACGAACGACCCCATCGGCGACGTCGCCCGCACCTGGCACCCCGGCAAGCTCGACCTCGTCGTGACCGACGTACGCCCGGCGAGCAAGACCACGACCACCGTGCGCTTCGAGCGCCCCGACGGTCAAAAGCTGCCGCCGTTCTACGCGGGACAGTTCATGGTGATCGACTTCCCCATCGGCGAGAGCCTGATCTCGCGGCCGTACTCCATCTCCTCCGCCCCGTATCAGGCGCGGCTCGATGAACACGCTTTCGTGGAGATCAGCGTCCGCCGCTCCAAGGGCGACGGCTTCATCTGCGACTATATCAACGATCACGTCAAGGTCGGCGACGCCTTCCGCGGCATGATCGGCTGCGGACAGTTCTACTATGAGCCGCTGCGCGACGCGAAGCACGTCGTGGCGCTCGCCGGCGGCGTCGGCATCACGCCGTTCGCGTCGATGGCGCGCGAGGTCGCCCACGGCACGCTCGACATGGACCTCACGATCCTCTTCGGCTCGGTGACGAGCGACGACATCGCCCTCAAGGATGAGCTCGACCAGCTCAAGAGCGACAAGCTCCGCATCGTCCACGTCCTCTCCGGCGACGAGCCCGACTGGCAGGGCGAGCGCGGCTTCCTCACGGCGGAGCTGATCAGGAAATACTCCGCGCCGGACACGACGTACTTCATCTGCGGCCCGCAGGTCATGTACAAGTTCCTGCGCGAGGAGCTTAAAAAGCTCGACATCCCGCGCCGCCGCGTGCGCTTCGAGGTGTTCGGCCAGGCGAAGGACATCACCGCGTTCGAGGGCTATCCGCAGGACGTGAAGGACAAGACCTTCAACCTCACGGTCGTGCGCGGCGTCCACGAGGACGTGATCCCCGCGAAAGCGACGGAAAGCCTCGTCGTCGCGCTCGAGCGCGCGGGCATCCGCATCGAAACCGGCTGCCGCAGCGGCGAGTGCGGCTTCTGCCGCACGAAGGTGCTCTCGGGCAGCGTCTACATCTGCCCCGAGGGCGACGGCCGCCGCGCCGCGGACAAGGACTTCGGCTACGTCCACGCCTGCGCGGCGTACCCGACGAGCGACGTGAAGATCAAAATTCCCATCGAATAAGCGCAAAAAAGAAAGCTTCCGGCTTCGGAAGCTTTCTTTTTTGATTCAATCGTCGGCAAGATCGCTGATGATCTTTTTAAGCCGCTCGTCGAGGTCGCGGCGCTCCTGTTCCTCGGGGCTGAGCGTCTCCGGGTCGAAGCCGCTTTGCAGCAGCGTCAGGTTCGCCAGCGCCTCAAGCTCCTTGTCGTGCGCCTGCCGGTTGAGATCGGCGAGAACGGCGTCAAAATCGAGTTCCTTGTCCTGGTTCTGGTTCTTTTTCTCCGCCATTCCATCGCCTCCTTTCCAAGCGCACCTTAGTTTAGCACATTTTTTGGGGATGTGCAAGAGGGGGCGGTTGGGAAAGGGAATGGCACTCCCCTCTCGGTGTATTGGATCGGTTCGCGCCGCGCAAGCGGCGCCGCCAGAAACAGAAAAGACGCCTTACGGCGTCTTTTCTGTTTCTGCATCGACCATGTAAAACTCCTACTCTTGCATGACGCTTCAAATTTGCATGGGTTGGGTTTGGGAAGGGAGGGGACTCCCTTCCCAATGAATTTGATCGACTCGCGGCGAAGCCGCGATACCAGACAAAAAGAGACGTGTCGAAACACGTCTCTATAACTTAAAATTTTCATACAATACATATAATCTTGACAGACAGCTAAATTACATGTATAATTGTTTTGTACGTTACGTCAAATAAAGTACAAATGGAAATCAAGATATCGTTTTTTTGTATGTAATCAGCTTGCTCTTGCATGGAGACAGCCCCCCTGTTTTGTGTGCTAATATGGAGGTTAGCATGGCAAAGAAGTTTCGCGTATACAACACGACCATTGATTATGGCGAAGCCCATTTGCTTCGGCAGTCGTTTATTGTTCTTCAACACGAGGATGGCACGATTCAGTTCACAGATTGGCATCGTTTTTGTCAGTCCTCGTCGAATCGAATCAAGCGTGTTACGCAGACCGAGCAAAACCGCCATGTATTTGTCGTCAAATTCCTGAATTATGCTTTTTTCTGTCGTGGCATTACACGTCTAAACGATACCACAGTTGATATCGTAGCAGATTTTCTGAACGCTTACGGTATGTGCAAGCTACCGGGTGACGATGAAAGCACGCGCAGGTCAGAAACGACTGTAAGGAAATGCATTGTATCTGTAATGGATTTTATTACGCTACTGATTCAGGACCAAGGGTCAAAATGCCGCATAAGGGCAGAGGATCTATATACTGAGGTAAATAGGCGCAATAAGCACGGAAAGCTAATCAAAGTCAAGGTTCCTAGGTTTGACGTTCGGTTTACTGGTCACAATAAAACAATTTTCAGGGATATGCCCAACTCGGTGTTCGAAATCATACTGAAGCATATAGCACGCCACCACACTGATCTGCTTGCATTGGTCATTCTGTCGGCGTTTGCGGGATTGCGCCCGTCCGAAGCATGCAACGTGCGCAGAGAGGACAGTCCGTTGGGGCATGGTATCCTTTTCCGTATCACAGATGGTCAAATCGAGAGCATAAAGATTGACCTTACGAACGAATACAGGCTTAGAAGTGACGGTATTTCCGTCGGTGGCATCAAGAAGGAACGTATGCAGCAGGTGCCAGACATGTTCCTCCCCGCTTTCGTAAATATGTATGAGTATTACATGACATACATGGAGGGCAGGAACTATGAAAAGGACTACGGACCGCTCAGTGTCAACAATCAAGGGAAAGCAATTACCTATCACAGCTATCTAGGGCGTTTTCATGCGATCATCAAGGACGAAATCGTGCCGATCCTGCTCCAAAGTGATGACCCCGAAGTGGCCGTCTATGGGCGCATGCTCTTGGAGTATCAAATCAGCCCGCATATTTTCCGGCATTGGTACACCGTTCAGCTGGTACTATCCGGGGTAAATGACGTAGCCACACTTATGTACTGGCGCGGGGACAGGAACCCGGAAAGCTCTTTGACGTATCTGCAAAACAAGGGCGAGCTGGAAAAACAGTATCAAAAGGTAAATAATGAGATATTCGATTACATGAGTTGGGCGGCGAAGAAGCAGCATGATTGATCTGAAGGATTACATCGGTGACATGATTAGGAAGGCTACTGTGGCTGAAAAAGCTACGCCCGATGCGGTTGCAACATTTCTGGACGACAACGACTGGTTTGGTCTACCGCCTTCCTACGATGGTCAGAATGTTTTTATTACTGATGAACAAGTCGAGCGTTTTACCCCGCCCGTTTTGTTTTTCCTGAATAACGAGAAAAGCAGCGAGATTCTGTTGCGTATGCTCGCTGATAAATTCCAGCTTACACATGACTGTCTACAGGAATTTTTCGCAGTGGAAAGCGTTCCAGAGGATGCAAGATTTGCGATTTCGGACTTTATGCTTTTTCATCTGGAGCAGGACATCTTGCTCTATACGAATAAAGAGGTCTCTGCTCTCGTTCAGCTTGCAGCAAACGAGTTGACCAAGTTCCACGGCGATGTGTTTACGTTTTTCCTCGCATGGCTTAGGGTGAACAGGAAAACACGCTATAGCATGGATTTTATCATGGAAAAGCGATATACAACAGAAGATACAAACGGAGCATACGAGTTCGACGAGTATCTGCGCCTGATGTATTTTCTGTTCAACGAGGAGTACATCAGCGAGAACGATATGTATGCAAGCGCGGCTGAGTCTAAGAACTTCACCGACACATGGCTCTACCTCTCCCTGCATTTTATTTGCTCGCTGCGTTATACCGATCTTTCCCGTATCTATCACCCCGACCTTGCCGGAGCTCCCGAGGATGTTATTCGCCGAATACAAAACGACGAATTCACAGATAGTGAAGCTAGGCTGATCCTGTTGTCTATAACAGAGCGCATGTGCATGTTGCCGTTTACCCCGAACAAGACCGCCTCCAATAACGGCATTGGTTCCGTGAAATTCCATATTCCGACTTCTTGCGAGGTCCATTTCGGAAAGCTGTTTGCTTTGGCGGAGGCACATTGGCGTATAGCTGGACAGACAGATGATCCGCTGATTAGAAAAATCACCACCTACGAAGACATCTCCCGGTACATGGGCGAGGAGATCGGCGAGTTGTTCCTTGAGTCCGATTTCCGTTCCCGTTCTGCGACAAAGTCCTATCTTCAAATCGTGTATCTGCTTTCTGACGAGGTGCTTGGCGTAAAGGGTCCCCGTCTCAAGGGATATATTCTTGCCGCTCTCGCCCGCAGTCACAAAGGGAGTTACGGCGAATTTGCCGCAACTACGTTCGAGTACCTCAAAGACGCGAAACTCAGTGGATTGACGCCAGAATTCGTCGCGTTCGAGCTGTTAGAGCGCGGGGTGTTGTCCAGCGTACCGTCTATGCTTCTCAAAATGATAACGGAAGAGAAATATAACGATCTTAGTGTTAAGGCTCAAACTGCTTTAGTAAAGGCCGTTGGCTTAACACCGCTTGAGATTGAGAACACCGCTGCGATGATCGAGCAAGGCAGCAGGAACGCGAAGCTGGTGGTTCAAGAAGTAGTTTCCTCTGGTGTGGACATTCTGACTGCCCTGCACAATTTGGGCAACGGTGATGCGTTTTCTAAGGAGCCCGATTGCCTGTGCTTGTGTACGGCAATGGGACGTAACTGCCCGTATGCAGACCGCAAGCAGTGTATTGGCTGCCAGTATGAAATCAACACGAAATCGACGCTCTATCTTCTGGTAAGCGAGTACAACAGATACTATGATCTGTTCCGGAAGGTGTCCGACTCGCTGGAAAAGAACAAATACAAGAAACTCGCAACTGAAATTGCCTTGCCCAAGCTCAGTGAGATGCTGGCTGTTATCAAAGAAAACTATGGTGAAGAAGCGTTCCATGAATACGAAAACTTCATAAAGGAGAATTTGCGCCAGTGATTGTTAATCATGCAGAAGAACTATATACCTCCAGGATCTCGTTCAGCGAGTTCGATGCGTTGGCTGTTGACGAAGCTGAGAAACGGTTCTCTGAGTTGCAGGACAGTGGGATTATCAAAAAGAACTGCGCGTTTGCGGATATGTCTTGGTTCACTACGGACGAGTATTCTAACATTGGACTTCATTTCAAGTTCACCTCATTTGAGTTCAAGCAGTACGAAGAGATGCTTGATTTCGGGCTGGATGACTTTGTTGATTATTTGAAAGCATACATGGTTTCTCTGTTTGGAGAGATCGCACTGGACACGATTCGGTCATTCCTGCTGGATATACGCCATATCGTTTCCACGCTGCCGGAGTCCGTGTATGGCAACAACGGTGATTTGAAGCTCATGCAGCCGCGCCAATGTGAAGCGTTCTTTTCTGCCCTGCCTGCTGATGCGGATAATCTGGATCAGCTGGTCAAAGGGCTGGCTGCCTATGGCGATCTGATGTATGGTATCTCGGAACCTCGGCAACGCACATTAGCCGATTTTGAAACGTATTTTCTCTTCAACGACATATTGGAAGATTTTTGGGCAAGCCCGCTTACGGACGAGCAGCGGTTGTTCTATTTCCCTCTTGTGCTGTGGTGGAAGTTGACGGGTGTTATACCTCT
>SVKM01000065.1 GCA_015068465.1 Oscillospiraceae bacterium | reverse complement strand
GCGCTCGGCGGGCGGATCGGCTATCTGCACCTTTCCGAGAACGCGGGCGCCTCAAACCAGCTGCGCACCGGAACGCGGGAGTAATTCGCGTGCCCGAAGTCGAGACAGACGCCGATCCGCTTGTCGGATATCCGGCGCATCAGCGCCGCAAGCGGCTGCGGGTCGACGTCCATGCTGTTTTCGATAAAAATACGGAGCCCATACGTCTGCGCGAGCGACTGGTAAAACGTGGCGCACTCGTCGGCCCACTTTTCAAAAAACGCCCCGCGTAAAAACGGGAAGCAGCTCGAGTGGAAAACCACATTCTCCGCCCCGAGCGACACGGCGAGCGCGCAGCTTTCGGCGCAGCGCCGGCGTGAAAGCGCGCGCATGTCGTCGTCGCCGCTCGCCGGATCGATGTCGATAAACGCCCCGTGCAGCGAGCGGAGCCGCCCGCTCGCGCGGAGCTTGTCGCAATAGGGCGCGGCCTCCCCGCCGCCGCAGAGCAGCGGCGGCATGGATACGGCGAGCGCCTCGTAAAAGAGGCCTTCGCGCTGTGCGAACGCCGCCCACTCTTCATAGTCCCGATAGCCCGGTTGAATTTGAAGCATGTTGTTCCCCGCTTGAACGACCCAGCCTCGCCGGACCTGCAAAAGCAGGCCCGGCGAGGTCCGGGATGGTTTCGATATGTTTCTTCTTTCTTCTTACGCGTAGGCGCGGCAGAGGAACGTCACGATATGGCCGCGGTTGCAGATATCGTCCGGGGAGAAGCGGTTGTTGCCCGTGCCGCTGGTGATGTTCTTCGCCACCGCCCAGGCGATGGCGGACGCCATGTCGGTGCCCTGCGGCACATCGGTGAAGGAGCTTGCCGGCGCGCCGGGCTTGCCCGCGAGCTTCCACATGTAGATGACCGCCTCGGCACGCGTGCAGTCGCGCTGCGCGCCGTCGAACACGGTGCCGGTGATCAGGCCCTTCTCATACGCCCAGATCGCCGCGTTGTAGTAGTAATCCGTGCTCTTGATGTTGGTGAAGGGGTTGGAGATGCTCGGCGCGGGGCTGCCCTGCGAACGCCAGAGGAAGGTGAGGATGTGCGCGGTCTTGCAGGTCGTGAGAGGCTGGAAGGTCTCCTGGCCCTGCGCGTTCTTGCCCATGCCGTTCGTGATGCCGCGGCCGACCGCCCACAGCACCGAGGAGCCGTACCAGTCGCTGCTCTTCACGTCGCCGAAGGAGATGCTCGTCATCGGAGTGGCGGCGGAGGAGGAAACGCGGATATAGAGCGTGCCGTTGGCGAGGGTATTGCCCGCGGAGTTGTACGCCGTGAAGCCGATCGAATAGTCACCGGCGTAGGCGGGGACAAAGTACAGGCTGCCAAGCTCGGTCTGCGCGATGTTCGCGTTGCCGAGCGCGGTGCGCTGGGAATTCTTGTAGAGCGTGCCGATGGCGCTGGCGGGCGTGCCGAAGCGGACATAGCTCCAGTTGCTTCCGATCGCGTTGGTGACCGAGCTGCCGAGGAGGCTGCTGCCCGTGGAGCCGCCCACGGCGTTGCTGGAGAAGGTGTAGGGATCCATGCTGCCGAGGGAGATCGACGCGCTCACCGTGGCGGGGTCGATCACGATATAGCCGTTGCCCGTAAGGGTCTTGCCGTTGTAGGTCAGCGTGTAGGGGCAGGAGGAGGTGTCGGCGGAAACGGGCTCGGTGTACATATCCCTGTACTCCGCGAACGTGTAGTCCTTGTTCGCCCGGACCGCCGCGCCGTCCTTGGTGCGCAGGACCGCAATAGCGGTGTTGCCCATCGCGGAGAAGCGGACCGTCGCGTTGTCTTTGAGCTCAATGCCGTAGACTGCCTTGAACTGGTCCTTGAGCGCCTGGTAGGTTCCCGTGCCCTTGTACGGCACGCCGATGATCGTGGAAACGCCGGGGCTGAAGCTGTTGTTCTTGTTGCTCACCGTGACCGTGCAGCTGCGGTGGACTTCGACGCCGTTGCGGTCGGTAACGGTCGCGTAGATCGTCGCCGTACCGGTGGTGCCGCCGGTCTTGACCGTCGCGCTGATGCCGCTGCCGGTAACGGTGGCGACATTGGTGTTCGTCGAACGCCAGGAAACCGTGTAATAAACGTTGCTCGGCGAGACGGAAACGCTCAGCGCCTGATTGCTGTAGGTGGCGAGGGTCAGGCTGCTCTGGCTGATCGAGGCGCGCACGTTGGATTCGCGGATGTAGATGTCCAGCGTGCCCTCCAGCACATCGCCGCGATAGCTCAGGCGGTAAGGCAGACTGAACGTACCCGAAGTCAGGGGCTCAAAGTACATATTGATGCACTCGTCGAAGGAATACGCGGTGTTCGCGCGGATGGCGCTTCCGTTGGCGAGGCGCATCATGCCGTAGCGGGTGTTGCCCGTCGAGGAGAATGTCATCGTCGTATCGCGGTTGACCAGATTGTAACCGTAGACGTTGCGGAACTGCTTCGCCACGCTGTCCGTGACCGCGGTGCCGTAATAGTCGGAATAGAGCGTGACCGTCAGCGTCGGATTGTAGACCGAAGAGCTGGAGACGTACACCGCGCAGCTTCTGTCGAAGTTGACGCCGTTGGCGCTCGTCACTCTGGCGGTGATGACCGCGCTGCCGACGCGGCCCTGGGAATTGACCAGAACGGACGCGCCGCTGCCGGAGACCGTCGCGATACGCGTGTCGCTCGACGTCCAGGTGATGGTGCAGTTCGCGTTGACAGGCGTAATGTTGAGGCCGATCGCGCGGTTGCTGTAGGTCGCCATGTTCAGCAGATCGTTGCTGATCGTCACGCCCGTGACCGCGGCGCCGCCGGTGGCGGTGATCGAAAGGGTGCCGGAGATGGTGTTGCCCTTCTCGGTCAGGGAGTATGCCGTGGAGAACGTACCCGCGTTCGTCGCAAGGAAGTTGAGCGACGCGAGGCTGTTGTAGGACACGCTCTCGTACGCCTTGATGTATGTGCCGTTCGCGGCGCGGATCGCGCCGATGTTGCCGCTCGGGGAGGTAAACTGCACCGTCGCGCTGCCGCTGACGGCAAAGCCGAAGTAGTTGCGGAACTCGTTGGCAATATTGTTTCCGATGGCGCCGAGCGGGTA
This sequence comes from Oscillospiraceae bacterium, assembly GCA_015068465.1. GTDB lineage: Bacteria > Bacillota > Clostridia > Oscillospirales > Oscillospiraceae > Hominicoprocola. The sequence goes on along the minus strand of SVKM01000065.1, from coordinate 8,653 downwards.
GTTCGCGCCGACGGTCGCGCTGCCGCTGGCGTTATAGCTGCCGCTGCCGCCCTGCACGTTGACGTTCGCCGTGGCGGTCACAACGGTGCCGGTCGTTTTGTCCTGCACGTCGACCTTGACGCTCGCGGCGCCGATACCGACCGCGGTCACATTCGCAACAGCGCCGGTCGAGGAAATGCTGACGACGCCGGAGGTCGCGTACCAGTTGTAAACATAGTTGCTGTTGTTGCCGCTGCCGCCGGTGGCGTCCACGGCAAAGCTGACGATATCGCCGACCTTCATGGTCTCGCTGGCGGGGCGCATGCTCGCGGTCAGCGGGGCGGAGGTGCTCTCCACCGTCACGTTCCAGGTCGTGCTGGCATAGCTGCTGCGGTCGTTCAGGTCATAGACCGTCAACGTCACGGAGCCGCTGCCGGCGTCCATGCCGTAGATCTCCGCGTTGTTGCGCATACTGTCGCGAACGGCGGCGGTGCCCGATCTGTCATAGTCCCATTCCCATGAATACTCGCCGCTGCCGCCGCTGACGGTGGCAGACACGTTTTCACTGCTGCCCGCCTTGATGGTCAGGCTTCTGCCGCCGGTCACGCTCAAGGCCTGATACGCCGCCTTGGCGCTGACCGAGCAGGTCGCGTGACCCACCTGCGTACCGCTGGCGTCATACGCGGCCACCGAAATCGTCGACCGGCCCTCCGAGACCGCGGTGACCCGCGCGGTCGTGCCGCTGCCGTCAACGCGGATGGCGGAGCTGTTGCTGCTGTCCCATTCCCATGTGCTGACGTCGGTCGCGCTGCCCATATAGAAATCAACGCGCAGCGTTTCGCTGTCGCCCTGGGTCAAATAGATGTCGTTCGGGTCGATCGTAATGCTCACATAGGCCGGCTCCGGCTCGGGTTCAGGCTCAGGCTGGGGTTCGGGCTGCACCGGCGCTGTGACGGAAACGCTCCACTGTTCCGTTTCCGTTCTCGGCGTGCCGGCGACGACACCGCCATTCCCATCGTCGCTGTCTTCGCCTTGAATCGTGATCGTCACCGTGATCGTCGTCGAGCCGGCGCCGACGCCGACCACTGTCGCGTTGAAGTCCGAACCGCTCACGGACGCCACCGACGGATCGTCGGAACTCCAAACGTATTCGGCATTGGAATAAGTCGCCGCCTGAATGCTTTCGCTCTCGCCGACTTCCAGGGAAATGGAACCCGCCGCGTTTGCCGTGACGGCAAACGAAAGCATCATCACAAGGGTCAAAAGAAGGGATACCACGCGTTTCATCTTCATTGACTTTACCTCTTTTCTGAAATTGTTCTATGATAAACCTATGTGCATAGGGAATTTCCGCCGTTCACAGGTACAGGTCGTACTCGCAGTTCCTGATCTGGGTAAAGAACTCCGCCCTCGCCAGCACATCGTCCGAAACCTCGGGCGAGACCGCTTCCTTCTTCTCCTCAAGCTTGACCACATCGGAGGCGGTTCGGCACGCCTCCATATAGTCCCGCGTCAGCTTGCGCAGCCTGCCGGAGAGCTGCTGCGCCACCGCGATCACCCGGGCAGGCTCCTCCCTGAGCAGCTCGCCGAGGTCGTCCTCGGTGATCTCCTCCAGACACGTGCCGTTCGCGAGCGCGACCGCCGTCGCGCTGCGCTTTTCGTGGTCGATCATGCCCATCTCGCCCAGAAACGAGCTGCCGGAGAGCTCCGTGAGCTTCTTTTCCTTCTCCGTTCCATAGTCCAGATAGACGCCCACGCGCCCCAGGATAATGTCATACATGCTCTCCGCCGCGTCGCCCTGGCGGAAAATGACCTCTCCCTTTTGGTACGTTTTCGTATTCATATGCCACCTCTGTCCCGCAAAGCGCTTTCAATAAACATGATAGCCGCTGTAAATGTACATCGGGTTGGAATAATCCACGTACTTGAGCGGCTCGAAGAAATCGGCGAACTTCTTCAGCGCCGCCATCAGCTTGCCGCCCTTTTTCCCGCCCTGATCCGACACGTCCTTCCACTCGCCGATCGCGCCGCAGACCTCCCGGTAGTCCGCCGTCAGCTCGCGCAGGCGGCGACTGAGAGCACGCATGATCTCCATGAGCTTCTCGGGGTGCGCCTCGAAATACCGCTGCATGTCGGCGACGGAGACCTCCTCCGCCTCCACGTCCGTCACAGCGACCGCCGTCGCGCTGCGCGGATAGACTTCAATGAGCGCCATCTCGCCGAAGATGCGTCCCGCCTCCAGCTCGGTCAGCTTTCTCTCCTCCGGCTTGCCGTAGCCGACAAAGATCGCCACGCTGCCGCTTTTGATCTCATACAGCTCCCTGCCGAAGCTGCCCTCTTTGAAAATGACGTCGCCCTTTTGGAACCGTTTCGTTTCCACGCGGCACTGCCCCCCCTTTTTTTATGAAGCCGCAATCCTTGCCAAACGGCAGGATCGTTTCATGCGGTTTCTATGTGGATCCTCTATTACAAATCATAGTAAATCGGGAACCGGAATACAAGCCCTGCCCGGAAAAAAGCGTGGCATTCTGCCACATCCCTTTTCCCGTAAGAGTATAGCACATCCCGTCGGATTTGTCTCCTCTTTTATGCCATTTTCTATAAATTTTATTTTTCGATAAATTTGGGCAAAGGGCTTGTGATAACAAAGGCGGCGTTATATACTTATTTTAAATTGCGGGCTGCCGCACATACTTCAACAGAGCGGAGGAAAACACATGAAAACGCGGGTAATTGCGTCACTGCTGGCGGTTTTGATGCTCTCGGCCTTGTTCCCTGCCGGAGCGGGCGCCGCGCCAAGCTACACCGAGTACGAGCTCTATGTCGAGCGTCCGGCGGCGGAGGCGGGATCGAACTATTACCACGGCGCGAAATTCGAGCCCAAGACCGGCGCGTATCTCGGCATATACGCCGAGGGCGACGAAAAGATGCACGACTGGAACGTCGGCACATACAGCGGCTGGTACTTCGGCCAGGTTCCCAGGTACACCGGCAGGCAGCACGCGGCATACATGCTCTATGTGCACTACGACGAGCCCGACGCGATCTCGCACTACGCCTCGCACTTCAAGGCGGCGAAGGAGCTCGGCAAGGCGATCCAGATCTGCATCGAGCCGACGAACGGGCTGGACGAGGTGCAAAACGACGCGCATCTGCGCGCGCTTGCCGAGCAGGCGAACGACGCGGGCATCCCGCTGCTCATCCGCTTTGCCAGCGAGTTCAACGACAGCGGCAATTCCTGGCACAAGGACGGGCCGGAAAAGTACATCGAAAAGTTCCGCATCGTCGCCGACGCGTTCCATGCCTGCGCGCCAAACGCCGCGATGGCCTGGGTGCCCAACGACTGGCCCATCGGCAGCGAGGACGCCTACTATCCCGGCGACGAGTATGTGGACTGGGTGGGCGTCGCCTCGTATCCGGTCTTCTATGAAAGCGGCGCGCCCAAGCAGGCAAACACGTGGATGGATCGCTTCCACCTGCTCTATGAAAAGTACGGCGCCAGAAAGCCGATCTTCATCTCCGAGGGCGCGCCGAGCGCGACCGTGGAATCCCATCCCGAGCAGAACGTCACGGACGCCGCGCAGTATGAGATCCGCCGCTTCTACGCGGGCGCGGCGCGGCGCTATCCCAACCTCAAGCTGATCATCTACTGGTCGGAGGACGAGTCGTGGGGCCGCCTGATCCACTGCCAGCTGACCAACAACGCCGCGCTCATGGACGCATACAAGTCCGCGATCGCCGACCCGTATTATCTCGGCGATTTCAACACGTCCTCGGGCATCTATTATCAAAAGGTCGCCGAGACGACGATGAAACCGCAGGCGGAAAAGCTCTCCTGCTATGTCAACGACGTCAAAAACCGCGTGGCGAAGGCGTGCTATTACATTGACGATACCTATGTCGGCGAAGGCTACTTCCCGGACTACACGGCGAGCGTCAACTTTGCGCCCTACGCGGGCAAGACCGTGTCCCTGCGCGCCGATTTCTACAACGAGCAGGACGTCTATGTGACCGCGAAAACGCTCAAGGTCGCCGTGGGCGGCGGCGCGGCGGCTCCCGCGGCGTCCGGCCCCTCCGTGACGGTCGGCGGCAAGGCGGTCGCGTGGACTGACGCCGCACCGTTCATCGACGCCAACAGCCGCACGATGGTGCCGCTGCGCGCCGTGGGCGACGCGCTGGGCCTGAAGGTGGAGTGGAACGACGCCAAGCGCGAGGCAAGCTTCACCGACGGCACAAAGACGCTCTACTTCCCGATCGACAGCGCGACCGCGCACACCGACGGCGGGGAGGAGATCAAAATGGACACCGCCGCGGTCATCGTAAACGACCGCACCTACGCGCCCGTGCGCTATCTCGCGGAGTTCTTCGGCCACACGGTCGAGTGGGACGGCAAGACGAGCACGGTCGTCATCAAATAATTTCGTTGATCTGCACGTTAGGAGGCGATTTTCGTGCAAGCATACGGGATCGACGTTCCCATCCGAAACCTGCCGGCGCTCGATCCGGCGTTCGTTCCGATGGGGCGCTTCAACCGCGCCTTTCTCGAAGGCGCCGAAAAGCCCGTCGGCATCGCCGTGGAGCGCATGGACGGCCAGATGGCGTCGGTGCGTACGTTTCTCCGCGGCACGGACGCGATGCGCGAGGCGGACCGCTACTACATCGAGCGCCTGGTCAAGACGCTTTTGTGGATGAAGGGCGGCTTCCGCGTCTACGTCTGCGGCGACGACGAAACGTTCCGCTTTCTGCGGGAGAGCTATTCCGACGGCGGCGCGCGCAGCTTTGACTACCACTTTATGTCGGGCGTTTTTGAGCATCCGTTCGAGGTGGTGCAAACGGACGAGCTTCCCGCGCCGAAGGACGCGCCGGAGCGCATCGGCGGGCATCTGGAGGGCTGCCGCATCGGCTTCGACGCCGGCGGCTCGGACCGCAAGGTCAGCGCGGTGATCGACGGCGAGAGCGTCTACAGCGAGGAAGTCGTCTGGTTCCCGAAGACCAGCGCCGACCCGGACTACCACTACGACGGCATCGTCGCGGCGCTCAAGTCGGCGGCGGAGCATCTGCCGCGCGTGGACGCGGTGGGCGTTTCCTCCGCGGGCGTCTACATCGGCAACCGCACAATGGTCGCCTCGCTCTTCAACGCCGTACCGAAGGACCTGTTCGAGCAGAAGGTCAAGGACATCTACATCCGCGCGATCCGGGACACCTTCGGCGACGTGCCGTTCGCCGTCGTCAACGACGGCGACGTCTCCGCGCTCGCGGGCATGCTCAGCCTCGGGGAGGCGAACGTGCTCGGCGTCGCGATGGGCACGAGCGAGGCGGCGGGCTACGTCGATGAAAACGGCTGCATCACGGGCTGGCTCAACGAGCTCGCCTTCGTCCCCGTGGACGCCGCGCCCGACGCCATGCGCGACGAGTGGAGCGGCGACGTCGGCTGCGGCGTGAAGTATTTTTCGCAGGACGCGGTCATCAAGCTCGCGCCGCGCGCGGGCATTGCGCTGGATGAGAGCCTCTCCCCCGCCGAAAAGCTCAAGGCCGTGCAGGCGCGCATGGAGTCGGACGATCCCGCCGCCGCGAAGGTCTATGACAGCATCGGCACGTATCTGGGGCACACGCTCGCGTACTATTATGAATTGTACGGCATGCGCCATGTCCTGCTGCTCGGCAGGGTCATGAGCGGCAAGGGCGGCGACCGCGTGCTCGCGGAGGCAAAGCGCGTGCTCGCGGACGAGTACCCGGAGCTTGCGGGAAAGCTGCTCCCGGCGCTGCCGGACGAGCGGTTCCGCCGCGTGGGCCAGTCCGCCGCCGCGGCGAGCCTGCCCGCGGGAAAGTGAGGGCAGGACGATGAAGCTTTCCAACGCCAAGGTATTTATCAACGGCGCGTTCTCGGACGGCGGGCTTATGTGCTCCGACACGATCGTTTCCGTCGGCGCCGCGGTGGACGGCGGGCTGGACGCCGAGGGCTGCTATGCGATCCCCGGCCTCGTCGACATCCACACCCACGCCGCGGTCGGCGCGGACGCGAGCGACGGCGATCCGGAGGGCATGGTCAAAATGTCCCGCTACTACGCCGCGCGCGGCGTGACGAGCTGGTGCCCCACGACCATGACGCTCAAGGAGCCCGAGCTGACGCGCGCCATGCGCGTTATCCGCGATTTCGTCCGCCCCGCGGACGGCGCGAAGGTCGCGGGCGTCAACCTTGAGGGCCCGTTCGTCAGCTACGCCAAGCGCGGCGCGCAGAACGCCGACAACATCCACGCGCCCGACGCGGCGCTCTTTCACCGGCTCGACGACGCCTCCGGCGGCATCGTGCGGCTCGTCACCGTCGCGCCGGAGGAACCGGGCGCGCTGGAATTCATCCGCGAGGCAAGCAGGACCTGCACGGTCTCCCTCGGACATACCACCGCCGACTACGACACGGCGATGGCGGCATACGACGCGGGCGCAAGCCACACGACGCACCTCTACAACGCCATGCCCCCGCTCGCGCACCGCGCCCCGGGCGTGATCGCCGCGGCGAGCGACGCGGGCGCGACCGTGGAGCTGATCTCCGACGGCCTGCACATCCATCCCGCCGTCGTGCGCCTGACGCAGCGGCTCTTCGGTGAAAGGCTCGTGCTCATTTCCGACTCGCTGCGCTGCGCGGGCATGCCGGACGGCGACTACACGCTCGGCGGGCAGCCCATCACGATGAAGGACGGCAAGGCGACGCTCAAGGGCTCGGACACCATCGCGGGCAGCTCGATCCACCTGCTCGACGCGCTGCAGCGCGCGGTTTCCTTCGGCGTGCCGCTTGAGGCCGCGGTCACGGCGGCGACGCTCGCGCCCGCAAGGGTCATCGGGAAGGAGCGCGAGCTCGGCTCGCTCGCGCCCGGGCTGTGCGCCGATTTCGTTTTGTTGAATCAGGATCTGGAAATACGCGCGGTATTCATCGGCGGCGTGCAGATCGCCGGCAAGCCGCTTGCGGAAAGGAGATAACAATGGAGATCATTCGAGCGCGCGATTACGACCACATGAGCCGCCAGGCGGCGAACATCCTCTCGGCGCAGGTCATCCTGCACCCGGACAGCGTCCTCGGCCTTGCGACCGGCTCTACGCCCATCGGCACGTACCGCCAGCTCATCAAGTGGTACGAAAAGGGCGACCTCGATTTCCGCCGCGTGCGCACGGTCAACCTCGACGAGTACGTGGGGCTCGGCGCCGAGCATGAGCAGAGCTACGCCCACTTCATGCGCGTGAACTTCTTCGACCACATCAACATCGACGTCAAAAACACGAACATTCCCAACGGCATGAACATGGACGAGGAAGAGGAGTGCGCGCGCTACAACGGCGTGATCCGCGGTCTCGGCGGCGTCGATCTCCAGCTCCTCGGGCTCGGCCCGAACGGGCACATCGGCTTCAACGAGCCGGCGGACTCGTTCACCAAGGGCACGCACAAGGTCGCGCTGGCCGAGGCGACCATCCGGGCCAACAAGCGCTTTTTCGAAAGCGAAGCCGACGTGCCGCGCTTTGCCTACACGATGGGCATTCTCGACATCATGCAGGCGGAGCGCGTCGTGATGGTCGTTTCCGGCGAGGCGAAGGCGGAGATCGTGAAAGAGGCGTTCTTCGGCCCCGTCACGCCGCGCGTGCCGGCGTCCATTCTGCAGCTGCACAAGAACTTCACGCTCGTCGCCGACGAGGCGGCGCTTTCGAAATCGTATTGACAAGTTGACAGAAAAGGGATACAATAACTCTGCCATTTTATGGCAAAATGTATAAAAGTTGGAGGAATGGAACATGAAGAAAGTTTTCGCGCTGCTTCTCGCACTGTCCATGGTTCTTGCGCTCGCCGCCTGCGGCGGGAACACCGCCACGACGCCGGAGCCCTCTCCCGCGCCGGCGACGACCGACACCACCCCTGCCGCGCCCGCGACTGACAGCACGCCCGCCGCTCCCGCGACGAGCGACGAGATCACGCTCGACGTGATCATCTGCCAGTACGGCCCCAACACGCAGGACTGGTTCCTCGGCACCGGCATGAACGGCACGAACTTCGTCGACAAGTTTGAGTCCGAGAACCCGGGCATCAAGCTCAACCTCGAGGTCGTGTCCTGGAACGACGTCTACACCGTCGTCGACACGCGCATTGCCAACAACAACGCGCCCGACATCCTCAACATCGACGTGTTCGCGAACTACGCCAACGACGGCCTGCTGATGCCCGTCAAGGATTACTGCCCGGACGACCTCTACAACGACTTCTTCCCGCAGTTCATCCAGCAGTCCGTGATCGACGGCACCGTTTGGGCGGTGCCCGACCTCGCCTCCGCGCGCGCGCTGTTCTACAACGTCGATATGCTCAACGAGGTCGGCGTCGAGGTCCCCAAGACCTGGGCGGAGCTCGAGGACGTCTCCCAGGCGATCATCGACTACTATGACGGCGCCGTGTATCCCTGGGGCATCGATATGACCACCGACGAGGGCCAGGCGGCGTTCGCCTATTACACCTGGGGCAACGGCGGCGGCTTCGTCGACAAGGACGGCAACTGGAACGTCAACTCCCCCGAAAACGTCGAGGCGATCGAGTATGCGGTGAACCTCGTCAAGAAGGGCTACACCAACCCCAACCCCGCCACCCAGACCCGCTATGACCTGCAGGATATGTTCGCCGCGGGCAAGATGGCGATGGTCA
>SVKM01000064.1 GCA_015068465.1 Oscillospiraceae bacterium | reverse complement strand
GACGTCGGGCTTTCCGGCTTCCGCCTGCTCGTCTACTGCGAGAACAGCGTCTCTCAGCGCCTTTCCCGCTACTTTGCCGTTGCCATGCCGGTTACGGTCGTCATCCTCGCGCTGGTGATGGCGTTTTTCATCCGCTATCTGCGCCGCCACATGGTTACGCCCATCAACACCGTGATCGCGCTCACAAGGGAGTCCGGCGACAAGCCGCTGCCCCACACGGGCGAGGAATACTTCGACGGCCTCGTGGATCACGTCAACGATATGCTTTCGCGCATCGAGGACAGGGAGCGTGCGCTGTACGAGTCCGAGAGGAAGGTGCGCGAATCGGAGCTTGAGAAGGAGCGGACGCTGGTGAGCCTTCTCAAAAAGCAGATCAGCGCGCACTTCACGGTCAACACGCTCAACGTCGTGCGCGCGCTCATCAACAAGGGCGAGCGCGAGGCGGCGGCGCGCATCTGCGGCGAGCTCTCGACGCTCCTGCGCTACGCCAACGCGCCGGAGGAGTATATTTCGCTGTCGGACGAATTCTATGTCCTGCGCCAGTACGTTGGCATCATGCAGGCACGCTATCCCGGCAAAATCCGCTTTGAGACGGATGAAGAGGACGTCCCCGAGGACGTGTTCATTCCGCGTATGCTGATCCAGCCCGTCGTGGAGAACGCCATCGTACACGGCCTCGACGGCAAGGAGGGGACGGTTTCACTTTCCGCGGAGCTTCAGGATGCGGCGGTCGTCGTCACGGTCGCGGACGACGGCAAGGGCATGACGGCGGACGAGCTTTCCCGCGTGCGCGAGAGCCTGCGCCTGACGGACGGCGCGCAGGAACCGGGCATCGAGCACGTCGCGCTCATCAACATCCAGAAGCGCATTCGCGTGGTCTGCGGCGACAGCTACGGCGTGGAGCTCGACTCCGCGCCCGACGAAGGCACGCGCGTGCGCCTGCGCTTCGCGAGAGACGTGGGCGAGGACGCCCTGCCGCGCAGGGGGTGATGCTATGCTTTACTTTTGGCAAATGATTCGTGACGAAAGACTATAGTATGCCGGATGCTTATTTCGTCAATGACCGCTTTTCGTTTGTGTGGGACGAGGATAAGAACAGAAAGAATATCGAAAAACACGGTATCGCATTAAGGCTGGCGACGAAGCTGGAGCGGAATGCATATAATAACAATGTTATTGGACGCTATTAAACGGTGAGGAGGCGAATGACATGGGGAAAGAGGTACGTTTTATCTTAGAGCGTGGGACCAAGCTTTCTGACGAAGAGATCGCCATGATCGAAGCGGCTCGCAATCTGCCGGAGTCTCCCGATGAGGACGATCCGCCGATTGATCCCGTTGCAACACCGGAGCAGTACAATGCGTTGATGCGCGCCGTTGCCGAAAGGAATCGGAGGGTTGCGGGGAGACGAAGAGGCTCCGCGTGAATAATTCTGACTACTGTTTGACTACTATTTTACGAAATAGGCTCCAGCCTGGCATTTGTGCGGGCTGGAGCCGTTTTCAAAAGGTTTTGGATACGTTCCAACGAGTCCTGAAACCCGCATCAATCCGACATTTTGCAGCCATGCCTGATAACTCCGACTCTGAAGGCCGTGCGTTCGAATCGCATCGGGCGTACCAAAAACCTCGTCAAAATCGAATGATTTGACGAGGTTTTGAACTGAATTGTTGGGTTTTTACATTTGACTACTATTGTCTGATTGGCGAAACAATCGCTTTTCCTCGCTTTTCCGGCAGCTTTACGCGGGGGATTATATAACCGCCGTGAATGTTCCCAATGACAGAACGCTGATATCTTTCAAAGCTGTAAGAGGAAAAGACGGGCGCGGAGAGTTGTTTCTCCACGCCCGATTTGGGGTTTCGGCCAAGGAATGCAGCAGCGTTTTGGCTGATTATATATTCGTGCCAACAAGCGCAAGTACCGCCGTCACGTTGCCTGTGCCGAGCAAGACTTGCAGTTCTGACTTGCTCATGTCTGTGATTTTGCCGAGACGCGTATACGCCCAGGAGTTTGAGCCGTAGAACAGCACGATCTGATTGCCGGAATAGAGCACGATATCCCCCGGCTCCGTGGTCGTCTGCACATCGTTTCGCGGCAGGTTCGCTCCGAGCGAGCCGACCTGCTCAAAGCCGCCGTACATGGACAGGGAAATGGTCAGCGGGCCGTTTCTCAGAAGCTCGCGCAGCGCATCCACCGAAGCGTTGTCCTGCCATTCGACCGCGAGCGGCTTTCCGGCGACCGTCAGTGTGATTTCACCCATCACCGAAGCCTCCTCACGAATCAGATAGTTGTACACGAGCACGGCAACTTGCGCGCGTACCGCGTTTTCTTTCGGCGCAAAGGTGTAGTCTGCCGTCGCGGGCGCGATCCCGTTTGCGCGCGACCAGCAGACCGCGTTCGCGGCGTAGCCGCTCGCGTCGGAGGCGACGTCAGCGCTCGGCTCGCCCGCCATGCGGTAAAGCATCGTGACAAGCATTTCCTGCGTCACGGGGTCGTTTGGTGCGAAGCGTCCTTCGCCCACGCCGTTGATGACGCCGCTTTGCTGCGCCCACGAAACAGGCTTTGCGTACCATGCGCCCGCCGCGACGTCGGCAAAGCCCGCCGCCCCGCTCACCGCAGGCTCACCGGCAACACGGTACAGCACCGTCGCGAGCTGTGCGCGGTTGAAAGCGTCGTATGGTGAAAATTCGCCGTTTCCCGTGCCGGTCATGATTCCCTTGCCGCTGAGATATGCCACGGCTTCGGCGTACCATGCGCCGCTCGGAACGTCGATAAAAGCGCTCGTTTCCGCCGCCGCGAGGACGAGCGTGGCTGCCGTTGCCTCGGATACTGCGGGGACATTTGCGGCGCAGGCAGGCATGGTCAGCATCAGCGCCAGCACGAGCAGAAGACCGAGAAAACGTTTCATATGCGCATCCTCACAGGCTCTTGCCAAACTGGTACGCGCCATCCATCAGTTCGGGATGTGCTTTTGCCTCGTTTCCGTCATTGAGACCGCCGCCGCTGAAAACGCCAGCAAAGCGGCTCTCGGGGAAACAGGCGATCCAACCCTTGAGACCGTTCACCGCCTGTTCGTAGACCTCGTCGCCGTCTTCGGCGGAGGCGGTCAGCAGATACACATCGCGGAAGGCGTACTCCTGCGGAAAAAGCGGATTGCAGCGGTCAAGGAACGTCTTGAGCTGGCCGCTGAGCTCGTAGTAGTAGATCGGTGTGACAAACACCAGCGTATCCGCTGTGCGCACCAGTTCGGTGAGCGTCGCCATATCATCCTTGATCACACACCGTTTCGTCTTCTGGCAGGCGAGACAACCCTTGCAGAAGCGGATATCCTTGTCCTTGAGGCTGACAAACTCCACCTCATGCCCCGCGTCCCTCGCGCCGCGCTCCGCCTCGTGCGCCAGAAGCTCCGAATTGCTGTTTGCACGCAGGCTCGACGATACGATCAATACTTTCTTGCGCATCTTGTCCTCCTTTTGCTTCAACCGCGCCTGTTTCTGCCCCAGAAAATATTGTAGCGGTCAGGCTTCCAGACCGGCTTGACGTCTTTGACCGCATCCGCGGCAGTGATCACGGCGTCACCGTTGTCGACGTCGATGAGCGTGTAGCGGTCGTTGCCCATGCCGAGCTCCTTCATATAACTGAGCTGACGATGACCGTGCCGCGTTTCGATCCGCTCGATCAGCGCCTTGCCGCCGCCTTCGGGCAGGTTGTAAATGAGATCGACGCAGGCGGCGTCCACGGCGAGGATATCCAGCGAGGCGAGGATACCGACGTCCGGCGTGACCACGGGCTCGCCGGCCGCGCCCTCGCAGTCGCAGGAGACGGACATGTTGCGCATGGTGTTGACGTAGCAGATATGCGGCGCAAAGTGATCGACGGTCGCCTTGGTGCTTTCGGTCATGCGCTCCATGAGCTCTTCCTCGCTGATGCCCCACATATTGTCGCTGTCCGCGGGCGTGTGGATATCTCTTTTGCCGATCCGCCCGTCTGCGCAGCCGATGCCGATGTTCTTGTTGCTGCCGCCGAAGCCGCCCATCATGTGCCCCTTGAAATGCGTCAGCACCAGCAGCGAGTCGTAGTTCAGCATGTTTTTTCCGACGTGCATCTCCTCGAACCACTTGCCGCCGTTTACCGGCAGCGCCGCCACGCCGTCCTCGTCGGTGATGTCTACGGGGCAGAACGTCCAGCCGTTGATCTCCAGCGTTTTGCGGTGCTCGGCCGTGGTATAGCGGCTGCCCTCGTAGTAGGTGTTGGTTTCGATGATCGTCGCGCCCGGCAGGCGCGCCCCAAGCAGCTCCTTTACCCACGGGCAGGGAATGATGTTCGGCCCCTCCGCCTCGCCCGTATGGAGCTTGACGGCGACTCTGCCGCCGAGTACGGAGCCGACGCGGTCGTAGATCTTCTTCAGCCCCTCCTCGGAAAGATCGCGCGTGAAGAACACGACGCTGCTCTCGCCGCCGCGCTCGTCATAGGGGACATAGCGGCTCCCGCCCTTGCCGGGGATCGGATTTGTGATACGCATTGCGCCACCTCTCTTTTTTGATCGTTTTGATTATTATACAATAACTCAATTATAACTCGCCGTTTCTGCCTATGTCCAATATTTAAATTGAATATCTTGATATTCTCTGATAGAATATCAAGCAAAGGCTGGTGATCGTATGGAGATTCGCGTTTTGCGCTACTTTCTGGAAACGGCGCGAGAGGGAAACATGTCCCGCGCAGCGGAGCGGCTGCATATCTCGCAGCCAACTATGTCCAAGCAGATCAAGGAGCTGGAAACGGAGCTGGGTGCAAAGCTGTTCATCCGCTCCAACTTCTCCGTTCGTCTGACGGACGCGGGGATGCTGCTGCGCAAGCGTGCGGAGGATATCCTTGACCTCGTGGACAAGACGACGGCGGAATTTCACGCGCTCGATGACGTAGGCAGCAGTGAGATATTTGTCGGTGCGGCTGAGTCAGAGTCGGTCAAATACTTCGCCCGTGCAGTCAAGACGATTCAGGAGCAGTATCCCGGCGTCCGCTGCAACATCTTCAGCGGCAATATGGAGGATGTGACCGAGCGGCTCGACAAGGGGCTTCTGGATTTTGCCATTATCATGAGCTACGTCGATCTCTCGAAGTACAATTATCTCGCCGTTCCCGCCAGCGATACCTGGGGCGTCATTATGCGCAAGGACAGCCCGCTTGCAAAAAAAGAGGCCGTCACGTTGGACGACCTCTATGGATTGCCGCTGATCTGCTCGCGGCAGTGGATGGATCAGGATTTTCCGCAGTGGTTTGAGGGAAATACGGAGAGGCTGCAAATTGTTGCCACGTTCAATCTGGTCTATAATGCCGCCGTCATGGTGCGCGAGGGTATCGGGTACGCCATCTCCTATGACAAGCTGGCTGATACGGGGGAGGCAAGCGACCTGTGCTACCGTCCGCTCGCGGGCGTGCCGGAGTCGGAGATGTATGTGGTCTGGCGGCGCTATCAGACATTTACACCGGTGGCGGAGCTTCTGCTGGACGAGTTGCGGCGAAGGTTTGCATGACCTTAACAAAAACGGAAACCTAAGCTGGAGAAGCAGCGCGGAGGCAAAACGGAACAGGGCGGCAGCGCCGCCCCGACCGCGCCGGGGGTTCAGATCTGCATCAGCAGGTATCTCGTGTACATATAGACGTGATTGTGGTAGTAATCGTAGGCGTCCACTTATCGCAGCAGCGTGACGATGATCGTCTTGGCATCCGTTTCGGACAGCATCACGCGCAAGATGCGGATATATTCCTGCGGCGCGGAACGCAGAAGCTTTGCCAGACGCAGGTTTCCTTTATCCTCGAAGAAACGACGGCGCAGGCTTTCGGCGCGGCGCGTTTGCCAATCCGTGTCGCCCTTGAGCGCGGGCAGGTCAAGCGCGACGATCCCGTCCCCGTAATCATGGTCGCCCGCGGATTCGCTCATCGCCTGATGCCTTACTGTGAGCTTGCAGTCGTTGCACAGCCCCGGCGTGGCTGCCGCCGTTATTTCCCACTCCTTGCCGCGTTGGGTTCCGCCGGGGCCACGGAAAGTTCGATATTCGACAAATTTCCCGCCGCAAGCCTTACAAATGCGTATTGCGCGTGGCATAATCGCTCCATTTCTAAACCGTCTTAATGGTGTTTGCCTCTTGGAGATTCCATCGTAATCATAGCACTTTTCAAATCCGCGTGTCAAAGAAATTTCAATATATCAGCAATAAACTTGGTGCATTTTCACAAAATATATGCTATAATCATATTATTGACATGGAAACGGTGAGGTGCATTATGTTTCAGCCAAACGATTATGTGGTTTACGGACGCTCCGGGGTCTGCGTGGTGGAGGGGACGGAACAAATCGGCGGTCAGGACTTCTACTGCCTTCGCTCGCTCTATCAGGACTGCCATATCAAAACGCCGGTAAACGGAAAGACTCCGATCCGCCCCGTTCTCTCAAAGGACGAAGCCAACGCGCTGATCGACAGGATACCCACGATGGAAACGCGGGCGGTGAGCGCCGGCAATACGCGGGATCTGAGCGAAAAGTACAGGGCGTCCATTCTCTCGCAGGAGTGCGGAGAGTTGATCGAGCTGACTATGACGATCTACGCGAAGAAGCAGGAAGCGCAGAGAGCGAAGAAGAAGCTCAGCGCCACCGATCAGGCTTTTCTGAAAGAGGGCGAGGGGCTGCTTTTCGGGGAGCTGTCCGTCGCTCTGGGTATCCCCTTTGACGAGGTGCAGCCTTATATCAAAAACCGGCTGAAAAGCAACGGGCAGAGCAGCAGCTAATCGGTTGCATGGTAGACATAAGTTTTCAACATTTTCCACATAGTTCTCCACAATCTAATATATTGTTGCGATTAGCAGAGTTACCATAACACTTTATATTACGATTACTTATCTGACTGAAAACAAAAATTTTCTTACATTTTTTGTGGTTTTGTGTTAGAATCAACTTGCAGCAAAAGCTGCCACGGGAGTGCTTCCTTAAGCGGCGGATCGGGCGGCAAATCGATCCGCGTTCGCATGATCGCTTGAACATCTCTCTGCATTCTTGACCGGATCGTTCCTGCCGTGACGCATCGTGCCGCAAAGGAGGTGTTGAGCTTGAAACGTGTCAAGAGTGCCTGCATTATGCAGACGCTGGTGTTCTCTCAAAAGCCGGAGCTTGGCCACAGCCGGGACGTCAACCTCAAGTTGAACCGCGACGAGTTTGCGCATTATAAGCACACGATGGAGCGTACCAGCGTAAGGTACCAGATCCTCGATGAATCCGAGGAGCAGGACGGTACCCTCGTGGTTCATGTGCGCAAACAGTACAACGATAAGGCAGACGTCAGCGAATACTTCACCTAAGACGCGATGCGCGCAAGGCAAAAATGCCAAAAGCGTTGCCCCTTATTTTTTGGGCAATCCGTCCTTTGCAATCCCGTTTTTCCTTTGTTATAATTTGAGTCAGCGAGCAGCAAATTGCGTAAGTCCGGCTACGGCGGCGCAATTTGCTGCTTCTTATTTATGAAAGCGATGCCTTTCATAAAAATTTTGATCGCCATTTCCCTTGCCGCGTACGCGGCAACCGGGAAATATGGCTGTGAGGTGTGATTCCCATGGAGCAGAAAGCAAATCAGTATCTGGAAACCGAACCCGTCGGAGCATTGATGCGCAAATACGCCGTACCTTGCATTATCTCGCTGTTGGTCGCGGCGCTCTACAACATCGTCGATCAGATCTTCATCGCCAACGCCGACTACCTCGGCTCCTACGGCAACGCGGCGAACACGGTGGTGTTCCCGCTGACCGTCGTGGCGCTTGCCGTCGCGGTCATGATTGGGGACGGCGCGTGCGCGTTCGTCAGCATCCTGCTCGGTCAGGGCAGAAAAGAGGACGCAGGAACAACCATCGGCAACGCGGTCACGCTGTCGGTGGCAAGCGGCGTCCTCGTCACGGCACTCTATTTGGCGTTTGCCGATCAGATCCTCGCCATGTTCGGCGGCACTGTCAACGCCGAGACCTTCCGGCAGTCGCAGGAGTATTTCTTCTGGATCACGGTCGGCATCCCGTTTTATATGTTCGGGCAGGCGATGAACCCGATCATTCGCTCGGACGGCAGCCCTAAGTTTGCGATGGTATCTACGCTCGCGGGCGCGGTGTTCAACATCATCTTCGATCCCATTCTGATCTTTGGCCTGCGCTGGGGCATGATGGGCGCGGCGGTGGCCACCGTGCTCGGCCAGATCATCACGGCGGCGCTCGCAATCTGGTATCTTTGCCACATGAAGGCGATCCGGCTGGAAAAACGTTCGTTCCGGCTCAGCGGCGCACTGATCCGCCGTTTTCTCCCGCTCGGTCTTACCAGCCTGCTCAGTCAGCTTTCGCTGGTGGCGGCAATGGCGGCGATCAATAACATGATCCGCAAGTACGGCGCGCTCGACCCGATTTTCTCGCAGGCTGAATACGCGCAGATCCCGATGGCGGTGGTCGGCATCGTCATGAAGTTCTTCCAGATCGTCATTTCCATCGCGGTCGGCATGGCGGCGGGCTGCATCCCGGTCGCGGGCTATAACATCGGCGCGGACAGAAAAGACCGCGCGCTGGCGCTGTTCTCGCTTCTCCTGAAATGTGAGGCGCTGGTGGGGCTTGTCGCGCTCGTGATCGTCGAGCTGTTCCCGAAGCAGCTCATTGCGCTGTTCGGCGCGGCAAATGAGAGCGCGTACTACACGACGTTCGCCGTCAAATCCTTCCGCGTCTATCTCTGCATGATGGTGCTCGCCACGGTCAACAAGGGGACGTTCATCTATTTGCAGGCCATCGGCAAGGCGTTCGCCTCCACGATGATCTCGCTTCTGCGCGAGATCGTGTTCGGCGTGGGCTTCGCGCTCGTTCTGCCCTTGTTCTTCGGACTGGACGGCGTACTCTACTCCATGCCGGCGTCCGATCTTCTGACGTTTGTGATCGCCGCCGCGGTGATCCGCAAGGTGTATCGGGAGCTGAGCGGCAATTTGGCGGAAGCACTCGTAAGACAGGCGATAGCTTAGCTGTTTGATATGTGCTTCTCGGCTCATTGCCTCATGCCGCGTTTGAAAAGATTCGTAGTATACAAGCTCAACCGGCCTGCGTGAGCGCGTATATTTGGAAGCAGTACCGGCGTTGTGCGAGGCAAGACGCTTTTCCAAATTGTTTGTCCAACCACAGTAGAAGGTGCCGTCCGCGCAACGCAGTAGATAGGCATAGTTCTCTTTTTCCATTACAGATAATGCACTCGCTCCGGCTTAAACCGATCTTCCTGCTTACGGTCTTCGGCGGGATAACCAAACGGGACAAGAGCAAAAGCGTGAAGCTCTGTGCCGATGCCAAGCACGGAATCAGCTTTTTCCACTCGCTCCTTTAGCGGTGCTATGGCAAGCCAGACGCCGCCAAGTCCAAGCGAGGTGATTTCGAGAAGCGCGTTTTCTGTGGCGATGGATAAATCAATCAGGTCAAATTCAGGAAATCTCAATCCGCCTGTTCGATAGCACGGAAGCAGAACAGCGGGAGCTTTTGCCGCACAACCGGCATAAGGGTTTGCGCCGTTTTCAAAAGGTTTGGGATACGGCGCGACGCGCCGTGAAAGCCGCACAAAACCAGTGTTTCGGGGGAGTACCTGATCACTCCGACTCTGAAGGTCGTGCGTTCGAATCACATCGGGCGTACCAGACAATAGCAACCTGTTTTTTGAGAAATCAAAGGACAGGTTGCTTTGCCATATTAGCTAAAAAGAAGTAAATATTTTGTGCCAAACGCCGATGTGTGGAGGATTCGGACAGCCTTTTGGAGGCACTTGAGTTTAAACTTCTAAAAAGCGTGAAGGCAAGAAAAAAACGGGCGACCTCACAGGGAGATCGCCCGACAAACTTGAATTTGTCACTCACTCATTTTTTGTAAAAGAAACCGAATCGATCTGAAGGAACTTTTTCTGATGCCGTGAAATGGACAGAGCGAGAATGTATTCTTCAGTCGTTCCATCCTCATTTTCGCATTGAAATACCATTTCACCTTCGCCATCATTCAAGGCAATTATGTGAAACTCCGATACATTTTCAGTAACGGCACTGTAATCGCTCGCAAAGACATCTGCTTCCTTTATAATTGACCACGCCTTATTCTCCTTGGCATTGTCCAAATCCAGCAGTAATGTAGCTCCGCTTTCCACTGTGGCTGAGAAATTTTCGCCATCTGCGATAAATGATGTTGGCTTGTATGGTCTATTGATCACAAACACCGCTGCAATGATTACAATTACCGATATGGCTGTTATAATGGCTATATTTTTCTTTGACATACACGCTCACCTTCTCTTAAATAATTGATTTCACAAATCCCGATTTGTCGAGGTCATTATAGCATTTCGTTCTGCGTTTTGCAATGCTTTTGGAAGCAGGGCGGCGGCATGGGAATTATCCCGCGCCGCCGCCCTGCGGCTTTACGCGGTCTGCGACTACTGGTTCTACGGTGACAAGCTCAAGGAGCCGAAATGAAGAAAAGTGAAAGCGATGCGGGCAATCAAGCCCGCATCGCTTTTTTTGCGTACTGCTTATCGTTTCGCGCTCTCCAGCGCCTGACGCACGGCATCCATAATGCCGTGGCAGCTGGAGGTCGCCTCGCTGACCGCGTCCACGTCCGGACTTTGCGCCGAAACGATGCGGCTGAGCGTGACCAGCGCATCCGTCCAGAACGGCTCGTCTTCGGATTGCGAGAGCACCTGCACCGAAACGATCCGGTCGTTTTGGATGGTCACGCTGACGGTGATCGGCCCCTCGAAGCCCATGCCCGTGCCTGTGTACGTTCCGTCCCTGTAGACGGAAACAGGCTCCGGTTCGATGGCGGGCTGCGGTTCCGGTTCAGGCTCGGAAACGCTCGGCGTTTCCTGCTGCTGCGGTACGGACTCGCTTTGCGGCTCGATCGCGGGAGACTGCTCGCTTTGCGGAGGGCTTTCCGGCTCCGCGGAGGCGCCGCTTTCCCCGGCAGACGGCTCTTCTGACGGCGGTTCGGCGACAGCGGCTGCTTCCTCCGGCGCGCGTTCCCTCTGCTTCGCGTTTTCCGGCTGTGCCGCTATCGCTTCCGTCGAGGGCGCGCCGTTGCCGACTCTGCTCGCCTCCGCTTCCGCAGACGGAGCGGGCGCGGCGTTTTCAACAGGCGCGGCGGCAACACTTGCATGGGTTGCCTGCGGCGCGGTGCGACCGAGCACCAGGACGCTAGCTTTTGTGTCAGCGGCAGGCGCCATGGCTGGAGAAACAGCATCACGAAGTAGGTCTTGCCGTAGGCGATGTTGTGCCCCAGCGTCAAGATGCAGGCGAGGATCGAGAGCGGGCCGCGCAGCGGCATGAGGCGCTTCACGCCCGCGGAGCCGTTTGGGAACGCGCCCGCAAGCATCACGAGCACGAACAGCGCCCCCGCCAGCGCGCCGCGCGCAAAGATCGGCCAGACCCACGCTTTGAACCAAAGGGGGAATTGCACGTCCGCAAGCGCGCAGACCGACACGCCCGCCGCGATCAGCACGGCGGATACGTAGAACGGCGCGGGACGCTTTCTCAGAGGTTCCGCGCAGAAAGCGGCGAGCGCCAGCGCCAGTGCGAGGGAAATCAGAAAAATCATAGCGTATGGATCCTTTGCTTTAGACAGTATGGGAGCCGCCCGACCGAAGCCGGGCGGCCCCAAGGGGAGGAGAAAATCAGACCGAGCGGTTATGCCCGGACGTGGAAGCGCTTCAGTCACCCACGTTTTCCGCACAGAAGAGCTGGAT
>SVKM01000063.1 GCA_015068465.1 Oscillospiraceae bacterium | reverse complement strand
CGTTGAGCATCTTCAAACGCTCCTTGGTGTACTTGCGAGGGCTGCGGAAGTCGTACTTGAGGTACTTTTTCTCTTCCTTTTGCTGCGAGAGGTCCTGCGTCCCGCTCATTGCTGCGGCTAACAGCGCATCGATTTGACTTTGTGATAATACCTCGGCCATCGATCAACCTCTCCTGCCGCTTTACTCAATACTCTTTGGGATTTACGGTTGGCTTTCGCCCGGCTGCGTCACAGCCTCCATGGCGGCGTCCGCGTTGTTGAGACTACCCGTGTCCGCCGCCGCTTCGCCGTCGGGCCCGACGAGCGATGCCTCGCCGGTGCGGATGCTCGTATACTGCTCCAGCGCGTCGCCGAGCTGGTTCTCAAGATCCTTGCCGGTGATGAGCAGCTCCACGCGCCGGTTGTGCGCGCGGTGTTCGCCGTCGGCGTTGCTGTCCACGGGGCGCCACTGTCCGAAGCCGACGCTCAGGAGCCGCGCGGGGTCGATCCCGCAATTTTCCTGAATGTAGATCAGCACGTTCGTCGCACGGTCGGACGCGAGCTTGCGGTCCGTGGAAACACGGTTCGGTTCCGTCGCGCTCGCCTGCGCCGTGTGCCCCATGACGCGCAGCTCGTCGATCGCGGGCGTCGCGGGATCCAGCGCGCCGATCACGACGTCAAGGATCTCCTTGCCGTCCCTGCGGAGCACCGGGCTGTCGCCGTCAAAAAACACTGCGTCGGCAAAGGAGACAAACACGTAGCCGTCGCCCTTCGTGACTTGGATCACGTCCTCCATCTGGCTCTCTTCCGCATAGCTTTGCAGCGATTGGAAGAGCGTTTCAAGCGCCTGCTCGACGTCCTCGGGCGTCATTTCCTCGGGGCCGAGCACCAGCTCGCCCGTGCCGAGGTTGTCGGGGCCGTCCGCGATGGGTCCGTCAAAGCCGGAGGTTTCCGTCGCGTCCAGAACCGCGCTGGGGTTGAAGCTCTGGACGATCGCCTTCCACTTATCCTGGCTGATGGTGGACATGGAATACAGTAGAACGAAGAAACACAGTAGCAGCGTCACCATGTCGCCGTACGTGTCCATCCAGTTTGCGCCGCCGCCACCGCTGCTTTTCTTTTTCACTGCCATAGCGGTCGTTTCCTTTCTTACTCAGCGCCCTTGCCCTTCTTACCGCCGCCGCCGTCGCGCTCTTTCTGGCTGACAAAGGTCAAAAGACGCTCGCGCAAAAACTTGGGGTTTTCGCCCGCCTGGATGCCGGTGATGCCTTCGACGATGATCTGCTTGCAGATGACTTCCTTTTCGTCCTGCGAGCGCAGATGCGTCGCCAGCGGGCCGAAGATCATATGCGCAAGGATACAGCCGTAGAACGTCGTGATGAGCGCCGTACCCATATCGTTACCGAGGTTCGAGCTGCCCTCCGACATATTCAGGCCCTTACACATGTTGACGAGGCCGCAGAGCGTACCGACCATGCCGAATGCCGGAGCGACCGCGGACGCCTTGTCGTACAGCGCCGCGCCCGACTCATGGCGGGCGGACATGTTCTCAATATCCGTTTCCAGCACCGTGCGCACACGCTCGGCGTCGCTGCCGTCGACAAGCAGCATGATCGCCGACTTGAAAAACGGATCCGTCTGCTCGGCGGCGCTGGCTTCGAGGGAAAGAAGGCCGTCCTTTCTTGCCTTGTTGGCAAGCTCGGTGAGCTGGTCAATGATCGACATGGGATTAAACAGCTTCGTGTTCATGACGATCTTGAAGTGCTTCGGGATCGCCTTGAGCGTCGAGGCGGGCATACTTGCCGTCACGATGGCGAACGTACAGCCCACGACGATCATGACGCTGGGGCCGTCCCAGAAGTTCATCAGCTTATCAATGGAGATGTCCGGGAAGCCCAGCATGCCTAGGAAGATAAAGACCGTCGACAGGACGACGCCGATGATATATGTAATATTCATATCTGACTATCCAACCTGTAAAGGAACGTATTTCGACGAATTACCGCTTGTCGACGAGCGTGACCTGACGATGGATGTCCATGACCTTCGCGGTGTAGTCCGCGATCTTTTGGATGATCTCGTCGCCGGTCTCCGCAACAATATAGAACTCGCGGTTCATCATGACGACCTTCGTCTCGGGAATAAACTCGATGTGCTGGATCTGATTGTGGTTGACAAGGAACTTTTCCTTCTTTTCCTTGCCCACGCGCGTCAGTACGATCATATCCTTCGCCCATCCTTTCCGCCTGCCCCCGCCCCCTCCGGCAAAGCGCCGGAGGGGTGGGAGCGGGATCAAGCTAAATTGCTGATGCGCTGCTTATCAGCGCTTCATGTTCACCAGCTCTTCGAGCATGGAGTCGGTCACCGTGACGATACGGGTGTTCGCCTGGTAGCCGCGCTGCACCGTGATCATATTCGTGATCTCGGTGGCGAGGTCGGTGCCCGAGGACTCCAGGCCGCCGGTGATGAGCTTGGTGTCGCCCGCGCTCTCGATGCCGCTGACCGCCTCCTTGACGGAGGTGACGCGGATCTCGCCGGCGCCGTCCTGCGCCTGATAGTAGCGCCCGTCGACGTGCGTCACGCCGTTGGGGTTGGTCACCTTGCCGATGGCAAGATAGCCGATGGTATAGAGCTTGCCGTCGCTGGTCATCACGCGCAGCGCGCCGGATTTCTCGTCGATGGTGACGCTGTCCGGCTGCAGGCGCGTCGCCGCGCCGTCCTCGAACTCCGCGGGCTCCGCCGGCGTCGCGACCGTGCCGTCGGCGTTGAGGGTCGCGTCCTTCGCCTTGACGTACTTCGGCCACTTGATCGTGTTGGACGCCGTGTCCTTGGTCGGCAGGCGGATCGTGCCCATCGCCTGGTTCTGCGTCTCGGTGGCGGACTTGACATAGGAGACCTTGTCAAACTCGTTCGGGATCACCTCTCCGGCCGCATTCTTTCTCGGAACGTTGACCGTCTCGTACTCGATGTTGTGCAGATTGATTCCATCGCGCTTGAGCTGCTCGACATCCGCCTCGGTCAATCCGGTGAGGAATTTATAGGTCTTCGTGTTGCCGTTCGGGAACGAAAAAATGCGGAATTTCTGGGTAACGTTTCCATCCCCGTCCTTAATCTCGTAATAGTCGCCGTTGATGTTTGCCGGATCAATCGTAACCGCCGTAGGCGTGGGCGTAGCGCCGCCGCCGCTGCCGCCGGTCGTGTCAGTGGTGGTATAGGAATACGAGATATTTCCGTCGTTGCCGATCGTCATGGTCGGCGTCTCGACGTTCTCGTCCAGGAAGCCCCAGACCACGCTGCCGTTGCCGTCGACGAGGAAGCCGTTCGGGTCAATGTTGAAGTTGCCCAGGCGCGTGAGGTTCATGCCCTTGAGGGTGTTGGTGTCGCCGACCGCGACCGCGGAGGCGCCGTCGCCGATCTCCTTGTCGCCGACGAAGAAGAAACCGTCGCCGTCGATCATCGTGTCGAGCAGCTGGCCCGTGGGGGTGTAGTTCTTAGTGCTCATGTCGAGGTCAATCGTGCCGATGGAAGCGCCGAAGCCGATCTGCGCGGGGTTGCGGCCGCCGGAGATGTTCGTGCCGTCCGAGCCGCTGCGCTGGGTCGTGTAGAGCGCTTCGTTGAAGGTGTAGCGCGTTGCTTTATACGCCGTGGTATTCACGTTCGAGACGTTGTTACCGATGACGTTGAGCGCGTTCATGTGGGACTTGAGTCCCGAAACTGCCGCGTACATGGAACCAGTCATATCGTTACTCCTTTTCTTGTTTGTGCGCCGCCGGGGAGCCGTCAGTCGGGCGGTTCCCCATAGCATCCTGAAAAGGTCCTGCTATCTTATAACAGTACGGCGCCGTCAATGTTGGTGAAAATGTTCTCCCGCATCTCCTCCCCCGTCATCGTGGTAATCACTCTGCCGTAGGGGATGTTGATGATAAACGCCCGGGAATCGTCGAACGCCAGGATATTTGTCGCTCCCTTTTCCTGCGCCTTCTCCACGGAGCTTGCCAGGCGGTCCATCAGCATCGGCGTCAGCTCGATGCCCCGCTCCTCCGCGCGCTCAAGCGCGTGCTTGGAAAAGTTGACCGACTGCGTTCCCTGCGCCTTGTTTTCCAGCTGCTCGCGCAGCATCGCGCCGAAGGCGTTCTGTCCTCCGGGCACCTTCGCGCTCTGGCCGGTGGGCTTTGCGCGGTTTACCTGTCCGACGCCCTGGATCTTGTCGATCACGTTCGCTCAGGCCTCCTTTCCTTTGCGTGCGGTATGCTCTCAGCCGAGGGCTCCGTCTTCGTCGGGAACGCGTGGATCGCGTGCTTCGGACGCCGCGTCGCTCTCCGTGTCCGTCGGGGCGGTGTTCTGCTGCTGCTGTTCGCCGGCCTGCTCCGCCGTTTCCGCCGGGGCAACGTCCTGCTGCTCCGCCGTCTGCGACGTTTGCGTCGTCTGGCTGTTCGTCTGGCTCGCCGGATTCGTCGTCCACGGGGAAGAATTGTTCGCGATCTGCTCCTCCAGCGTGCCGGTCTTGGGGATGGACTTGGGGATGCTGCCGACCGCCAGGATATCGGCGATATCGTAGGGCGTGTCCTTCCCGTTGAGGAACAAAACCTGCTTGCCGTCCAGCGTACCCGTTCCGGTCACGGTGCCGACGATCTGCTCGACCTTGCTGCCCACGCGCTCGCCGATGGTAACGTCCTTGCCGACGAGGGAAGCGGCATAGCTCAGGTTGGTGGAGTCGGTCAGGAGCGTGGAGAGATTGGTGATCGCCTGGATGACGGACATCTGCACCATCTGGTTCATCATTTCGGTGGTGTCGGCGGTGGAGTCGATGCTCTGGTTCTGGAACTGCGCGACCATAAGCTTGAGGAAGTCGTCCATCACCAGGTCGCTGCCGGCCTTCTTGTTGGTCGTGTTCGAGGCGACTTTTTCCGCCTGCTGCGTGCCGAATACGTTGTTGAGATCCAGTCCTAACTCACTCATTCGTTGTTTTCCTCCTTTCCTTATTGATCGTTGCCGCTCTCGACCAGTCCCAGACGAAGCTGCTGCAGGAAATCCTGCGCGTTCGTCTGCTCCCGGCGGCTGTGCTGCTGCTGTTGCTGCTGCTGGCGGTTCTGCTCGTTGCGCCCGTCGGGGTTGAGGAACTGCTGCTCCGGTTCGCCGCTGGGCTTGACCTGCACCTCGACGTTCTCGCGGTTGTTCGACGCCAAAGCGTTTTGCAGGTTCGCGGTGTGCTTTTCCAGCAGGTTCGCCGCGCGTTCGGTCGTCGTGTGCAGCACGATGCTCAGGTTCCCGTCCTCGCCGCGGGTGATCTCCACGGTCAGCTTGCCGAGGTTCTCCGGCGTCAGCGTGACTTCAATGCGGTTGGCGCTCACGTCGTTGACGACGATCGTGTCGATCTCGCGCGCAAGCTGCTCGACGCCGTCCTCCGTCTCCAGCGGGATGGGTCTGGACGCCTCCGCGACCTTGACGACCGGCGCTTCCACGTTCCGGAACAGCGGGGCTGCCTGCGCGGTCTGCGCGTCGTCCGTGACGGCGGTCTCGTCCTCCGTCTGCGGCTTCGTCTCCGTTCTCACGAAACGCGGCTGCTGCTCGGGAGCGTCCTCCGTGCGCGGCACGTCCTCGCGAACGGCCTGCGGCTGTGCCTGCGGCTCGTCGGGCTTGCGCTGCGGCTCCTGCGTCTGCGGCTTCGCCTCGACCGGACGGTCGGTGCGTGTTTCGCCGACGGTCTCCGCCTTCTGCTGCACCGGGGCGTCGGCTTCCTTCGGAAGCTCCGGCGTTTCCGGCTCCGCCTGCGTGTCCGCCGCGACCGGCATGTCCGAAACCGTATCCTGCGCGGGCGTGTCAAGCGTCAGCTCCGGCATATCGGGCTGCTCCCCGGTGTCGACCGTAAGGACGGTTTCGGTCTCGACCGTGTCCTCCGCCGTGACCATCTCGGGCGGGATCGTCTGCGCCTGCATCATCATCGCCGCCGCGATCGCGTACTGCTCGTCGGTGACCTGAACGGGCTCCTTCGTTTCCTCCGTGCCTGCGATCTTCTCCGGCTTCTCCGCCTTCGCGTCCTTGGCGTTGGGCTTCGCGTCCGCCGAACGTCTTTGATTGACCATGCTGTCGAAATCGGGGTTCTGCGCGTCCTTCGGCTTCGATGCATTGGGCGTCTGGGGCGCCTGCGCCGCGGTGTTCACCAGCAGCTGGTCCATCATCTGGTTGTTCACTACCATTCTCTTTCACCTCCCTTCGCCTGCCTAATTATATAATAAGCGAACTTGCCGCTTATTACCGCTTTAGCTCGCCGCCATCGCCCGACGCGCCGCCGTCAGGTCGTCGAGCGCCTTCTCCTCCGCCTTTGCGGCGGCGGCGTCATACTCGCCGCGGCGGATCTCCTTGAGCTTTTCGATCGCGTGGGTTTCCTGCCGCGCCGCAACGACCTCCTGGCGCTTTGCCTCCAGCTCGCGCTGGCGCTGCTCGAGAAGCTTCTGCTCGCGCTGGACGCGCTGTTCGAGCACCCGCTGCGTCGCCTCGTACTCCACCGCCTCGAGGTTGGTGAAGCCGGTCGCGCGCTTTTCGGCGAACTCGGCGTCGTAATCCGCGAGCGCCTGCGCCGCGCGGTCGCGCGCCGCCTCCTGCGCCGCGGCGACCATCTGCGCCTCGGAAAGCTCCGTCATCAGCGCGTCGAGGGTCTGCTGCTTATAGTTCAGCACAGGTTCGAGTTGAAATTGAAATTTTTTCACGATCCCCATGCTCCTTCAATCACTGTAGTATTTTCCGCATCGCGGCAAGGGTTTCGTCGTAGGAGAACGCCGCGTGGATGTCCTGCTTCAAAAATGCGTTGATGTCGTCGATCTTCTGCAGGGCGAAGTCGAGGCGCGGGTTGCTGCCCGGCTTGTAGGCGCCGATGTTGACAAGATCCGCGTTGCGCTGGTAAACGCTGAGGATATCGCGCAGGCGGCTCGCCAGCTGCTGATGTTCCTTGTCCACCAGCTCGACCATCAGACGGGAAATGCTCGCGCCGATGTCGATGGCGGGATAGTGGTTCGCGGCAGCGAGGGAACGCGAGAGCACGATGTGCCCGTCGAGGATGCCTCGCACGGTGTCGGCGATGGGGTCGTTCATGTCGTCGCCTTCGACGAGGACCGTGTAGATCGCGGTGATGGAGCCGGTCTGGAAATTTCCGCTGCGCTCCAGAAGCTTCGGCAGCTCCGCGTAGATCGACGGCGTGTAGCCGCGCGCCACCGGCGGTTCGCCGATCGCAAGCCCGATCTCGCGCTGCGCCATCGAAAAGCGCGTGAGCGAGTCCATCATCAGCAGCACGTCGCAGCCCTGGTCGCGGAAGTACTCCGCGATGCCCGTGGCGACGCTCGGGCACTTCATGCGCAGCATCGCCGGCTGGTCGGAGGTCGCCACCACAAGGATGGAGCGCGCCATGCCCTCGGGACCGAGATCCTTCTGCACGAACTCCAAAACCTCTCGGCCACGCTCGCCCACGAGGGCGATGACGTTGATGTCCGCCTTGACCTCGCGCGCGATCATGCCCAAAAGCGTGCTCTTGCCGACGCCGGAGCCTGCGAAAATGCCCATACGCTGACCCTTTCCAATGGTCAGCAGGCCGTCGATCGCTTTTACGCCGAATTCCATTTTCTCACGAATCGGGGGCCGCGTCAAGGGGTTGATATAACCTCCGCCGACGCAATAGCTCTCCCCCTCTTCGATCGGGCCCTTGTCGTCGATCGGCTGACCGAGGGCGTTGATGATGCGCCCCTTGAGGTGCATCCCGACCTTCAGCTCAAGCTGCTTGCCTGTATTGCGGACGAAGTTGCCCGCGGAAATGCCGTTCATTTCGGCATATGGCATCAATAGGATGTGGTCGTTTTTGAAGCCGACGACCTCGGCGGCGACCTGTCTTCCCGACTCGTCGCTGTAGATGCGGCAGATGTCGCCGACGGCGGCCTTGGCGCCGCTCGCCTCGATCGACATGCCGACGATGTTTTCGATCTTGCCCGTGTGGCTGATCGTCTCCGCCTGCTGGACCTGTTTGATCGCGTTTCGGAACATGCGCTTCTCCTAATCGTTTTCCAGCACCACGCCGCCGAGCACATCCTTGATGTTGTCGAGCTGCGTGGAAACGCTCGCATCATAGATCACGTCGGGCAGCTCCACGATGCAGGTGCCGCTTTCTTCGTCGGGCATCGGGATGACGCGCACGCGGTCGGCGATGTGGCTCAGCGCCGCGGTCAACTCGGGAACGGTGTACGCCTTGCCGCCCACGTCGCAGTCCGCCACATAGATATGCGCCCATTCGCAGCGCTTGTGCGTGTCCGTCGCCGCGTCGACCATGCGCAATATGATGTCGCTGGAATTCTTGAGGCTGACGTGGATGACCTTTTCGGCAATCGCGACCGCGAGATCCTTGAGCTCCTCGCGCGCGTCGTCGAGCATCTGGTCGCGGGCGCGGGCGGCAAGCTCCATAAAGGTCTCGATGCCCTTGATCTGCTCGACCGCGAGCTTTTCGCGCTCCGTCTTGCCCTCCTGCATCGCCTGCGCCATGCCCTCGGCATAGCCCCGGCTGAAGCCCTCGTCCCGCGCGGCGCGTTTCGCCTCCTCAAGCTCGGACTCGAACTCGGCGCGGGCGTTCTCCTTGTAATGCGCCGCCTCCTCCTTCGCGTCCTCGAGGATGGCGTTCGCCTGTATCCTTGCAAAGTAGATCGGGTCGGTCTCCGGCGTTGGCTCCGGCTTTGGCTCCGGTTCCGCCGCCTCGGCAGACTTTTCCGGCGCCTCCGGCTGCGCCGGCGTTCCGGCTTTCGGCTCCGGGGGGCTTTGCGGCGCCGGGTCTGCCTTCGGCTTTTCGCCGTCCACCTTCCACTCCTCGGCGGGCTTAAACACATATTCGTTTGCCTCGCCGCCGAGGAAGCTTTTGAAAATCTTAGGCAATGATATCGTCCTTTCCGCCCTTCATAATGACGATCTCGCCCTGCTCCTCGAGGCCGCGGATAATACCGACGATGCGGCTCTGCGCTTCCTCGACGTCCTTCATACGGACGTTGCTTGTGATCTCCAGGTCGTCGCGGATGCTCTCCGCCATACGGCTGGACATATTGCCGAACAGCTTGTTCGCGACCTCCGCGTTTGCCGCCTTGAGGGCGAGCACCAGATCCTTCGGGTCGCAGTCGCGCACAAAGCGCTGCACGCTGCGGTCGTCCATCGTGACGATATCCTCGAACACGAACATGCGCTTGCGGATCTCATCGGCGAGCTCCTCGTTGCGGGAGCTCAGGCCGTCGAAGATGGACTTCTCGCTCGAGCGGTCGATATTGTTCATCACGCTCGCGACGAAGTCGATGCCGCCGACCTTGACGTTGCTGTTGCTCACGAAGATGTTGTCGAAACGTTTCTGCATCTCGCTTTCGATGATCTTGATCGCTGTCGGGGACGCGCTGTCCATCTGCGCCATGTTCTCGACGACCTTGATCTGGCGGCGGCCCTCGAGCTGTTCGATGACAGCCGCCGCCTTCTCAGGCGCAACGTAGGAAAGCACCAGCGCGATGGTCTGCGGCCGCTCGTACTGGAGCGCCGTAAAGAGGTCCTTCTCGCGCGCCTTGTTGAGGAACGCGAACTCCCTGTTTTTGAGGGACTTCGTGACCTTGGCGAGCAGCTCGTTCGCGGTCGCGCCGCCGAACGCCTTTTCCAGGACCGACCGTGCATACTCAAGGCCGCCTTCGGTGACCGCCTTGTTCATCATGCACATCTGGTAATACTCGTTGAGGACTTCTTCGGTGGTCTCCGCGTCGATGAAGCCGAGCTTGGCAACCTCGATCGTGACCTGCTCGATCTCGTCCGAGTCCATGTGCTGGTAAAGGAGCGAGGCTTTGTCCGTACCCAGCGCGACGATGACCGCCGCAGCCTTCTGCGCGGGCTCAAGCACACGCTTTGTCTTTTCCTCTTCAGGCGGCTTTTCCACCACAGCCGGTGCTTCGACGACTTCCTCTTCCTTGCCCTTTTTCTTCCTTGCCACGATCCTCGCCCCCTTTCATCCAGGCGCCGTTGAGTTAAGTTTTTTCGGTTCCTTCCTCGCCGCGCAGCCAGTTCTTGATCATCTGCGCCGCGATCGCCGGGTTCTCCTCGACGAACTGGCGGACGTCCTTGCGCATCTTCATGGTCTCCTCGGTGTGGACGTCCATGATATCCGCGCCCTGCGCCGCAGCGGCAGCCGCAGCGGCGGCGGCCTCGGCCTCGAGCCTCTCGCGCTCCTCCTGCTCCGCCATCAGGAGCGCCAGCTTCTTCTTCTGTTTGTTGCGCAGCAGCAGGATAATGAGCAGCAGCGCCAGGAACAGCGCTATGCCCGCGATCGCCGCGTAGACCGCCCATGCCGGCAGGCCAAACAGCGTCGAGATCTCCTGAACCGCCGTACCGCCGGCGTTGTCCAGATAGAAGGGATAGGACGTGATGGCGACCTTTTCCGTCGCAATATCGGCGCTGATGCCGGCGGCCATCGCCACCGTGAACTTGAGCTTGTCGGGGTCCTGCAGGTTCACCTTCGCGCTGTTGATAACGACCGCCACGGTCACGTCCGTGATCGTTCCGGGCGGATGCTCGGTCTGCGTGGTCTGCTGCGAGACGTCGTACTGTATCTCGCCGGAGTTGTGGTACTCGCGTTCGTCGCCGCGAACCTCGCTCTCGTTGGTCACGTACTCGTTGAGGTCGGCGTTGATCGTGGTGCCCACCACGCCGCCGGCAGCCTGGTCGCCGTCGCGGACGAGGCCGTTGTCCCAAACCTGGGAGCCGATGATGCCCTTGCCGCCGGACGAGCCGTCCGCCGCCCAATCGGGCTCAAAATACTGCAAAAGCTCGCTGTAGCTGTGGGTCACGTCCACGGTGCTGCGGACGCTCACCTCGACGTTGTCCACGCCGCAGATGGGGACGAGCACCGACATGATGCTGTTGCGCGTCTCCTCGTTGACCTTGGACTCAAGGCTGAGCTTGTACTTCATCGTGTCGTCGAGCGAATCCGCGATGGTATTCGAGCTCGTATAGCGGCTGCCCGAGCCGTCCTCAACGGTGACGGCGTCGATCTCCACGCCGCGCATCGCGTGGCTGACGAGGCGCTGGATCGCGGCGACCTGGTCGCTGGAGAGCGTTTTGCCGTGCTCCATTTGCAGGTCGACGGCCGCCGTCGCCTTGATCACGGATTCTTCGAGGATGTAGCGGTGGCTCTCGCCCGGCGTCAGATAGACGCTTGCGCTCTTGACGCCGTCAAACGTGGCGATATCACGGCCGAGGCGCTGCTGCAGGTCGTAGATCGCGAGCTGCTCGCGATCCGCCTGTGAGGACAGCGCGTTGATGTTGTTCAGGTACGTGGGATAGGCGTAGCCCGAGGTGGGATAGCCCTGCATGACGAGCTGCGTGCGCAGCGCGCTCGCTTCGCCCTCGCGCACCAGGACGGTATCGTTGTTCTGGACGCGGAAATCCTTCACGCCGGAGGAATCCAGATACGTCACGATGGTCGTCAGATCCTCGGTGGAAAGCTCACTGTAGAGAACCTCGTAGGGCTTGTTGTTGTTATGTATCGCAAGAGCGACAACCAGCGCGATCACGGCGACAACGCCCGCCAGAATGCCGATCTTGATCCACTTGTTCATGTTCTTGATGAAATCCAGGACCTTCGCCCAGATCCCCTTGAGCTTGTCAAGCAAGCGTTATCACCCCCTCGTCGCCAGTTTCTTCAACACCCGTATCCTTACAGGTTGATGCGCATCAGTTCGTTATAGGCTTCCATCGACTTGTTGCGAAGCTGCACCATCAGCTCGACGGAGAGCTGCGCCTTCGTGGAGGCGATCGTCAAAAGCGCCGG
>SVKM01000062.1 GCA_015068465.1 Oscillospiraceae bacterium | reverse complement strand
GCGCACGAGCGTGGACTTTGCGAGCTTGCCGGGGGCGATGTCGCGGAGCCAAAGCTCCGTGTACGCCGCGAGCGTCATGTCGCGCCTGACCGCTTCGGGAAGCTCCCGGCACTCCAGCTCGAAGAGCGTCGCCTGCTCGTCGAGCCATTTCTCCCGCTGCTTGGGCGTGAGTCCCACGGGCGGGCGCACGGTTTTCTGGCGCGCCTTTCTGCGCCTGCCCGCGAGGTCGTAGCCCATCGACACGACCAGCAGGTAGCTGTTCCCGCGTTTTCGGATGCTTGCCATTTTTGTTGACTCCTTTCCTGTTGCGCTCGGTACTTCCGAGCTTTTTGGCAAGCAAACAATACCGAAGAACGCGGCGAATAGCTACTGTAAAGATGCGCGGAGTCGCAGATTCTACCAAAGCAATAATAATATGTGTGCTTTTCCAGAATGCGTTATTGACATATGTCGCAAAATGAGCTATTCTTATAATCGACATATGTCAGAAAGGAGACGCCTATGCCGAGACCAACCAGATGCCGGAGAATCGAACGGCTGCCGGTCTACCGCAGCTTTTCGCCCGACGATGCGGAGGCCGCCGAAAGCGTGCGCATGACGGTGGATGAGTTTGAAGCCCTGCGCCTCCTGGACGACGAGGGGCTTACGCAGGAGGCCTGCGCCGAGCGTATGAACGTCGCCCGCACCACGGTCACGGCGATTTACGACAGCGCGCGCAAGAAGGTCGCGGACGCGCTCGTCCACGGAAAGCGGCTGCTGATCACAGGGGGCTGCTGCGCGTTTGAACCGGTTGAAATCAAACAAGCCATTATGGAGAAAGGAAACACAACAATGAGAATCGCAGTCACTTATGAAAACGGAGAGATCTTCCAGCACTTCGGACACACGGAGCAGTTCAAGCTCTACGACGTGGAGGACGGGAAGATCACAAACGAACAGGTCATCGACACCAACGGCAGCGGACACGGCGCGCTGGCGGGCTTCCTGCTCTCGGCGAAAGTGGACGCGCTGATCTGCGGCGGCATCGGTATGGGTGCGCAGATGGCGCTCGCCGATGCGGGCATCAGGCTCTACGGCGGCGTGCAGGGCAGCGCGGACGAGGCGGCGAAGGCACTGGCCGAGGGACGGCTCGACTACGACCCCAACGCGCGCTGCGACCACCACGACCACGAACACGACGGCGGCGAGTGCGGCCATGGAAGCTGCGCCGATCATCACTGCCACGGGAACTGAAAGGCGTATGGAATACGAAATTGCCGGCAAAGAAGATATTGAGGAACTATATGCCCTGCAGCTACGGGCGTTTGAAAGCGAAGCTGAAATGATCGGCAGCCGCAGCGTGCCGGCGCTGATGGAATCACGCGAAGAGAACCGGGCGGACTTTGATCATTGGACTGTCCTGGTCAGGCGGGACGAAGCGGGCAGGATCATCGGCGCGGTCCGATACAGGAAGCTGGGCGACCACATCGACGTCGGCAGGCTGATGGTCGCGCCGGAGCACAGAAACCGGGGCGTGGCAAGCGATTTGATGCGAGCGGTCGAAGAAATGACGCGGGAGGACACATTCGAGCTTTATACCTGCACGAAAAGCTATAGCAACATCCGGCTGTACGAACAGCTCGGCTATCGCATTTTCAAGGAAGAACGGGGAGAGCGTGACCTTTCCTTTGCTTATATGAGAAAAACCATCGAAAACGGAAAGGCGGAAACGCATTGAAAACGGACGCAAGGGTAGAACTTCAGCCGCTTCAGCCGTCTGACCGCGAGCAGTTCATCCACGACAATCAGGAGGCGTTCAACTACGGTGCGCTGGAGGAGCTCGGGTGCCGGGACGACCACTTCGAGGAGGACGGCGAGATCATCTCCCGCGAGACCATCGAGGCGTCCATCGACAGCGGCGAGGCGTATCGCATCCTGCTGGACGGAGAAAAAGTCGGCGGCGTGGTGCTCAAGGTCGACGGAGAGCGCGGCAATCTTGAACTGCTGTTCGTTTCCCCGCGCATCCACAGCAGGGGCGTCGGCTATGCCGCGTGGCGCGCGGTGGAGCGCCTGCACCCGGAGGTGCGGGTATGGGAGACGGTCACACCATACTTTGAACAGCGGAACATTCATTTTTATGTAAACCGATGCGGCTTTCATATCGTGGAATTCTTCAACGCGCATCATCCCGACCCCAACCACCCGGACACAGCGCGGGAGCTTGACGAGCAGTTCCCAGAGGGAATGTTTCGGTTTGAAAAGAGAATGGATCTGTAAGGATCGAACTTATTACTGTGACGCCTACGACAGCTATGTGCAGGAGGCGCAGAACCTGTTCTATCGCATCGGCAACCTCGCGCTGAAGATACCCGTATACAAAAAGCATCTGCGTGATGTGACAGGCATTCCCTGGCTTGTGGAGACGCTGAACAAGTTTTCCTATTGGTATGATGCGACCGACGAGCATTTTGAGCCCGACGTGCGCACATTGGAGAGCGACGATCCCAACATTGTTCTTGAGATCAAAAAGCTGAACAAGCGCATCGGCAATTTATTTGATGAATACATCTTCTTTGCGTATGACCTCATCCGTGTGCAGAGGGGATACACCGATTTGCTCGACCACTATGTCCACACCAGGAGCCGCTATCTCAGCGAGCGCGAACTGGCGGAAGCATATCGGAGTTATCTGGATGGCGTGAAGCAGAAGAAGGATTACGAGCGCGTCGCCGGCACCAGCATGATGACGATGAGCTATGAGCCGTATCGCTTTCCCGGCGAGCCGGACAAGCTCTGCGAGTCCTTTTTGTTTGACAGCCTCGGCACGTTTCTGTACGTTGATTTCTTCCGCGGCCTGCGGCTCAACCACATTCCGAAGCGCTGCGACAACTGCGGGAAGTATTTTCTGATCGCGGGCGGAAAGTACAACAACTACTGCGAGCGCGTGCTGAAGGACGATCCCGACAAGACGTGCCGGGACATCGGCGCGCGCAGGAAGTACGACGAGAAGTGCAAGGACGATCCCGTGTGGCTTGCCTACAACCGCGCGTACAAGACGCACTACGCGCGATACATGAAAAAGAAAATGACCGCCGCTCAGTTCGAGCAGTGGTCAAGGCAGGCGGTGGAATGGAGGAACGCCGCCGAGGCGGGCAAGCTGCCGCAGGAGGAGTACGAGCGGATCATCAAGGAGTAAAGCTTTGCCGATTGTTACATTTGACTGCTGTTGACCACCGTTGCCATATGAGATGGAATGATTCTGGTTAACATAATTTTAGTCGGTAGACATAACAACCAAAAATCGTAATATAGTACCACAACTTCGTAATATAGTGAATGTTCAGGCGCGGGAAAACCGTCTAAAATGGTCCTGCATGATTCCAAAAACCGATTTTGGAGGAGACAAGACCATGAAAAAGACGACACGTTTTCTCGCGCTGCTTTTATGCTTTGTTCTCGCGCTCGGCTTCCTGCCGCCGCAGGCGCGGGCGGCGGACGACGTCGTTACCTTTGAGGCGGTGAAAACCACCGGGGACAGCCACGTCCAATTTACCGTGACGATCACGGCGGTCGTCAACCGGACCGCCAAAAAGGCAGACGTCACCTTCACCCGCAGCAATTTTGCCTTCAAGGGCAAGGAGGACAAGGAATACCTGAAGGAGGAGTACCCTGACTCCTACAAGGCGTATCTTGCGTTCGGCTCTCAGAATTACGGGCACCTGACCGCCGATGTGGTGGAGGATAAGCTGGACTACGATCAGGGCAACGTGAACTTCCGGCTGGAAAACTTTGTCTGGGACACCGCAAAGTTCCAATTGGAGAATCCCTTCGCCCCGAACGGATTTGTCGGACGGTTCATCGTCATCAACAAATGGGAAAAGGTGACCGTCGGCGGACTCGGCAACGGTCATGTCGGCTTGGGCGAATCCGACGAGTACGGCTCCGCGCAATACTCCTTCAAGCGTGTCGAGAGCGCTCCAAGCGCGCCGCAGGGCAGGGAATACACGATCAAGCACGACAATTTCGGCTTTCCCAACGCGAAAAGCTCCTTTGTAACCACGTCCGCGCGGCCCCGCATCTTCGGCGGCAATTATTTTGAACCCGGCACCTACGGCGCGATGCTCGACGGCACCGCCTACAACAGCCTGACGAGCAGCGGCAAGGCGAGCCAGATCGCGGCGGTCAATGCGTTCCTCAGCCAGGGGTGGCGCGGCTCCTGCCTCGGCATGTCCGTTATGAGCGGCCTCATCTTTGAGGAACAGATCGCGCTGGACCGCTTCGGCAGCGTGTCCCAGGTGTTCGATCTGACCGCGCCCGTCAGCAACGAGGCGCTGATGCGCACGATCACGTACTACCAGATCGCGGACAATGAAACCCGGTACAAGGAATCCGAGCTTTCCGATCTGAGCGAGCAGGTGGCGCTAAAGCTCGTCAAGTCCCTGCAGGACGACCCGCAGAGCCCCGTGGTCGTCGGCTTCCGGCTTACCAGAGTCAGCGGCAGGGCGGAAGAGCTCGTCTTGCGCGGCCACGCCGTGCTCGCGTTCAAGGTGGAGCAAAAGAACTCCGGGTACGACGTGAGCGTCTACGACCCGAACTATCCCAACGAGACGCGGCACCTCTACATCGACGATATGCGCGAGGTCTCGTTCCCGGACTACGCGAACCCCTATCTGCTGCGCGCCGATAAGGCGGAGGCCTTATTCAACGCCGATCTCTATTATCCCGCGCCCGTCCGGGGCGAGGCGGTCATCCACACAAACGGAGATCTGGACGTCGAGGTCTCAGGCAGGAGCGCGTCGATCCGCGGCGAGCAGAAAACGGGCGACCTTCCCGTCGAGACGGGGGGAGAGTCCGGCGGCGGCGAGACCGTGATCTATGTTCCCGTACAAAGCGGGCAGTCCATCCGCGTGCGCTGCTCCGGCGGCACGAACGCGAGCGTCCAGACCGCCGATACCTTCGCGCTCATTACCGGCGGCGCGACCGAAGTGACGGTCAACGCCGACGGCTCCGTCACCGCCAAGACGAACGGCACGGCGGGCTCGCTCGCCGTCGCGTCGGACAAGACAAGCGGCAATCTCTTCGGCACGACCGTCGAAACGAAGGCTCCCGAGGTCACGATTACGCCGAATGCCACCGGCGCGAAGGTCACGACGAACGGCGGCACGGCGGATATCACCGTTTCGGGCAAGGACAACAGCGTCAAGTTTGAGAATGTCGATACCTCGAAGGGCGTGGACGTCAAGAACAGCGGCAGCAACTCCACGCTTTCTTCCGACGGGCAGGAGGTCGCCAAGGGCACAGCGAACGCCAGCGGCGGCACGACCGAGGCGGCAAAGCCGACGCAGCCCGCCGCCGACAAGCAGCAGATATCCAACAACGCGACGCAGAAGGCGGGCGGCAACTCCACGCAGATCGTGGACAAGCGCAGAAACGGCGGCAGCGGCGCGAGCGGCTTCCGCAGCCGTCACGGGAACGTCAAATACAGCACTTGGGCGGAGCAGGAGATCATCATCGCGGACGACTTCGGCATCATTCCCTCCGCGCTTTTGAACAAGCTTACCGGCAACATCACGCGCCGCGAAT
Organism: Oscillospiraceae bacterium; assembly: GCA_015068465.1. Taxonomy (GTDB): domain Bacteria; phylum Bacillota; class Clostridia; order Oscillospirales; family Oscillospiraceae; genus Hominicoprocola. Next base: position 6,589 of record SVKM01000062.1, on the reverse strand, counting down.
TCGCCCAGCTCGTCTACAACACGGTGAAAGCCGCGACCGGCATGAGCGACGCGGACATGGCGAAGTACGCCGATAAGCCCAATAATTCCTATGCCAGCCAGTACAGCGACCCGGCGGTTGCGTTCGCCTACGGCGTCGGCATCGTGAGCGGCTATGAGGACGGCTCGTTCCGCCCCGAGAACACGATCACGCGCGAGCAGGCGGCGAAGATGCTCGTCGTGATGGCGGAGCTGCTGGGGAAAATGACCTCGGAGTCCGGCGCAAAGCGCTTCAACGACGCGCCGAACAACTGGGCGCAGACCTACATCAATAAGATCAGCTCCGTCACCTCGCCCTACAGCGGCGCGCGCGTGATGGGCGGCGACGACAGGGGCAACTTCTCCCCGACGGGGACGTTCACGACGGAACAGGCGGTCGCGACGATGCTCAGAATGTTCGAGAGTGTCGTCGGCGAGAAGGCGGGCTATACGGGCGGCGTCGTCACCCCGACGAACCCCGCCTCGCCGACCCCGGCTCCCACGCCCGCACAGACGAACACCACCGTCCCGACGGTCGCGGACAACGATATGACCGGCTACACGCCGAAGGACTGGAGCTGGACCGCCGAGGGCGAGGGCTACGGCAGAAAGTACTTCACCTCCGGCAAGTATGTCCGCGACGACGGGCGCGCCGTGCTCTACATCGACAGCGGCGACAGCTACGACGGCTTTTCCTACCAGCTCTTCGTCATGGCGGGCGGCGCGAAGCAGGAGAATTACCAGGCATATGACTTTAGCGGCGGCACGTCCTATTGCTGGGCGAGCAACAGCAGCGAGAACAAGGCGGGCGACTCGAGCAACGGCTTGTTCTTCCACAGCCTCGGCAACGGCTGCCTGATCCTCAAAACGGACTGGCTCGACGAGATGTATCTTGCCTACGACCTCAGCTCCGGCGAGCCCGGGGACATCTTCTACCTCGTGCGCGAGAAGAAGTGAAAGGAGAATTGGGCGGGCCGCTACCTCACCGATCAATGGAGCGACACGCAGGGCTATCTGGAGGTCGAGGTCTCCGAACTCGGTATGCTGCACTTCCATGTCATCACCTGCGACATGGAAAAGGACTTCTTCGGCGAGGAGCATGATTACGACAAGGCGAGCTACGACTACGGCGACTATGTCAGCGCGCAGGTCGACATCAGCGCGCAGTCGGAGTCCACGAGCTTCCATAACAACACATGGGACAGCGCCACGGACTCCTACCGCTGGCAGGTCATCGTTAAGGAATACGTCTTTACCGAAACGGAGGCGGAGGTCACGGAGTACCGCTACAACGTGGAAAATCCGGTCGGCAGCGGCGTCACGCTCGACAACTATAAGAGCAAAACGGCGGATCAGACGCTCACGCACCGCTTCGATCTCACGCGCGTGAAGAATTGACACGGCGGCGGCTATGCCGTATGATAATCAACAGAACGGGAAAGGGGCGAGGCGATGTATCGCGTGTATCTCGTGGATGACGACGCGCTGATTCTCGAAGAACTGATCAACACGGTCCCGTGGCTGGACAACGGCTTTGAGGTCGTGGGCCGGCAGACTGACCCGCAGCGCGCGCTGGACGAGATCAAGGATCTCTGGCCGGACGTGGTATTCTGCGACCTCAAAATGCCGGGGATGGACGGCAACGAACTGATTGCCCGCGTGAAGGAGGCGGGGATCGGCGCGGAGTGCGTGATGCTCTCGGCGTATGACGGCTTTGAAAACGTCCGCGCGTTCTTTCGCCAGTCCGGCTTCGACTACATTCTCAAGCCCGTGAACACGGAGGACATGGAGCTGCTGCTCGAGCGCCTCAACGTCCGCCTCGGCCGCTCGCGTCGGCCGGAGAAGCCGTCCGCAAACGTGAAGTTTAACGAGCTGATTGCCTATGTGGACGAGCATTTTGCCGAAAAGATCACGCTCGACCGGCTCTCCGAGCGCTTCGGACTGAGCAAAAACTACGTCTGCGGCCTCTTTCAGCGGTATTTCAACCAATCCCTCAGCCTGTACCTCACGGACAGGCGCATGGCGTACGCGCGGGAGCTGCTGGAAAACGAAGAAGCGGTTTTGCTCAAGGAGGTCTCGGCGCGCTGCGGCTATTCGGACTATCATTACTTTTTCAAGGTGTTCAAGAACCACTACGGCGTCTCGCCCAAGGAGATGCAGGAAAAGCGCGCGTAGCGCGGGACGGCAGAGAGAGCTGCAAACGGCGAGAACTGCTTCATTGAAAACGACGCGGAGGATTGACACATGAGAGCCGAAGACCTGCGCCCGGAGCGGATCGAGCCGCTGAACTGCTATAGCATCCTGACGAACGACGACGGGCAAATCATGCTGTTGCTGCCTGGCTATTTCAGGGGAGAGCCCGCGCTCGCGGAGCTTCTTTACAACGGGCATGACCACGCGATCCTCGCGCGGAACGAAAACCAATGCGTCGTGTGCGACGAGCTCAACCCGCAGATACGCGAGCTGCTTTCCGGCAGCGAATACATCCTTGTGTATGAGACGGATTCCAAGCGCCGGTATGCCGCCCGGGTCACGCGGGAGAACATCGACGAGCTCGCGGCGGACGCGATTCGGCTCCACGACTATGAGTTTTCCCACCATCCCTTCCCCGTGCTGGACGGGACGTTTCGCACAGACGGGGCAAAATGCGACTATTGCGGGAACGAGGTCAGGACCTATTACAGGGGCATTACGGAGAAGGGACGAAAGAAAACGATCTGCCCGCGCTGTATCGACGACATGGCGCCCGATATGGACGACGGCGACGGGCTGTTCCCCGGACTGGAGGAGGCGTGCCGCGAGAATTCCGGCACGCTGTTCGGCGACACGCCGCCGTATCTCGACCACGGAAAACCCGGCACGCTCTGGGCGGCGCACTGCGGAAAGCCGTCGGTCTATCTCGGACGGCTCGACCCGCTCGATCTGATCGACGAGCTGAAAGAGGAACTGCTGGAGACGTGGGGGCACGCGTTCAACCGATTCCGGGAGGACGACCCGCAGGATATCTTCAAGGAATTTATCGAGGGGGACATGACGGCGCATCTGTTCCGCTGCGCGGTTTGCCAAAAGACGCTCGCCGTCTTCTACGAGCGGGCGGACGACTGCGGCTACGACGTCGCGCTGTCCTCGCTGTATCGCAGGGTGCAGGATACCTACGGCGATTCCTTTACGGAGACGTGGTTCCGGCTCACGCGCGGCGGCGACGGCTCCGCGCGCATCACCGAGATGGTGGGTGACCGCGGGTATCACACGGTCGAGATCGACGCGGACGGAAGCATTTTGGCCGACGGCGGGTTTGACCTCGTGCGCGAGTGGAGGGAAGACCGCCTGCGCGTCAGGATGGACTGGGAAAATGTAAAGGAGCAACGCGCGTGAGAAAACGGCTGCCGCTTGGCATACTGCTGCTGATACTGCTTTTTACGGAGGGCTGCGCCGCAACGGCGCGGCCTTTGCCGCTTCGCGTCGCCATCCCCGATTCGGAAAACGTACAGAACTTCAGGACAAATTATTATGTAAACTGGCTGGAGGAAAAGACGGGGCTCGCGCTGGAGTTTGTCACCATCCGCCAGAGCGAGGGCGCGGAGTATCTGGACGCGCTTTTTGCCTCTGACGCCGACGTGGACGCGGTCCTCTTTGGGGACGGCTTTTCGATCAGCGAGGACGAGCTGCGGCGCTACGCCGGGGCGGGAGAACTGCATGCCCGTGACAACGGGTCGTTCTACTACGCGAACTATGGCGCCGGAACGCGGAGCGGGCCCGGGCAGATCCTGTGGATCAATTGCGACTGGCTGGAGACGCTGGGGCTTGCGATCCCGCGGACGACGGACGAGCTGCGCGCGGTGCTGGAAGCCTTCCGGGACGGCGACCCGAACGGCAACGGCGTCGCCGACGAGATCCCGCTTCTGGGCGCGGTGGACGACTATGCGTATTCTCCGACGGAGCTGCTGCTGGAGGCGTTTGTCTACAACGACCCCTACCGCTCCCGCCTTGTGCTGAGCGGCACGCGGGCGGAGTGCGTCGCCGCGGGAGACGAATTTCGCGAGGGGCTTGCGTACTGCGCGGCGCTCTGCCGCGACGGTCTGCTCGACGCGCGCGCGTATTCCTGCCGACTGTCCCAGCTCGCGGAGCTGGTGAACAGCCCGGAAAACCTGGTGGGCGCGTTTACCACGGATTCCATCTCCAGCGTCATTTATCCGGGGAACCCGGAGATCATGGCGCGGTATATGCACGTCGCGCCGCTCACAGGGCCGCACGGCGTACAAAACGCACTGTATGTGGAGCGCGAACCGGCGGTGGGCGCGATCATCCCCGCGCGCAGCACGCGGAAGGACGACGCGGAGCGGCTGCTGGATACGATGCTCAGCGAGGAAGCGTCGCTCATCGCGCGTTACGGTGAGCAGGGAGTGGACTGGGAGTTTTCAGACGGCTCGGATGTGAGCGTTTCCGGCGGCGTCTCCACGATCGTGACGAAAAACTATCTCTGGAACACGCCGCAGAATAAGCACCTGAGCGGTATCGGGCCGATGTGGGTGCGCGCGGAGTACCTGGAGGGCGTGACATGGAACGGCGTCAACTCCGACGCGGAGTACATCGACGCGCGGGCGCGGACGAGCTGCCGCGCGTTTCTGCCCGCGGCGCCCGGCTCCGCCGGGCGGGACGAGGCGCTCTCAGGCTTTGCCGACGGGTATATCCGTGAATTTGTCACAGGAGAACGTGACATTGGGAGTGATACGGAATGGAACCGATTCGTAAGCGAATTGCAGCGCTTGGCGCGGCGCTGACGCTGCTGTGCGCCGGCTGCACGGCAGCGACCAAAGCGCCGGAGGCTCCGCCGGCCGTTGACGAAACGGCATGGGAGACGCCGGAGGATCTGTACGCAAAGGCGCTTCGGGAGGACGTGCTGATCGTTTACACGGTCTCCACGCGTGTTACAGCGACCAAGGAGGCGTTCGAGAAGGCCTATCCGGGCCTCTGCGTGGAGGTGCGCGACCTGCGCAGCCCGGACCTCGTCGACGCGGTGGAGAAGAACCACAACGAGGGGCTTTCCGCCTGCGACGTGGTGCTTTGCAACGACAACAGCGGAGAGTTCAAGGCGCGGCTCGTGGACACGGGCATCGTCGTACCTTACCTGCCCGCCGACCTCGCCGCCCATTGGAAGGAGCCTGCGTCGGGCGGCGTGCTGCCGTTCGTCTACGAGGCGGAGCTGCTTTTTTACAACGGGGACCGGTATGACGCCTGCCCCATCGACAACCTCTGGGCGCTGACGGAGGAACGCTGGGCGGGCAGAGTATACATGCCCAACCCCCTGCGCTCGTTTTCAACTTATGCCTTCTGCGGCGCGACCTTTGCCCACGGTGACGAGCTTGCCGCGGCGTACCGGGACTACGCGGGCGAGGCGCTTGCCGTGCCGGAGGGTTCCTCCGCCGCCGAGGTCTTCTGGGAGCGGGCGGCGCGGAATATCGTGTTCACCAACAGCTCGGACGAGGTCGTGGAGGCACTGGGCAACGGCAGCGCGGATTTCGGCGTCATGGTGTCGAGCAAGCTGCGCCTGCGCGGCGTCGGCTATGCGCTCGAGCCGATCTGGCGTCTGAATCCGTTTGCGGGCTGTCGGACGTCGTTTGCCGCCATGCTTGCCGCGGACGCAAAGAACGTCAGCTGCGCAAAGCTCTTTCTGCGCTTTCTGCTGGGCGAGGCGGACGGAACGGGCGATGGGTACAGGCCGTTCTGCACGGCGGGCACCTGGTCGGTGCGCGACGACGTGCCGGACGGGACGGAGACGCCGCTGGAGCGCATCGACCTCATTGTGCCGGACCAGGACGAGCTGATCGCCCGCCGAGCGGAAATGGAACGCTTTTGGACGGAGACGATCCGCGCCAACGCGACAGGACAGACATGAAAAACACCAGATTTACCAAAAACTTCATGTGGCTCATGCTCCTGCTCAGCGGGACCCTTGTGCTGCTGTGGGTCGTGTTCTACTACATCACCCTGGAGGTTACGAAGCGGAACATGATCCTGCAAGCGGAGACGAGCAGCGAGGCGATCATCGCGAGCATCGAAAACGAGCTGCTTGCCATCGACGCCACAGCGTATGACCTTGCGCACTACGACCGCGTCGAGTCCATGGCGATGGCGGAGGACACGCGCTCGTTTTACGATTACGGCGCGGTGGCGGAGGAGCGCGGCGGCAGCATCGTCAACAACGCCCGCGCCGCGGAGAGCGCGGTCGTCTTCCGTGCGGACGGGCTTTTTTACCGGCTCAGGGGCACGATCCCAAACACGGCGCTCCGTCGTGTGTTCCGCCTGATTGAAAACGCGCCCCGTGCCACGATCACCGTTACCTCCAACGACACGACCTACATCGGCAGAAGCGAGGCGGTCTACCGCGAGGGCGCGCTCGCGGGCTACGTGGCGCTGCTGATGGAGGAGACGCGCATTGAAAAGCTGCTGCGTGCCTACGACGACATTGACTATTTGGGCGTCGCGCTGCTCTCGGGCGACAGGCTCATAACCTCCAACCGCAATCTTCGCTTCGAGGATATTCCGCGCCTCAGGGAAAGCGCCGTTTTTAC
>SVKM01000061.1 GCA_015068465.1 Oscillospiraceae bacterium | reverse complement strand
CCGAGCATCCGGGCCTGGACGGTCTGCTTGCGACCATTGAGGGCGTGAGCGACAGCTCCGGCGCCGCGCGCGTGGCGCTGGGTCGCGACCTCCTGTCCACGGCGGAGTCCATCGTTTCGATGATGAACACCAAGTACGGCGACGACTTCGTTTTCGCCGGCGCTGACGGCGCAAACATCCCGTTTGCGTGGAACGACGACGGCACGAAGCTGCTCTACCGCGGCGTCGACGTCAGCATCGGCGAGCCGCAGCCGGTCAGCAACTTTTTTACCTCCGACGATCTGAAACCGTACGGCCTGACCAGCGCCGCATTGGACGATTATGACGAGACCAAGACGGATATTGAGGACGTTAAGCTGCCGGAGCCGCTGACCTCGTCGCAGTACAAGGCAGCGAACCCGGACGCCACCGACGCGGACTACGCTGCGTACAAGGCGGATTACACGGACAAATATCTTCCGCTCAAGGGCGTTTCCAATGTCAACGATTTTGAGCAGGCGCGGCAGTTCTACGACAAGTTCGGTTCGTTTATGAAGTATGCCGCCGAGTATTCGAACAAAAACGGCGGCACCACCTATTCCGAGGGCGTCAAGAACTACGAGAAGCTTGAAAAGATGGCGGGCGAGTCCACCTACCTCGACATCGGCCTGGGCCTGAAAGAGGACGACAAGGGCAATTTCGTCACGGGCAGCGCGTTCAACTCCGCGGTCTCCGGGCTTACGTTCCTCGGCTACGGCGAGGACAAGAACCTCGCGGTGCTCGTCAAGGAGCTTGGCAGCATTTTCTACAGGGCCGACCCGGAGTCGGGCGATTACGCGAGCGACGAGGATCGGGAGCGCGCGAGCGTGCTGCTCGACAAGATCCACGACGGCATCCGCTCGGCGCAGGGCCAGCACGTCCAGCTCAGCGCGGACGCGAAGTACCTCAAGACCAACCTCAAGCAGCTTGAGACCGTCAAGTCCGAGCTCAACGAGCAGATCATGGACACCGAGAGCATGGATCCCGCCGAGGCGATCACCGAGATGACCTGGGCGCAGTATTGCTACAATGCGGCGCTGCGCATCGGCACGAACATCCTCTCGCAGTCGCTGATCGATTATTTGCAGTAATGACCGCCGCTGCCCGCGCGCTGCGCGGGAGATGGCGTATATGAGAAATAAAGCCACGAAAGGAAGTGCTTTGGAATGCGACAGTTGATTGAAATCACAAGCGTCCCCATTGAGATCCGGATGAAGACGACGAACGCTTCTCTGGAATATACCCGCGGAACGGCTGAGATGGAGATCAGCCGTACGGAAAAGGGCCTTGATATCAAGAGCCGTCCCATTAAGCTGCAGGTCGACACCTTTGAGGCGCGCAGCTCCATGGTCCCAACCACGACGCAGAGCGTCGAGCAGTCCGCCCAGAGCGGCCAGCAGGCCGCCTATGAGGCGACGGCGACCTATGCCCAGCATGGCAAGCTTCTGCTCAACGCGAAGCTCGGGCAGGACATGATCAAGCAGTTCGCCAAGGAGCCGACCGACGAGCAGATCCAGAAGAGCGGCCAGGTGGGTCTGGACTTCATCCCCAAGGAGAAGCCCGAGATCGACTGGGAAGACGGCGACATGGAGATCCGCTACGAGATGGATAAGCTGAATGTCGACTGGAAGATCGATCAGGGCGAGTTCAAGTTTACCCCGGGCGACATCGAGATTTCCGTCGAGCGCCAGCCCGAGGTCATCATCAAGTACACGGGCGGGCCGATCTATGTCCCGCGCAGCGCGGACCCCAACTATGAGCCTGTGGATGTTCACGCCTAAACAAATATAAAAGTCGGGAGGACATTCTCTTGAAGACGAAGACGAAGTATTTTGGCGAGATCGAATACACAAAGGAGGAGCTCCTGACATTCCAGAGCGGCCTGTTCGGCTTTGAGGACGAGCAGTCGTTCCTGCTGCTCCCGTTTTCCAACGAGGGCACGCTTTTCAGTCTCCAGAGCGTCAAGACGCCGGAGCTTGCGTTTACGCTGATGCATCCGTTCACACTCTCTACCGCCTACGCGCCGGTGCTGCGCGAGGAGGAGCTTGCCGCGCTGAACGCCAAGCAGAGCGAGGAGCTGTACTACTATGTGATGTGCACGGTCAAGGAGCCGGTCGGCGAGAGCACGATCAATATGCGCTGCCCGCTGGCGATCAACCCGGATACGCGCGTCGGCATGCAGGTCATCCTCGACGACGAGTCCTGGGATATGCGCCACAAGCTCTCTGAATTTGAAAAGCAGGAGGAAACGACATGCTGATCCTGCGCCGCAGAGCCGGAGAGACGATCCTGATCGGCGACGACGTCAAGATCACGGTCATGGATGTCTACGAAGGCGGGGTGCGCCTTGCCATTGACGCGCCCAAGAGCATCCCCGTCCTGCGCAGCGAGCTGCTGCAGGCGGCGAATGCCAACCGGGACGCCGCGGCGAAGGAGCCGGCGCGCCCGGATGAGCTGCTCGGACTGCTGGGCAGCGTTCCCGACGACAAAAAGCAGAAGCTGTAAGGCTCGATATTTGCAAAAAAAAGACCGCGGCCTGTCCGGACCGCGGTCGACGCGTACTTATGGGGGATCAGCCTTCCTTGCGCTGGTGGTGCGGACGCTCAAGCACCTTGCGGCACGCGCTCATCACCTGCGTGACGACGGCGGCGCTGAACTTCTGCTCATAGATCGAAAGGCGCGGGATCAGCTCGTGCGGCTTCGCCACGACGTATTTCGGCGGCAGGTTGGACAGCGCGAGCGCCACGACGTCGATGCGGCAGCGCGAGCAGTTGCAAAGGCCGAACATCTTGATGTATTTGTCCGCCTTGTCCTCAACGAGCGCCTGCATGACGTTGAAGATGATGAACGTGTCCGGCTCCTTCTCGCCGGCGGAGCGCAGCTCGTTGACCGTCATTTCCAGCGGCGTGTGCCCATCTTCGGAGGCGGGGACGCGGATGATGGAATCCTCCTCGGGGTTGAAGCCCTCGGCGGGGAACTCCTCCAAAACCGGCTTGACCGCCGAAGCGGCGGACGGAGCGGGCGCGGGGGGGACATCCTCCTCGGGCGATTTTTTGGAAGCCTCTGCCGCGGCTTTGGCGCTCTTGGGACGCTTCGGGCGGGTGGGCGCGGCGGCTTCGGCGAGTTCCATCTCCAGCGCGCCCTCGAGCGCGCCGCGTATCTTCGCCTGCGTCTTGCGGTCGTCAGGGAGCTTGACGCCTCCGCCGGCGCTTTCGGACTCCTGCTCGTCGGAGCTTTTTTCAACGGATTCGGGGTCCGTGAGCAGATTGAGCACACGGGCGGTCTTGCTGCTCTTTCCCGATTTGGAACCCTGTTTTGGCATGATCGTTTCTCTCCTTTGCCGTGCCGCGGTCTTGCGGTGATCTCATTCTCTTCCGTGTGGTTATGATTCCATCATTTCATCCAGCAGCGCCATAAAATCCTGCGCCGGCTTGGAGCCGGGCGAATAGGTGAGGACGCTTTCCCCGTAGGCGGGCGCCTCCGCGACGGCGATGCTCGCGTGTATCTTGTTGCGGAAGACCTTGGTCTCCAGCTTGCGCGCGACCTCCTCGGACATATCCTCCACCTCGCGGTTGAGCACGAGGCGGGCGTTGTAGCGGTTGAGCAGGATGCCCATGACCTCGAGGTCGGCGTTGTAGTAGCGCCGGACGGTGTCGACCGTGTCGCGCAGCTGCGAGATGCCGAGCAGGCTCAATATCTCCGGCGCCATCGGGACGATGAGCCCCTGCGCCGCGACATAGGCGTTGACGGTCAGCACGTTGAGCGCCGGCGGCGTGTCGATGATGATATAATCGTAGTCGTCCGCGATCTTCACGAGCTGGTCGCGCAGCAGGAACTCGCGCGCCGGCATGTTGAACTCCAGCTCCGCGGTGGACAGCAGGATGTTCGAGGGCAGGTAATCGCCGACCTCGGTATCCACGATGACGTCGTCGATCTTCTTCTTGCCCTTGAGCACGTCGTAGATCGTATCGCTGTTCTCGATGTCGAGCCCGGCGCTGAAGCCGAGGGAGCCCTGCGGGTCCAGGTCGACCCCGAGCACCTTGAAGCCCTTGAGATGCAGCGCGCTGATGAGGGAGAGCGCGGTGGTGGTCTTTCCGACGCCGCCTTTCTGGTTGGTGATGGCGATGATCTTCTTCACAGCGGTCCCTCCGTAATTTTTTGTTCTGCGCCCCTAATCTTTCTAGCAGAACTGTCGATATAAATTATAAGAAAAATACCGCCTTAGGTCAAGTCTTTTGTGTAAGAAAAGGAGTTGAGCACAGATGGCTAATATTAACAACATCAGCAGCAATTCGTACAGCAGCTCCACCAGCCTGTACGGAAGCAGGAATGTCCTGACGGGTCTCGCGAGCGGGATGGATACCGAAACGATGATCCAAAACAGCGTCACGGGCTACCAGACGAAGATCTCCAATCTTCAGAAGGACCAGACCAAGCTGGAGTGGAAGCAGGACGCCTACCGCGATCTGATTGACCAGATGTACAGCATCAAGCAGAAGTATACCTCGTATACTTCGCGGACAAATCTTGCCAGCAACGCGTTTTTCACCAACGCGAGAACGGCGACGCCCGAGGGCGAAAACGCCGAGGCAATTACCGCCAGCGGCGTCGCCAAGAGCGACATCCAGATCAACGCCGTGACGCAGCTCGCGACCGCAGCGCGCTATTCCGTGGAGGCCAATGCCTTGAATCTGAATGCATCCGCCTCTGCGACCGGCGAGGCAATCAACTGGGGCGGCAGCAAGGCGGTCGGCCAGGTCAAGGGTACGATCACGCTGAAATATGATACGCAGAGCATTGACCTCGACTTCGATGCGAGCGACACCGAGATCAACACCGCGGACGGCCTGCGCAAGGCGATCATGGATAAACTCAAGGACGTTACGGTCAAGACCTCGAAGGGTACTGCCAAGGGAAACGAGCTCTTTAACGTCGAGGTGGAGGGCAATAAGTTTACCTTCACGGTCAACACGGACAACAAGGCGCACAACGGCAGCTCCGTTTACATCAACAGCGTCAGCGGCAACGTTTCGCAGCTGCTCGGAGCAAACAAGCCGGCTTCGACCAACATCGAGGACAAGGTCAAGAACAACAGCTTTACCGTCGGCAATTTTGAGAATCTGGTCAAGAACGAGGGCACGGCGGAATACCTCTCCGGCAAGACCATCGAGGTCACGCTCGACGGCACGACCAAGAAGATCAAGATCGGCGACCTGACGGAGGTAAACGCGAGCGTTGACACGTCGGAGTATGACAGCAGGATCACAGAAATCGAGAATACGCTCAATAATACGGAAAACCCAGTGAGCGATGAAGAGAGAGAGAGCCTCGGCGCAGAACTGGACAGCCTGAAGGACGCGCGAAACAAAGCCATCGGCGATGCGACCGCAAACGCGATGAACAATGCGCTCGTGACCGATTTGCAGTCCAAGCTCAACGACGCGTTCGGCAACGGCAAGGTGAGCGTGAGCCTTGACGATACGACCAAGGGCCTGCATTTCGACGTCGCCGAAAACTCCGGTTCCACGCTCAAGGTGACGTCCTCCGAGGTCGGCGAGATGCTCGGTATTGGCAAGAGCGGCGTTTCCAACTACTTCAACACCAGCAAAACGCTCAAGGACCTGCTGGGCTCGAACGAGCTGAAAAACTACCGCATCGCTGCCGAGGGCGACAGCGACACCTTCCGCAGCGTCACTGTGGACGGCGAGACCAAATACTACGACAAGGGCAACAATCTGGTTGCGAAGGACAACGACGACAAGTGGTACCGGGTCGACGACAAGGGCGAGTTCCTGCTCGATTTGCAGCTCAACGGCAAGAGTATCGGCAAGCTTACGAAGGACAGCGCGCTTGAGAACGTGATGACCGCCATCAATTCCAGCGCCGACTCCGGCGTTAACGTCAGCTACTCCAATCTCACGAGCGAGTTCGTGTTCACCGCGCGCGAAACCGGCGCGGCGGGCAGGATCGACTTCGGCGACGGCCTCGCGGCGCGCCTGTTCGCCTCCGGAGGACTGGACGGCGCGGGAAGCACCTACACCGAGGGCAAGGACGCAAAGGTCGCTGCCACGGTCAACGGCAAGGAGCTTGAGCTTACGCGTTCGAGCAACGTTATCGACATGGACGGCATGAAGGTCACGCTCAAGAAGACCTTCAACGTCGGCGAGGACGGCAAGGCGGACAAGACCGGCGAGGCGATCACCTTCTCGACCAGCACGAATTCCGACGAGGTCGTGGATACGATCAAGGGCTTCGTCGACGACGTGAACAAGCTGCTCAAGGGCGTGTACGACGCCTACGCCACGCAGCCGCTGACGAAGAGCGGCTCCAAGCGCGAGGGCTACAGCCCGCTGAGCGAAGAGGACAAGGCGGATATGAGCGAAAACGCCATCAAGGCGTATGAGGAGAAGGCGAAGACCGGACTGCTCTTCGGCGACACCGACCTTTCCCAGCTCTACTCGAAGCTGCTCTCCGCGATCCAGCCCGGCGGCGCCGACGGCGCGGCGCTGCGCGCCATCGGCCTGAAGACGACCTACTCCAGCGGCGTGACCCAGATCGAGCTCGACGAGAGCGATCTGCGCGCGGCGCTCGACAGCGACCCCGACAAGGTCAGAAACGTCTTCGCCAAGACGAAGGAGGGCGGCTCGGCGAGCGACGGCCTGATGGCGTCGCTCAAGGCGACGATCGAAACGTACGGTTCGACGTCGGTTTCCACGCCGGGCGTGCTGGTACGCAAGGCGGGCACAAAGCTCGGCGGCGGACTGTCGCTTTTGAACAACAACCTGCAAAAGCAGATCGACAACGTCAACAAGCAGATCGAGAGCTGGCAGACCAAGCTCAGCGACAAGATCGACTATTACACCAGGCAGTTCACGCAGCTTGAAAAGCTGATGAGCCAGATGAACAATCAAAGCTCGATGCTGGCGGATCTGATGGGCGGCTGAGCCGCGAGCGGCAAAAGGCGATTTTCCGCGGCGCATGAACCGTGAACACGGCCGCCCCCGCGTCAGGCGCGGGGGCGGGCCATGAATACATAGAAACAGGATGTTAGAGTATGGATGCCAGAGGTCTTCAAAACTATAAAGCACAGTCGCTCAACACCATGACGCAGGGGGAGCTGCTGCTCCTTTTGATGGATGAGCTGGTCAAACGCTTGATGCGCGGGGATATCGCGCTCGAGCAGGGCGATATGCCGCTGTTCGAGGCGTCGATCCAGCGCTGCATCGACATCGTGCGGTACCTGGACGATACGCTCGACCGGCGCTATGAGGTCAGCCGCGGGCTGCACAGGCTTTATGACTTCTTCTGCTATGATCTCAACCGGATCATGCTCGGGCGCAACAAAGCCGAGCTGGATAAGCTCCGCCCGATGATCACGGATCTCCGCGACACGTTCCGGATCGCGGAGAAGAACACTTCGGAAGGACGGTAAAGCCTTACATGGGAATGTTGGAACTGGAAGAGCTTCGCAAGAGAAAGAAGGATGAGGTCGTCAAGCTGATCGAGGTCGCGGACGTTACGCGGCAGGTCGCCGAGGCGGTCGAGCGCAACGACGCCGTCGCCGCGCAGATGCTGCTCAACGAACGCGAGCAGCCCGTGCGGGCGCTGAAGGAGATGGAGGAGGAGCTTCGCGCCTATATCGTGGAACAGCCGGAGGCCGAGGCGATCCGCCTGAACGAGCTGATGCGCGGCGCGGAGGCGGAAACGGACGAGGAAAAGCCGCTTGTCGAGCAGGTGGCGCAGTTCCGCCGGCTGCTCGCTTCGGTTCAGGCGATGGACGAACAGCTCAGCGTTCGGATGGGCGGAAACCAGTCCTATTACAAAAAGTTCAGAAAGTAAGAAAAAATGAGCGGAAACCCGCCCCCAACCTTTTCGTTTGGAGCGGGTTCCCGCTGGTTCCTTATATTGCGGGGGTCGTGGTGATGAGCCAGAGCGGCGCGCCGTCGTGCCGGCTTTGGGAGAGCTCGTCGAGAATGAGCTGCGCGTCCCAGACCGCGAGCGAGTTTTCGCGGCTGTTCGGATCGGCGACCAGAATGCCGCCGTCCGGCGTGACGCCGTGGAGCAGGATGAAATGCCCTCTGCCGGTGAAGTGCCCCGGCCCCATCAGCGCGACGACGATGCCGCCGCCGGAGAGATAGCGCTGCAGCGTAACGATATCCGTCGCGCCGAGGGAAACGCATTCGAGACCGTAATTTTTCGCGGTGCCCTGAACGATCGAGAGGTAAGAGCCGCTGCGCGGCGCGCAGTAACCGGCGCGCGCCGCCCACGCCGCGACGCTTGCGGGCGTGGCGTCGGGGTCCGCGAGGGAAGCGACGACCATCGCCAGCGCGGTGGGACCGCAGCCGTAGCGGTCGATCGGATCTGCGCCGAACGGCTCGTTCGCCCAGACCTCGTCGGACTGGTTGTAGTACACGAGGTCGAACGCGCCGCCGGTGAGCAGCTCAACGTCCCCGTCGAAAACGAACTCCGTGATCGCGGGATCGGCGACGATCAGCTCCTCCTGAATGACGGGCTTGCTCGCCATCTGGATGGCAAGCTCCGTGGCGGCAAGCTCGCGCTGGCGCTGCGCTTCGCGCCGGCGGGAAAGCTCCTCCTGGCGGGCAAGCTCCTCCAGACGCCTGCGCTCACGTTCCGCGCGCTGCTGCTCGATGTAATCCGAGATCTGCGCGTGCGCTTCCTGCCAGGACTCCCGCGCGGGCGCGACGATGGAATCGTAGAGGGCGGGGTCCTCGAAGCGGGCGACGGCGAGCTCGACGCCGCAGACGCAGACGATCGCAAGCGTGAACAACGCGAAGACGTTTCTGACCGGATGCTTTTTCGGCGCTTTCCGCAAGCCTGCCGCCCCCTTTCCCGCGCGAGATCGTATTGATTTACTATAGCAAAAATCCTTGACTTTGTAAAGTGGAGGGCGCTGCCATGCCCGTGATCCGGCTGGAACATATCGGAAAAATTTACAAAAATTCCAAGCGCGGCGTTTCCGGCACGCTGGAGCTCGACCTGACGATCAGACAGGGCGAATTCGTTTTTGTCACCGGCGAGCGGGGCTGCGGAAAAAGCACGCTGATGGAACTTGTTGCCGGCGAGCAGGAGCCGGATCGCGGCTCGATCTGGCTCGGCGGCGCCGATCTGGGGCGCTTCAGCAGGCGCGCCTGCGCCGAGCTCCGCCGGTGCATGGGCATCGTTTTGGCGGATTCCGAGCTCAAACGAACAGAAACTCTTTTCAAAAACCTTGCATCTGAGAAGTATTTGGAGTATCTTAGAGATAGTATCTTTAACCGACCCAAGATCGAGAAAGCGCTCTCGCTGGTCGGACTGCCCGGGAAAGCGGACCGGCGCGCCTCCGAACTGACAGCTTCGGAGGCTTGCCGCGCGCTGCTGGCGCGGGCGATCTGGCGCAGCCCGTCGATCCTTGTGCTCGACGGTCTGACGGAGCGCGCGGATGACGACACGGTGTGGGATATGCTGCACCTGCTCACCGCGCTCAACGATCGCGGCACGACGGTCATCCTGGCGACGGACGGAAGCTATGGGGACATGCTCTGCAAGCGCGTGATCACGCTTTCCGAGGGGAAGGTCGCAAGCGACATACACAGAGGATAACAGCGATACTCAAAAAATGAGGGCAGGTGCGGTTATGGCGGAAGCGAAAAAAGAACAGGAAAAGAACGTTATCTTTGCATTGGATATCGGCACCCGAAGCATCATCGGCGTTCTGGGCTCCGTGGAGGACAGACGCCTGCATGTGCTTGCCATTGAGAAGCAGGACCACGGCCAGCGCGCGATGCTTGACGGACAGATCGAAAACATCGAGCAGGTCGCCGAGGTTGCGCGTGAGGTCATCACGCGGCTGGAAAAACGCACGAAGATCCATCTCACGCGCGTTTGCGTCGCGGCTGCGGGACGCGCGCTGAAATCCGAGGCGGCGAGCTTTACGCTCGAGCTGCCCGGCATCCAGACGATCACCGAGGATCTCGTCAACCAGCTTGAGGCGGGCGCGGTCTCCGAGGCCGAGCACGCGCTGCGCGAGCAGTCCGGCATGCAGAGCGAGCAGTATTACATGGTCGGCTACACCGTGTCGACCTATCGCATCGACGGCTATCCCATGTCGAGCATCCGCGACCACACGGGCAAGGTGCTTGAGGCGGAGGTCGTGGTGACCTTCCTGCCGCGCGAGGTCGTTGAGAGCCTGTATTCGGTCGTCGGCAAGCTCGGCCTGGAGGTCGCGAGTCTGACGCTCGAGCCGATCGCCTCGCTCAACGCGGCGATCCCGAACGACATCCGCCTTCTGAACCTCGTGCTCGTCGACATCGGCGCGGGCACGTCGGATATCGCCATCTGCCGCGACGGCAGCGTCGTGGGCTACACGATGGCGACCATCGCGGGCGACGAGATCACCGAGATTTTGATGCGCGCGCTGCTCGTTGAGTTCAATGAGGCGGAAAAGCTCAAGATGCAGCTGTGCGAAAAGGGCAAGATCGCCTATACCGACATTCTCGGCGTTGCGCACGAGACCACGTCCGAGGAGCTGCGCGACATCATCGCGCCGGCGGTCACCTCGCTGGCGACCGAGCTTGCCAAGCGCATCCTCGAGCTCAACGGCAAGGTGCCCTCGGCGGTGTTCCTCGCCGGCGGCGGCAGCAAGCTGATCGGTCTGAAGGACCGCGTGGCGGAGGAGCTCAAGATCGAGCCCTCGCGCGTGGCGATCGCCGGCAACCACTTCGAGAAGAACGCCTACGCCGAAGATTACGACCTCAACGACCCTGAGTACGCGACGCCGCTCGGCATCGCGATCTCGGCGGGTCTGGGCCTGATCAACGACAGCTATGTGATTCTGCTCAACGGACAGCCCGCAAAGCTGTTCCGCAGCGGCGTGCTCATCATGCGCGACATTCTGATGATGAACGGCTACCGCTATGCCGACCTCATCGGCAAGACGGGCGCGAACCTCTCGTTCACGCTCAACGGCGAGCGGCAGTTCTACCGCGGCTCGCTCGCGACGCCGCCGGTGATCCTCCTCAACGGCGAGATAGCCGAGCTGACCGACATCGTACACGCCGGCGACAGCATCCAGTTCACGCCGGCGTCCGCGGGCGCGGACGCGAGCAAGACGATCGCGGACTTCGTCGGCAAGAAATATGACGGCATGGCGACGATCAACGGCGCGGCGGCGGAGCTCGACCAGCCGATCCATATCGGCGACGAGGTGTGGATCGACGGGCTCGGCGGCTTCATCGGCGGGCGCGCGCCCGAATACAACGAGGAGATCGAGGAGAGCAACGCTCCCGCTCCCGCGGCTGAGGAAAAGCCGGCGGAGAGCGAGAGCGCGCCGGCGGTTCCGGCGCTGAGCATCACGCTCAACGACGCGCCGATCATGCTGCCGCCCAAGGCGAGCGGCGAACCGTATTACCTGATGGATATGCTGGAATTCTCCGGCATTGATTTCGACCACCTCGACAAGCCCGTCGAGCTTCTGGTCAACGGCCTGCCGGGCCAGTTCAGCCAGATACTGGTCAACAACGACGACGTTTCCATTCGGTAAGAGGCAAAAGGATCCTCCATGCGGAGAGGATTGCAATAAAACCGCTGTGTGATACGCATGGGGGGTTTTGATGAAGATAACTGACATGTTCAAGGGCCTCGGCCGACGAAAAAGCTCGGACGCAGCCCAGATGCCGAGGGGGGCTCCAAACTCCTGGCCGACGCCGGACGGCGCGCCGGGAGGTTGGGGTGCGCCGCCTGTCGGCTGGCCCCAAGGGCCGGCGCAGGGCGGTTGGCCTCAGGCAAACAATACAGGCCCCGGTTGGCCGGGACAGCAGCCGATGCAGGGAGGCTGGCCCGGACAGGGCCCCGCTCAGGGCGGCTGGCAGGGAGCGGGGGCTCCCGCACAGCAGGGCTGGCCCGGGCAGGGACAGCCGCAGGGCGGTTGGCCTGCACAGAGCGGCGCTCCTGCGGGGAATCCGATTTCCTGGCCGGTCGCGAACGGCGTCGGAGAGACATCAGGTTGGAATACCGCGCCGACCGCGTGGCCGGAAGAGGCGGCGGACGCCGCCGGAGGCGGCTGGCCGAGCGCCGAGGATGGAACCGGAGGCGGCTGGCCGAGCGCCGAGGATGGAGCCGGCGGCGGCTGGCCGAGCGCCGAGGATGGAGCCGGCGGCGGCTGGCC
>SVKM01000060.1 GCA_015068465.1 Oscillospiraceae bacterium | reverse complement strand
GGAAACAGTCCGGGCACTGCACCCAGTCAAGATCCACGCCGTACTCCTTGAACAACTCGCGCACCTCGCCGGGCATGTTCTCCGGTCCCACGTCGCACAGCTCGTGCAACGAGGGCTCGATCTCAAATCGGCCTCTTCGGAAACTGGTGGCGCACCCGCCGGGGAGATTGTGCTGCTCGATCAGCAGCGTTTTCTTCCCGCCAAGCTGCATCCTGATCGCAGCAGATAGTCCGGCATTACCGGCACCCACGACGACCGCATCGTACTTGACCATAGGATCGTTTCTCCCTTCCATATGATTTGCGGAATCACATCCGACACCAAAATTATAGTGCCAAGCCGCAAAAAGTCAATATAATAAACAATACTGCTATCCTGTGCGGCTTTGTTTTTGTGCAGATGCCATATAATCTCGCCTGCCCTCGCAGGGAAAAAGCCCGAAGGACGTACCATTCCGACGCGCTCCGGGCTTTCTATTATTCCTCAAGCTCTACGGTTTTAAGCGGTTGCCATGTAGCGCAAGCTGCGATCTTCTCTGTTTCGTCATAGGGCAGGTTCATGAAATCAATGATGTGCTCATCGGGGAACCGAGAACCGCAGTAGTCAGGAAAAACGCCGTCTGGGACGATTCCAATCTTCTCGGTCTCCAAAACACGCTCCACGAGCGACTTTCCCTCGAACAGGTAGACTGGAACGCCGGCGCGGCATAGGGCCAGGTAGAACTTAATGGTCTCCACAGTGCGATTCCACGCATCCCCTGCAAGCGAGATGTAGTATCCGTCGTCTTCCGCCGTAACATAGAGGGAAATGTGCGTTGAGTTGCCTCCCCGACATACCTCGAACGGATGTCCGCCGCGTTCCCTGTTGTGGCACCAATCCAGAAATGCCTCTGGGGAATCCGGATCGATGTCTCTGAGCCCGTCGTCCCTGCCATCTGCATGGCGGTAGTACTGCTCCTTTGGCGTAAGCTCTGCGTACGTATAATGGTTCGCCGCATAGCCAAGCGCGCAGTAGCCGTAGAACGTGTTGGCCGTAAGCCTTTGTACGCGGCCTTCGAATTTACGGCTATCATCCGGCTGCTGCGATATCCTTTCGGCAAACTCGTTGATCTCTTCCTTGGTGATATCCTTGAAAAAGTCCGTGCGCTGCTCAGGAAACACGTCCCAGAAGTCCTTGCGGCGGATCGTTCCAGTGCGAAGACGCACGGGCAGCTCCGCCTCAATGCGGGCGTTATAGGTTCCTTGCTCCAGTTCGGCGATGCAGCCCTTCACGGACTCCAGCACCCATGCGATGAACGGTGCAACCTCCATCTCTCCAATGGTTTCCATGTGTTTCGACCACGAGTAGATCGTTTTATGGCCGAGGGACAGCGCGCGGATACCGTACTTCTCGTCCTCAATGGCTACGAGCCCATACCATGAGCGTTCTTCCGGATACTCCGCGAGCCAGTTCCTCCGGAACTCGTCTTCGTCGTCGGCATAGCCTTCCTCAATCCACTCGTTGACGTCTCCGAAGTCCTCGATTGGTCCGCGCTCCGCCACCAGCCAGAGTTCCCTGCCGTCGTTGTCCATGCACGGTTTCACACGACGCATAAGCGCAAATATCTCGTCGATCATGACCATGCTCTGTGGGTCAAACGTAGTCTGCGTCTGATCCGCATACGGGGAGAACGCTCTTTCCAGGCGCTCTTGGTACATTGTGATGATTGGAGCTGTCATTCGCGCTTTGCTTTCCGATGGCACATGGATCCCCTCCTCTGCTTTTCTGTGATCAGCCGTCGCCAAAAATATCGTCGCAGATCCCCGACAAGTCCGGTATCTGCGGGAGGTTGGATATTTGATTGCTCACATTGGTTGTGTCTTCCCGCGCTTCCGCGACAAAAAAACGACTGCGAAAGACCGGCCCATCGTATACGAGAACGTGAGGATAGCCCCAGAGCATCCCGTCCGTAATCGGTCTCCACACGTTCCGAACGCCCTTGCATTGGAGATTAACAAATCTGGCGCGCACGCAGCGTATCGCCGCGTCATCTGCTCTAAACCACGCCTGCTCAATCTCCGCCTTGTCGCAGCGCATATCATACGGGCAATCCCAGACGTTCATGTGCGTCCAGACATAGCCTTCGAGTGCGTATTCGCGCCGACCAAGCAGTTCAACAGGCTCCAGCAACTTCGTCTCGTTGTAGGCCACGCTATGCGTCGCGTCTTCATTTCCTGCCTTGAACGCCTCAAACGCCTCAATCAAGCCGTTTTCAACGTCCTGCCGCCTATCGTCGCTTTTGAGCGCATCCATAAACGCGGCAATCTCCGCAAGCGTGCCGTAGTACGGCTTCCCGCCGCTGATGAACGACGGCAAGGCGCAATCGTCCAAGGTAAGGCAATAATACTGCTCCTCGCTCATTCCGCGCTCCTTTCCGATATCTCGTTCGCGAATCGTTTTTCTATATTATACGAAGCGTTCGTCCGAAAAGCAATCCATGCCGAGGTTCACTTTTTAGCACTCCTGTTCCGCGAGTGCTAATTCTTAACAATTCGTCCATAATAAAGATGTATTTTTGTTCACAGAGCCCGCCTATACTCATAACTGTCCGAAGGGGAAATAACCCCAGAGGATAAATAAAACAGCGACTACCGCATAAGCGGCGTGCCGAAGGAGGTTTTCAAAATGTTTGAACTCACACCTTTTGTGCACGGAAATCATCTGCGCACCTATGATCCCTTCCGTGAGATGGAGGACCTGGAAAACCGGTTCTTTGGCGGGACTGCCAGTGACTGGGCCGGCATCCGCACCGACATTCAGGATAAGGGCGACCATTACCTGATGGAAGCTGATTTGCCGGGCTTCAAGAAGGACGACATCCACATCGACGTAAACAACGGTATGATGACGATCACAGCGGAACGGCACAGCGAGCACGAGGAAAAGGACAAGAAGAACAACTACGTGCGCTGTGAACGCAGCTATGGCAGCTATCAGCGGTCGTTCGACCTGAGCGGCATCGACGAAAGTGGTCTTCAGGCGGCCTACGCAGACGGCGTATTGAAGCTGACGCTGCCCAAGGCCAAAGACCAGAAGCCCGAAAGCCATCAGGTGAAGATTGCCTGAGCGACGCCGACATAGCATCGCACAAAACACAAGGCGCGCAGAGAATGACGGAAACCCGCACTCCCTGCGCGCTTTCGTAAACGAAGGAGGAAGTGACAGACCATGTTGACTTTGATTCTGATGACGATCCTCGGCTCGGCGCTCGCGCTGGGAACTCTTTACATAGGCGGAATGCTTATTTGGTATCTGCTGCTCGCGCTTGGCCGCTGGCAGATGTTTGAGAAGATGGGACAGCCTGGCTGGAAAGGCTTCATCACTATTATTGACGAGAGCATAAACAAACTGAACGGGCTGCTAACAAACAGAGGCGGTGCTGCGTACCTGATGGGGTATGCGGCGTTGCCTCTGTTTGCATTTTCGAGGCCATGTACGTCGGTTGCATTTTGCAATCAGCGTGCACGAACGAGAAAATGACGGGGGTATCCAAAGGGGGCAGCGTCCCCTTTGGCACACGACTTTGCGAAGCAAAGTGTAGTGTGTTATACCTGTCGGCGCGACTGACGGGGCAAACGAGGGCGCGGGACGCGATGCGCCCTCGCTTGCACCGGCAGGAAAACGGACGGGAGATGTGCGAGCGGCAGCGAGCATATCTCCCGCCCGTTTTCAGAGAGCGGCGACAGGTATATGAAGCCCTCGTGTTCTACGGAGCACAAAATATCGAAAAATGGTTGACAAATGTTACCCTTTGCGTTATGATAGCGATAACAGCTGTTATCCTATTTTGGCTAAGAGGTGATTTTTGATGAATAAGCTATCCCTGTCCGACGGCGAGTGGAAGCTGATGAACCTGCTGTGGGACGATAGCCCGCTGACCATCGGCAGCATGGTGACCGCTTTGCGCGACGACACGGCGTGGACGAAGGCGACGATCAACATTATGCTCAACCGTCTTTCCGACAAGGGCGCGGTGCGGATCGACGCCACGGGACCGCGCAAGCTGTTTTACCCCCTGCTTGCGCGGGACGACGCCGTGCGACAGGAGGCGCGGAACACGCTCTCGAAGATCAGGACGGGCGGGCTCGGTCTGCTTGTCAGCACGATGGCGCGGGAGAGCGACCTGAGCGATGCGGAGATCGACGAGTTGTACCGCATCCTGAAGGAAGGGAGGCGGGAGCATGACTGACTTGACATGGGTGCTGTCCTCCTGTGTGCTGATCGGCACGGTGATCGCAATCCGCGCGGGCTTCGGCAAGCGGATGCGTCCGGGGCTTCGGTACGCGCTGTGGGCGCTGGTGCTGCTGCGGCTGCTCTATCCCGGCACGGTGTTGTCCAGCCCCGTCAGCGTACAAGGTGTCGCGGAGCAAACGGAGGTCGTGCAGAATTTTGAAGCGGTGTGTGACGTCAATAGCATCGAACACATGGCGAACGGCTCGGTGGAGGGCTTCAACCGCTATGCGCTGATGCCGGAGCGCCCCGTGACCGTTGCGGAGCAAGTCACGCCGGAACGCTTTGCGCGGATGGAAACGGCAATCCGTGCGCGTGACGTGCTGGAGCCGATTTGGATCATCGGCATTGTCGTAACGGCAATCGCTTTCCTCATATCCAACCTGCGCTTCTACCACACGCTCCGCAAGCGGCGCAAGCCAATGGACGCGGATTGCCCGCTGCGGGTGTACTCCGTCGAAAACCTGGCGTCCTCCTGTCTGTTTGGGAACGCGATCTATGTTGCGGCGGAGACGGCGGCGGACGAGACGCAGCTGCGCCATGTCCTCGCGCACGAGTTGAGCCACCACCGGCACGGCGACCATGTTTGGACGTTTTTGCGCTGCGTGGCGCTCTCGCTCCATTGGTACAATCCGCTGATATGGTGGGCGGCGGCGTTGTCGCGTCAGGACAGCGAGCTGTGCGCCGACGCGGGCGCGCTCAAACAGTTGGGCGAGGCCGAGCGGGAGAACTACGGCACAACGCTGATCGAGCTGTCGGCGCATCGCGCGCCGAAGGCGTCGTTGCTCTGCGCGGCGACTGCCATGACCAACGGCAAGCGATCGCTCAAAGAGCGCGTGACGATGATCGCGCGCCGCCCGCGCATGTCCGCTGCGGTCGCAATCGCTGTTGTGGCGATTGCCGTCGTCGCGGCAGGCTGCGCGTTCGCGGGAGCGTCAGCTGCTCCAATGACCGAGAAGGAAGCACTGGACGCGCTGGAGGCAAGCGTTACATTGCGAAGCGACGACCCAGGCGAGAGCTATGTCGCATTTATGCTGCCCGAAGCATATGGACGGGCGGAGGACTGGGACATCCGCGTCGTGGGTCGCGCCGTCTACCCGGACGGCATGAGCAGGAGCGTCCATGAATATGAACTGCTCCCTGACGTATCCGATTGGGAAGTGGGGCGTGAATACGCGATCCGAGCCGACAACCTGACGGAGCTGACTTTTCAGGTAGCGCTGGTTGGACAGAAGGGCGGTTTGTATGAGCGCGAGTTCGATGTGTTTCTTCCTGAGTTCGTTATTGAGGAAGATGCAAATACCAGCCAATCCGCCATCTGGGACGCTGATTTGAATGGTGACGGCACGGCCGAGCGTATTGTAGCGGACGTCTCCGCGCTCATTCCTGGCGGCGCGGCAAGCATATGGGTGGAGGACGCAAACGGCGACAAGCTATGTGATTTGGGTGATATTGGGCTGGCGCATACCGGGTGGCGCACACTTGCATTGACCGAGCAAAACGGCAGAACATATCTGCTGGAATACAGCCCAACCGTGTTTCAGGGCGAGGCGGCCTATTCCTATGCGCTTATGGAGTTGCAAGGCGGTCAACTCACCGAGGTTGAGCTTCAAAGGGTAGCGTTCAGTGAAAACCCGGGTCAGAGCGCGGAGAATAACACGGAAGCCATGCGACGCTTTCAAGAAAAGGCAAACGATGTCTGGGCGCGCAGCCGTCTGCTCATCACTACCGACCAGACAGTGCTTGCAAATTTGCGCGATGCAAATGGCGCGGCGGTCAATGATGGCGACATGGGCTATTACATTGCATCACTGGAAAAAATCGTGTACTACCGCGAAACCATGATGAAGGACGGTGGCGGGACGGCTGAGACGATAGGTGGTATGGCGTTCTTCAATATTCTGGGCTTCGATGGTTACTATACGGAGGATGAAGGCGCTCCGCATCACCTTCTGCGCCGGTATCTCATTGACGCGGGGAGCGGAACCATACAAATCGCGGAGAGCTTTGGCTTCGACCTTGACGACTATGCCGTTGACCTTAACGGCGACGGTGTAATAGAGCTGGTGTGCAACTGCGTTTACGGTGCCGACGGCGCACAGCGCGCCTATGTTTATCGCAGGAACGGCGACGTGATCGAGCGCGGCAGCATTGATTATGGGAAAGTGAACCTCACCGCGTGGGACAACTGGGGTGTCAACTCCACAGCGGAGCGGTATGACCCGGCAAGCGGGAAGATCGTCGTTGAGTACGCAAGCCTTGCGAGCAGCAGCGGCGACGGTTCGACGCCCGGCACGTTTATACGGGAGGTCGGATACGAGGATTTGGCGTGGGAGGAATACACAAAGATAACAGGATAAAATTTGCAAAGGCTGAGAGGCGCAATGCCTCCCAGTCTTTTGCTATGCCCGTCACTTCTTCCGCCTGCCGCGCTGCGACGCGCCTCCCTTTGCCAGCTCGGACTTCTGCGCGATGCGGACGAGCCATTGCTTTTCTTCCTCGGTCAGCTTGTTGTAGCGGATCTTGGTCTGCTTGCAGAACAGGAAAATTAACTGCTCCAATCGGCTGCCCTTGAAGCTCGCCGCCTCGTCGATGTCGCGCTTGAGTTCGTCAACGACGGAGGTGTCCGGCGCGCTCTCGCTGCGCGTCTTGTGCGCCTCTTTGATGTCCACCATGATCGCGTCGATGTCGTTGTGAACCCGGCGGCTGAAATACTCGCCCTCCTCGATGTGCGCCGCGTTCAGGAGATGCATGACGCTGTCATGCTCTCCCGGCCGGTACTTCTCCATGATCTCCGCGCGTGCCACGTCCACCCATGCGTTCAGGTTCTGTATCTGCATGGCGGCGATCCCGTTCACATAGATTTCAATATCCGCCAGCAGCTTCACAAAGTCCTTGTGCAAGGCCAGCTCGCACAGCATCGCCGTGTTGACGCGGCCAGCCTTTAATAACTCGACCATTCCGTCACTCAGGCGCAGATCGTCAAGGTCTGCGTCCGGGTGACGTTTTAATTCCGAGCGCGCCAGAATGTAGTCGGTGGTCACGCCGTAGAAGTCCGCCAGCTTTTTCAGCGCGTGGAGGCTGATGTCCTTCGTTTCGTCCGTCTCGTAGCTGCCCAGCGCGGATGAAGACAGCCCCGTCTCCTGCGAAAGCTGCTCCAGCTTCAGACCGCGCTCCTCCCGCAAATCCCGTAACCGCTCCTGTGTCGTCAAAAACATAGACATGCTCTCCCGATGTTTTGCCCCTTGTACCATGACCACAGGGCATGGTACGCAGCCATATTTCCCGGTTGCCGCGTAAGCGGCGAGGGAAATGGCGATCAGGTTATAATAGCCGCTCCTGCGGCTATTATAGCACATTTCCGAGAACGTGGAAATACCGGCTTTTCCGCTCAGATTTCCTACCTCTCGGATATACGGCACGGGCCATGAAAAAAGTATACACTTTCCTCAGTTCATCGATGGACAGCAACACAACAGCGAGCGGAAAGGAGGTCGAGAGCGGGCGGGAACGGCGCGCCTTGCGGACGCGCGGGCGCGTCGTTTGCCGTTCAGACAGCTATGACAAAGTTTGTTTACATCCACCAGCCGGAGAAGCCGCAGAGCTTCACGCGGCTCCCCAGCTTCCTCTTTGAAGCGCCAGCCTATCAGCCCCTATCAAACGAAGCGAAGATACTCTATGCCTTTATCCTGCGCCGGACGGAGCTGTCCCGCAGGAACAAGTGGGCGGACGAGTATGGGCGCGTGTATCTGTACTACCCCATCTGCGAGGTCGTGTCGCTGCTTCATTGCGGGCGGCAGAAGGCGGTCAACACACTGCGGGAGCTGCAATACGCGGAGCTGATCGATATTCGGAAGCAGGGCTGCGGAAAGCCGAACCGTATCTACCCAAAATACGATCAGGCACGGACTTCAGGAAGTCTGGATACGGTACGCCGGAGGACTGATTTTCGTACCTGAGAAGTACGATATCCATTCCTCTTGGAGTACCGAAACCGGACGGAAGATAGAAATACAAAGAAAAACAAACCCATTTATAAAAAATCAATCAATCTTATCGGAGCTGATCGGTAGATGGATCGGTACTGCCGACAGCTCCGATTAGAAAAAGGAGTATCACATGGCACGTTACGCGATTTTGCGTTTTGAAAAGCACAAGGGCAACCCTGCAAGGCCGCTGGAAGCCCATCACGAGCGGCAGAAGGAGCGGTACACCAGCAACCCGGATATCGACGTAAGCCGGAGCCGCTACAACTTCCATATCGTCAAGCCGGAGGGCCGCTACTATCACGTCATCCAACGGCGCATTGAGAAGGCCGGATGCCGCACCCGCAGGGACAGCACCCGCTTTGTGGACACACTGATCACGGCAAGCCCGGAGTTCTTCAAGGACAAGCCCCCGAAGGAGGTCGCGGCATTCTTTCGGTGCGCGGCAGACTTCCTCATTGAGCGGGTGGGCCGCGAGAACATCGTCTCGGCGGTTGTACACATGGACGAAAAGACGCCGCACATGCACCTAACCTTCGTGCCGCTGACGCGGGACAACCGGCTCAGTGCCAAGGAGATCCTCGGCAACCGGGGCAAGTTGACAAAATGGCAGGATGATTTCTTTGCCCACATGGTCGAGCGGTATCCCGATCTGGAGCGCGGCGAGAGCGCCGTCAGGACGGGACGGCAGCATATCCCCACGCGGGTTTTTAAGCAGGCGGTGTCGCTTTCCAAACAAGCACGGAAGATCGAGGCGACGTTAAACGGCATCAACCCGCTTAACGCTGGAAAGAAAAAGGACGAGGCGCTTGTCCTCCTGAAAAGATGGTTTCCGCAGATGGAGGATTTCAGCGCACAGCTCAAAAAGTATCGCCTTACCATCGACGACCTGCTGGAAGAAAACAGAACGCTGGAAGCCAGAGCGAAGGCAAGTGAGCGGGGCAAGCTGCATGACGCGATGGAGCGCGCCCAGTTGGAAAGCGAGCTGCTGGACATGAAGCGTATGATCGACCGCATCCCGCCCGATGTGCTGGCGCAGTTGTCGCCGCAGCACACATCGCGCGAGCGGTAACGGGAGGATTTTATGGAACACGGCAAGTACAGGAAAGAAACCGAGACGGTGACGTTTCAGGGAAAGGAAATCACGCTCGACAACCTGATCCCAGTCATGACACCGGAGCAGGAGGCGGCAAAGCGCCAAGAGCTTGAGCAGCGGCTTTACGACATCTTCCGCAAGTATGCGGAGGCGCGGCGCGCGGAGGAAGCCGGAGCGTAATCTGCCTCAAAATCAATATTGCATCAAGGGGCTGCTGACGCTATAATGAGGTCGTTAGCAGCCCCGTTCTTTTTACGGGAAAGGGGTCAAGCATGGAAAACAAAATCGACGCGATTTATGCAAGACAATCGGTGGACAAAAAGGACAGCATTTCGATTGAAAGCCAGATTGAGTTTTGCAAATACGAACTGAAAGGCGGTAGTTACAAGGAATACGCAGACAAGGGTTACAGCGGCAAAAACACCGACCGTCCGCGCTTTCAGGAACTGATCCGCGACATTGAAAACGGCCTTGTCCGCAAGGTGATCGTCTATAAGCTGGATCGTATCAGCCGTTCCATTTTGGACTTCGCCAACATGATGGAGCTGTTCCAGAAGTACAACGTGGAGTTTGTGTCGTCCACGGAGAAGTTCGACACCTCGACGCCGATGGGACGCGCGATGCTGAATATCTGCATCGTGTTCGCACAGTTGGAGCGCGAGACGATACAGAAGCGCGTACAGGACGCATGGTACGCGAGATGCCAGCGCGGTTTCAAAATGGGCGGGCGGCCTCCCTACGGCTTTCGGACGGAGCCGATCATCATTGACGGCATCCATACCAAGAAGCTGGTCATCGAGCCGACCGAGGCGGCGTATGTGCGGAAGATGTACGAGATGTACGTCGATCCCCGCATCTCGCTTCATGACATCGCCACGCAGCTTACGGCGCAGGGTGTGCGGTCATACTTCGGCAAGCCGTTCAGCAGAGCGACGATCAGCCTGATTCTCCGCAATCCGATCTACGTCATGGCAGACTTGGATATCTACGAGTTCTTCAAGAGTCAGGGGACGGACATTTTCAATGACGTCGCCGACTTCGCGGGCACCAACGGCTGCTATTACTATCGGGGCAAGGGGAATCAGGAGAACAAGCACAAGTACCTGCAAGGGCAGACGCTTGTGCTGGCTCCGAGCGAGGGTTTTATCCCGTCCGAGCTATGGCTTCAGGCGCGCAGGAAAATCATGGAGAACCAGAGCTACCAGCCCGCGCGGAAGGCCAAGCACTCATGGATGGCAGGCAAGATTAAGTGCGGCAGGTGCGGTCACGCATTGATGGCGGCGCACTCCTGCGGACACATCTATTTTCGCTGCTCCGTCCACGCGGAAAACAAGTCCTGTCCCGGCTGCGGCACGATACGGATGCTCGAATTGGAGGAAGTGGTCTACCGGCAGATGGAGAAGAAGCTGGCGGACTACAAGACGCTGACCGAACGCAAAAGGAAAAAGGCCGTCAACCCGAAGCTGACGGAGAAGCAGTTGGAGCTGGCGCGGGTCGAGAACGAGATTGAAAAGCTGCTCGACACGCTGACGGGCGCGACGCCGGTGCTGCTCTCCTACGCCAACGTCAAGATCGAGGAGTTGGACAAGCGGCGTCAGGCGCTTGCCGACGAGATCGCCAAGCTGAGCGCCGAAGCTGTGTCGCCGGAACAGATCGACACGATTTCGGGTTATCTGGACGATTGGGAAAGCGTCAGCTTTGAGGACAAGCAGAAGGTCGTGGATTTGATGATCACGGTTATCCGCGCCACCAGCGAGAAGCTGGAAATCGAATGGAAGATCTGACGGCGCGCGCCGTCAGATACGATAAGCGGTTTGTGCCCTTGTCAAATGTAGTTCCCCTTCTATTCCGACTACATCCTTTACGGATCGTGCTGGCAAACGGTTTTCTTCTGGGTTGCTCTGGCGGCCTCGGCAGTCTGCGCCATCGGCGGAGCGGATTCCCGAAGTCTGCTCGTATCCTTAGCCGGCGTGATTGGTGCTGCGCTTGAGTTCCTGCTCTCGTTGCGCATCTCCCGCTCGTTCGGGCACGGCATCCCGTTCGCCATCGGCTTGACGCTCTTCAATCCGATCTTCGTGCTGTATCTTGGCTTTGGTCCGGATCGATACCGCAGCCTCAATTGGGATAACACATTCAACATATTTTGATGATATAAATGAGACAGCGGACATAGTGTAACGCGCTATGTCCGCTGTCTCTTCTGGTGGGCAGGGTGGGTGTCGAGCCCACTACCCCCGAAGGGAGCGGATTTACAGTCCGCCGCGTTTGCCGATTCGCTACCTACCCATATGGTACACAGGGCGGGAGTCGAACCCGCAGTGCCCGAAGGCCCGGTGTCTGAGACCGGTGTGTATTCCAGTTTCACCACCTGTGCATATTTGGTGTACCGAGCGAGACTCGAGCTCGCATAGACCGTCTACCAGCCCACAGGGACCTCAACCCTGCGTGTCTACCAGTTCCACCATCGGTACATATGGTGCGCTCTCGGGGGCTCGAACTCCGGACCTTCTGATTAAGAGTCAGTTGCTCTACCAACTGAGCTAAGAGCGCGTATGGTGCGCCTTCCGGGGCTCGAACCCGGGGCCCGCGCCTTAAAAGGGCGCTGCTCTACCAACTGAGCTAAAGGCGCATGTGGTGATGCCACCGGGGATCGAACCCGGAATCTCCAGCTTGAGAGGCTGGCGTCTTAGCCAATTCGACTATGGCACCATATGGAGCGACTGATCGGGCTTGAACCGACAACCTCCTGCATGGCAAGCAGGTGCTCTACCAATTGAGCTGCAGCCGCATATTGGTGATGCCACCGGGGCTTGAACCCGGAATCTCCGGCTTGAAGGGCCGGCGTCTTAGCCAGTTCGACTATGGCAT
>SVKM01000059.1 GCA_015068465.1 Oscillospiraceae bacterium | reverse complement strand
AAGATTCTAACACGAGTGGCCTCGGAGGGCTATAGCTCTCCGAGTTTTATTTTTGCCAACGTTTATTTTACACTATGGGCGGCCGAGGAGCTGCCGGTCATGCTCGTCTGGGGCGACGACCCGGCGAGCCTGAAGGAGGAAAAAGAACGGCTCGGCGGCGTCTACAAGTGCGTATGCGTCACGGGCAGCGAGGCGATGGAACGCTATCCTTGCCGGCCACCGGCCGGACGGCGTGCTCCACGTCATGCCGCGTGCGGAAACAGGAGGAAGCGAAGCATGAAAACAACGAAGTTCCGGGTAATGGTCACGGGCCGGTTGGGAAAGATCACAAGAGACCTGTGCGTACATATGGAGAGCGACCGCGGATATGCGCCCGTTCAATGCCCGCCGGAGCGGGCGATCCTCGATGATCGGCGCAAACGAGCTCGCCGTGGACGATATCGTGATGGTCTCCGTGAACGGAAAGCACACGCGGCTCGTCACGGTATTCACCCCTGTCGCGTTCTTTCTCGGCTGGGTAAGTACGCTGGGCGAGCTGCTGATCCTGGCGGCGATCATGAGCCTCTTTCATGTTACGATCTTTCTGATCATGTGCGCCCGTTATCGCGCGGAGGTACGCGAGCTGAACGAGTTGAACCTGCGGCGGCAGCGGAACGCATAACGAGCAAGCGGCCCCCGCCGTTCCCGACGGGAGCCGCTTGTTTTTGTCCTGCCGCGCCTGTTATCCTCGTTTCTCCGGCGCTTCCGCGCGCCGTCAGGCCGTGGCGGCTTCGCTCTTCCGGTTTACCAGCATGACGTTTGAATAGAATACGCCGTCACTGTGCGAATAGTCCGCCGTGCCGCCGCAGCGCTCGGCGGTGGCGACGATGGAGATAAGGCCGATGCCGTTTCCGCCCTTATGCGTGGAAAGGTAGCGGCCTTTTTTCTGCCGGAGCCTTCCGCCAAAGCTGTTGGACGCGGCGATATACAGCTCGCTGCCCTGCTCCTCGGACACGACGAGGCGGATAAAGCGCTTTTCCTCCGGGACTTCGCAGCAGGCGGCAATGGCGTTGTCCAATATGTTGCCGATGATGGAGCAGAGGTCGACGCTGTCAATGTAGAGCGTTTCGGGGAGGTCGGTCTTGATATCCGTGCGGATGCCGTTTTGCTCCGCTCTGCGGGCGTAGTGGTTCAGCAGCGCGTTGAGGGCATGGTCGCGGCAATAGTCCGCCGTTTCCTTTTGCGGCAGCGCCTCGATATACCGGCCGAGATACGCGTCGATGGCGGCGAGATCCTGTTCGGAGGACAGCTCCTTGAGCGTATAGATCGTCTGGCGGAAATCGTGGCGCGCCTTGGCGTCGGCGTCAAGATACCGCTGGAGATCGTCGTACTGCTTTTCCTGCATGGCAAAGATGCGGTTTCTGTCCTCGGCCTCCGCCTTTTGGCTCAGCGCGCTCACGATGTAGTAAAAGATGACGCACAGCAGGAGCAGCAGGACAAACATCAGCGACAGGATCGTGATGTAGGCGGAGCCGACCCGGTTCGTGTGCAGCGTGCTGTAACGCTTTATGATCACGCTCAGATTGAACGCGAAAAAGATGCCGACGATCAAAGCGGCCGTCCACCACACACGGGGCTGCGGCAAATGATCCAGAATATAGGAGCCATATTTTGCCGCGGGGAAAAGGGCAAGAGCATAGAAAACAAAGAAGGATATGACCAGAAAAACGCATGCCTGCGGGCTGAAATCGGCGAGCTTTCCGTCTGGATGCAGGAAAGCGTCATAGATGATGGAAAAGTTGCTCAGGAACGTGCTGAACGCGCAAGCTATCAGGAATATGGTCGCCGATTGGGAAATGTGCAGCGTAAGCGTTTTGTGGTATACGAAAAACACGAGCATGAGGCCGATAAGGTACACGCTGCTGAAGTCGCGGACAACATAGAGCTGCAGAAAGGCTGAGACGGCTGAAAAGGCAACGCAGATCACAAGCAGCGCCGCGAATATATACGAGCGTGCAAAGCGGAGATGCTTCTGTACCGGCGCATAGCAAAATGTCATTGCCGGAAGCAGTGCCATATAAGTAAGAAAAGGTATGATAAAGCTCTTGAACGTCATCGCTCCGCCTCCTTTCTGCTGTGCAGCTTGGAAAACACGTAGTTTTTCCGGATCTGGTCGAGCTTTTTCTGCTCGCGCACATTGACAGGCAGGGCATAGCCGCCGGCAAGCTCGCAGGAGTCCTTCCCAAACGCGGTGATGCAGTCCATGTTGACGACGATCCCGCGGTTGATCTGCAAAAAGCGGGCGTCCTTCCTCAGAACGGAACAGACCTCGGAAAAGGTCTTGCGGGTGCGGTAGACATTCCGCGCGCGGTCGGTGATCTGGACGTAGTTTTTCTCGCTCGATATGAACACAACGTCCGAATAAGCGACGCTCTGCTCCGCGCCGTCCGAGGAGAATACGAGCGTCTGCCTTTCGGCGCTCCGCGTCATGTCGGCAAGCTCGTTCATAACGCGGTAGACGTTTTGCCGCATCGCGGCGTCGTCCGGCATTTTGAGCAGATATTGAAAGGCGTGGACGTCAAAGGCGTCAAAGGTGTGCTCCGTGCTTGTGGTGAGAAAGACGATCAGCGTGTCGCGGTCGGTCTCCCGAAGCTTTTTCGCCGCTTCCACGCCGCTCATGCCGTCCATATAGATGTCCATGAAAACCAGCGTATATTGCAGCGGGCGGTAGTCGGCAAGGAACTCCTCCGCGCTGTGGAAAGCCGTTACATCCACGGAGACGTGGTTTTTGGACGCATATTCGGCAATGATCTCCGAAAGCCGCGCAAGCTCCCGCGGCAGATCGTCAACAAGCGCAATGTTCATCCGGGCGTCTCCGTTCTCGTAAGTTTCGCCTTACTATAGCATATTTTTCCCGAAATGGCAACAAATTTGGTGAAAATCCGCACAATACCCGCTCGCTTCGTCTTTTTCGCCGGAACGCGCCGCCCGCCGGAATCTGACGTTTATCCCAGAAATCCCGACATTCGTCCCAGAGGGGTTGCAAAACGCCGGCCATCCGATAAAATAAGACGGACGCAAAAAGAAAAACCGCAAAAATATAAAAAAAGAGGGAGAAAACCGTATGAAAAACCTCAAAAAGCTCACGATCCTGCACTCCAACGACCTCCACGGCGATTTCCTCGCCGAGCAGGTGGACGAGAACCTTGTCGGCGGCGTGTCCCGCCTCTCCGGCTACGTCAACAAGGTCCGCAACGAGGAAAAGAACGTCATCTACACCATCTCCGGCGATATGTTCCGCGGCTCGCTGATCGACAGCGAGTTCCAGGGCATCTCCACCATCGAGATCATGAACCTGCTCGCGCCCGACGTCGTGACGCTCGGCAACCACGAGGTGGACTACGGCCTCGCGCACCTGCTGTTCATCGAAAAGTGCGCGACCTTCCCCATCATCAACGCCAACATGTACTTAAAGCTCAACGGCGTGCGCCTGTTCAAGTCTCATTATATTAAAGAGATCGACGGCATGCGCGTGCTGTTCATCGGCATTCTGACGCAGGACGTGCTCGCGAGCACCAAGAACGAGGGGCTTATCGGCACAATGGTCGATATCGAGGACGCGGCGCAGGAGGTCGGCAAGATCTGCGACGCCTACCGCACGACCGACATCGACTTCACGGTGCTGCTGACGCACATCGGCTTCGAGGAGGACAAGAAGCTCGCCGCCGCGCTCGATCCCGCGTGGGGCGTGGACGTCATCATCGGCGGCCACAGCCACACGCTGCTCTCCGAGCCGTGCGAGGTCGCGGGCATTCCCATCGTGCAGGCGGCAATCGGCACGGATCAGATCGGCCGCTTCGACATCATGGTCGATACCGACAACAACCGCATCGACTCCTACACCTGGCAGTGCATCCCCATCACGGCGGAGAACTGCCCGCGTGATACGGCGCTCGAGGAGGTCATCAACAAGTACAAGGACGTGACCGACAAGAAGTACGGCCGCATCCTCACCCGCTTCCCGCGCGCGTACACGCACCCGCGCCGCAACATGGAAACCGAGCTCGGCGACCTCATGGCGGAGGGCATGCGCGACCAGCTCGGCGTCGACCTCGTGCTCCTCGCGTCCGGCAGCATCCGCAAGCCCACGCTCGGCCCCATCATCACGCTCAAGGACTACATGGAGATCTTCCCGTTCGGCGATCCCGTGTACTCGTTCGTCCTCACGGGCGAGCAGCTGCGCCGCATCGTGAAGTATATGCTGCGCGAGGAATCCTTCCTCGACAGCGAGCACAACGAGTGGTATCAGTTCTCCCGCGGCTTCTGCTGCGAGTTTGACCGCCCGACGCACTCCATCCTCTCGCTCAAGATGAACGGCAAAGAGGTGGAAAACGGCGACAAGTTCACCGTCGCCATGCAGCGCTACCACTTCCTCAGCATCGGCGAGTTCCTCAGCGTCCCGCGCGAGGAGATCGAGAAGAACGGCCAGCCGCTCGAGGTCGCCACAAAGTGCCCGAACGTGCTGGAGGAGTACTTCACCAGCCACGAGCTCGTCAAGTACGACGGCGAGCCGCGCCTGATCATCCACGAATAAGAAAGAAGCTCCCGCCTTATGAAAAAGAACAAATTCAGCTATTGGTTTGATAACCGCATGGCGGAGGGCACGGTGGCGCTGATCAAGCTGCTCGTCATCGTCACCGTCGCCGCTGTGGTCATTCTCGGCCTCGCGGTCGCGGCGCTCGGCGCAAGCGGCGTCGGCGGCGGCATCTGGATCAGCCTGACGCACATGATGGACGCCGGCACGATCGCGGGCGACGAGGGCGCGAGCCTCGGCTACATTCTCGGCATGCTCGTCATCACGTTTATTGGCATCTTTGTCACAAGCACGCTCACCGGTATCATCTGCAACTCCATCGACGAGAAGGTCGCCGACCTCCGGCGCGGCAAATCCGCCGTCGTCGAGGAAAACCACGTCATCGTCCTCGGCACCGCGGGCGGGCTCTACACCATCGTCTCCGAGCTGATCGAGGCGAACTCCAACCACAAGCGCGAGGCGCTCGTCATCATGGACAACAAGGACGACAAGGACGTCATGGACGAGAACATCCGCCAGCGCTTCCCGGACACAAAGACCACGCGCGTCATCTGCCGCTGCGGAAACATCACGGACATCTCCGACCTTGCCGTCTGCTCGTTCGACACCTGCCGCAGCGTCATCATCAACGCGGACGACGACTTCACCACCATCAAGTCGATCCTCGCCGTGACGCGGCTTTTGAAGAAATACGGCAACGACGAGGCGTACATCGCCGCGGTCATCCGCGACGAGGAAAACCTCGAGGCCGCGGAGGTCGCGGGCGAGGGCCGCGCCGAGGTCCTGAGCTTCCGGAACATGATGTCCCGCATCATCGCCCACACCGGGCGCAGCGCCGGACTCTCGCAGGTCTACACGGAGCTGTTCGACTGCGACGGCAGCGAGTTCTACATCGAGGAGCACCCCGAGGCGGTCGGCAAGACGCTCGGCGAGCTGAACCGATATTTCCCGGTTTCCACGGTCATCGGATTTGTGACAAAGGACGGCGAGATCCTCATCAACCCCGAGCCGGACCGCAAGGCGGAGACGGGCGACCGTCTGATCATCTTCGCGGAGGACGACGGCGTGAGCCGCATGGACGCCAAGCCCGCGCCCGTCCGCGAGAAGGACATCGCCGAATGGCACGACAATGAGCCGGCGCAGTGCACGGATATGCTCATCATCGGCTACAGCGCCAAGCTGCGGCAGGTGCTGGAGGAGGAAGACAACTACGTCGGCGGCGGCTCGCAGATGACGGTCGCGCTTCCCTCGGAGCAGATGGCGCACAAGACGGAGCTGGAGAGCATCCAGTTCCGCAACATCCGGCTCAAGGTCGTGGAGTGCGACATCTACAGCCGCTCGGGGCTGGAGTCGCTCCTGCCCGGCGAGGACACGGTGCTCGTGCTCGCCGACACGCCCGACGGCATAGACGAAGCGGAGATCGAGCGGCGTGACGCAAAGATCCTGATGATCCTGCTCCAGCTCCGCTATCTCGCCAGGACGAAGGGCTATCAGTTCACCGTCACGAGCGAGATGCTGCGCGTGGAGAACCAGGAGCTCGCGCAGATCGCGGAGGTCAACGATTTCGTCATCAGCAGCAACATCACCAGCCTCATCCTCACGCAGATCTCCCAGATCCGCGAGCTGCGCGCGATCTTCAACGAGCTGCTGCGCGAGGAGGGCTCCGAGATCTACGTCCGTCCTGCGAAGAACTACGTCAAGCTCGACTGTCTGACGGACGTCTATACCGCCTGTGAAGCGGCGGCGCGCCATCGCGAGGTGTTCATCGGCTACCGCACGCTGGACGAAAACGGCGGCGTGAAGATCGTGACAAATCCGCACAAGGCGCAGCAGCTCAAATTCACCGCGCAGGACGCTTTCATCGTGATCGCGATGGACTGAGCGATATGGATTCTATGTTGCTGTTGTTGGCGGTGCTTCCGGGCATCGTGCTGTTCATAACGGTCCGGCGGCAGGACAAGATCGAGAAGGAGCCCGCGGGGCTCATGTGGAAGCTGTTTATCGGCGGCGCGCTGACGACGGTCAGCGCCATGCTGATCGGGTGGCTCGGCACGGAGGTTTTGGGCGAGTTTGCGCAGGCGGGCAGCATCGCGTATCTCCTCATCGACAACTTCCTGATCACGGCGCTTGTGGAGGAGGGCGGCAAATACTTCGTTCTCAGGAAAGCGACGTGGCGGCATCCCGCGTTCAACTACACCTACGACGCAATCGTCTACGCGGTCACGGCGTCGCTCGGCTTCGCGGTGCTGGAAAACATCCTCTATGTGATGGATTCGGACGTCATGACGGCGCTTCTGCGCGCCGTGCTCTCCGTTCCGGGCCACGCCTTTGACGGCGTGTATATGGGCTATTTCTACGGCCTCGCAAAGGCGGCTTGGGCAGCGGGCGAGCGGCGCGCGACGCGCAGAAATCTCCGCAGGGCGCTCTGGGTACCGACGCTGCTGCACGGCTTCTACGATTTCTGTCTTGATACGGAATCCGGGCTGTTCACGGTCATCTTTCTCGTGTTCGACGCCGCGCTGACGGTCTTTGCCATCCGGCGCATCAAGGCGTCGTCCCGCGCGGACACGCCGATTTAGGAAAAAACATACCGGACGATTGTCTTAACAAGGACGGCGCGGCCGTCCGTTGAGAGATAACAAACTTTATTATTTGGAGGAAAGAAAAAATGGGACTCTTGGGTAAACTCACAAGCAACGACAACATGAGCGGCTACAAGAAGTTTGACAACAAGCAGGGCTGGACCAACTCGGATCTGCTGGAAAAGCTCTCCGGCGTCACCACCTCTCTCGGCACGCCGAAGATGGGCACCGTCAAGATCATGGGCAAGGACGTCGAGGCGGTCGTCTTTGACGGCGTGAGCGAGAACCTCGACATTTACATCAAGGCGGATGACAAGAAGATCGACGCCGGCTCCTCGCCCAAACCCGGCGCAACCGGCGCCGCGATGCTGGGCGCGCTCGGCGGCGCTTTCGGCGGCGGCAACAGTGCCGACGCCAGTAAGGTCACCCGCGCGATCGAGGAGCTGCAGAGCGTGATGGACAACCTTCTCGCCGGCAAGGAAGTGACCGAGACCAAGGCCGCCGTGCGCGCCGAGTCCGGCGATTCCGTCAAGCTCTACATGGAAGAGAAGCTGGAGCTTTCCCTCAAGGATCGCTACACGCTCTTCACGGCGGATCACGAGCCCGCGTACTTCATTGAGGGCAACGTGATGGATACCGCCTACAAGATCATGGATGCGCAGGAAAACGAGATCATGGTCGTCAAGAAGAAGCTCATCTCCGTCATGCCGGAGTACAATGTGTTCGAGGGCAAGAAGGAGATCGCCAACTTCAAGAAGAAGCTCAAGCTCACCAAGACCGAGATCGCGGGCAAGGCCAACGGCAAGGAGCTGACCATCAAGGGCGACATGCTCGCCTACAACTTCGACATCCTGCTCGGCGACGAGGTCATCGGCACCGTGGACAAGGAAGCGACGTTCTGGGCGAACTGCTATCGCATCGAGTCCTTCAGCAAGAGCAACGTCAACCTGATCGTGGCGATCGCCGCCATCGTCGAGGCGCTCAAGAAGGCCGAAGAGAGAAGCAGCGACTGATTTTTTGGCAACGGCAGATTGCCCCGGCTCTCCGGGGCAATCGCCATATTGAGAAAGAAAAAGATCGGGAGGAATCAAACCATGATCCGTGTCATAGATTTACCGTTTCAGACCATTCCCGCATCCGAAGCGCAAAACGTGCTGAAGGGCAAAAACGGCTTTTTGAGCTTCGGCGGCGATAAGAAGAAATTTGCCAAGTGCATTGAAGAAGGAAACGCCGAGATCTGCGAGGTCGCCGTCATCAGCGAGTTCGAGATCGAGCACGATGACGAGCCCGACGTGCCTTACGGCGTCGTGCTGACAAAGGACGAGCGCGAACTGTGCACAGACGCGGTATTGTGCTGTGCCAGCACGCAGTTCTTCAACGATAGCGATGCCCTCTACGACCGGTTCGATGCGTACGAGGAGCTTGCCGACAATGAGGAAAAGCGCAAGTCGGCAACGTGCAAAAAGGGCTTTGTTATCCACTACTATCTCGGCAAGCAGGAGCATTACAAGCTGATCCCTCCGGAGTGGGCGGCGGATCTCAAGCTGCTTACGCCGAAGCTGGATGAGTATAGCGGCCACGACTGTCTGTATTCGCTGAACTGACAAGCCATGGAAAAGACGACGATCAAGCTGCAAAAACTGCTCAGCGGCCTTTTTTTGCTGCTGGTGAGCTACGGCCTGCTGTTTTTGATGCCGAAAAACGCCAATCTGCTCTCCTGGATCATCCTCGCCGTGTCCGCGTTCATCTTCTGCATCGGCGCATACTGGATGGGCTGCGCGTTCAACGGCCCAACGGGCGACGCCTTTGTGAAGGGCAAACGCATTTTCCTGCGCACGGCCTCCGTGGCGCTGATCGCGCTGTGCGTCTACCTCTGCTGGAAGGACAAGCTCAGCGACCGGTCGATGATTGCCGGAACGCTGCTGCTCATCGAGGGCATCACCGCATGGATGATTTCGGACGCCAAAACCTACAACAAAACGATGGACGGCATGAAGCAGGTGCCGTCCATGGCGGCGCCGCTCGACGAAGTGTTCCGCGCCTTTGAACAGGTCGAAACGCCGCTCGGCTTGCCGTGGATGGGCAAGGTGCAGTCCATTGACGATCCGTGCATCATCTATGGCCCCACGCAGGCGGGCAGCTTTCTCTACTGCTGGTATCACACGGGCGAGTTCATGGTCAGCGAGTGCGACGACGTTTCCTGGCTGAACGCGGACGAGGCGGAGAAGCACAAGGTAACGACCTCCTGGGACCGCGACGCGGACGAGCTGGGCCAGCTCTACCACCTGACCGCGAAGCTGCTGCCGGACTTCTACTGGAATATGTTCGAGGATTACGCCGTCGATCATGTCGCGGCGTGCAAGTTCCTCGACGGCTTCCGCTCCCTGCGTCCCGACGTCTACATCTTCAACGAGCAGTTTGGCATCACGGAAAAGGACTACGAGCTGCAGGATCTCGACGGAAACGTGCGCTATTTCCTGCACGGCTCGATCCCGTTCCTCACTTTCACGCTCTCCGACGCCGAGACCGGCGAGGAGGAGTTCAAAATCACGCGCAGGCTGCTCCACGCCCTGCCGCATTACGACGTCTACCATCGCGGCGAGAAGTACGGCAGCGTCGCCAAGCAGTTCGACCTCACGCATGAAAGCTTCAAGATGGATACGCCGGAGGGCCTGCTTGAGCTGCGGGAGCTGACCACGACCGTCGGCGACCAGTTCGTGGTCTATCTCAATGACTACCTCATCGGCACGATCAGCGAGCGCATGACGCTCACGGTGCGCGACGCGATCTACGACAACTTCATCATCACGGCGTTCGAACCGCAGCGCGTGGCGCTGATGGCGACGCTGACGGTGATGCTCCAGAGCTTCAAGGACAGAGACAACGACTAAAAAAACGGCCGAAGATACCGCGCGGACGCCGTCCGCGCGGCTCTCGGCAGACAACGGTGGAATTATGATGAAAAAGATACTTGCGTTCCTGCTTGCCGCGCTTCTGGCGCTTTCCTGCGCCGGCTGCGGAGCATTGGATGAAGATGAACCGGAAAACAACACGGAAGCCCCCAAGGGGCAGACGCTGAACACAGATAACAGCGGCGACACGCTCGGGCTGACAATGAGCGTCAACCGCGACACGGGCGAGCTGTCCGTCAGGCGCATGGCGCTCCCGTCCCGCTCCGGCAAGGGCGACGCGGGCAAGTGGACGATCTTCGTTTACCTCTGCGGCACCGATCTTGAGACCGAAGACGCCAGCGCCACGGACGACCTGCTGGAAATGGTGGAGGGCGCAAGCGGCGACGGCGTGCGCTTCGTCGTGGAAACGGGCGGCGCGAAGGAATGGCAGAACAATACCGTGGACGCCGGCAAGCTCCAGCGCTACCTTGTGGAGAACGAGGACATCGAGCTGGTGGACGAGCAGAAGCGCGCGGGAATGGGGCGCGCGAGCACCCTCACGGATTTCCTGCGCTGGGGCGTGGAAAACTACGCCTCCGAGCATATGGGCGTGGTGCTGTGGAACCACGGCGGCGGCAGCATCACGGGCATCTGCTTCGACGAGACGGATCACAACGACTCGCTTTCCCTGCGCGAGCTGGACGCCTCGCTGCTCTCGGTCTGCGGCGGCATGGGCCGGAAATTTGATTTCATCGGCTTTGACGCCTGCCTCATGGGTACGTTTGAAATGGCGAACGTCCTTGCGACCTACGCCGATTACATGATCGCCTCCGAGGAACTGGAGCCCGGCACCGGCTGGGACTACGCCGCCATCGGCCGCTATCTCGGCGCGAATCCGGACGCGGACGCGGTGCAGCTCGGCGTCGTCGCATGCGACAGCTTCCTCGAAGCCTGCCGCGAGATCGAGGACGACGAGATCTGCACGCTCGCGGTGGTCGACCTCTCCAAGCTGGACGCGCTGCTCGTCGCGTTCAACGATTTTGCCCACGGGATGTACGACGCGGCGGGCGACAGCGCCAACAGCGCCGCCATAATGCGCAGCGTCGGCAAGGTCGACAATTTCGGCGGCAACAACAAGTCCGAGGGCTACACGAACATGGTGGATCTGGGCGGCATCATCTCCGCCTGCGAGCCTTACGCCGAGGGCGCGGACAAGGCGCTCGCGGCGCTCAAAAACGTCGTGGCCTACTCCGTCAGCGGCTCGGCGCACAAGAACGCGTCGGGGCTTTCGATGTACTATCCGCTGAAGGTGGAGGGCTCCGAGGAGCTGTCCGTTTTCAGCGAGATCTGCCCGAGCCCCTATTACATCTCCTTTGTGGACCGCCAGAGCAAAGGCAGCGTCAACGCGGACTACTACGACGCGTATGACGACGACGAGTGGTTCGACGACGACGGCGAGTGGAACTGGGGACTGCTCGACGGCTGGCTCGACGACGATGACTACAGTTACTACGACGATTACGACTACGATAACGACGGCGGCGGCTGGTTCTGGGGCCTGTTCGACGATTGGGACGACGATTGGGACGATGAATCCGGCGGCTATGACGATTACTGGGGCTACTACGACGACTATGAGCAGACCGGCGAAAGCCCGCACATCACGTTTGCCGTCGAGCCGCATCTGGACGAAGACGGCAGCTTCTGGTTTGAGTTTGACGACGAGGGCTACGATGCCGCGGCGGACGTCTACGGCCTTGTCTATCAGCTCTCCGACGACGGCGAGGACCTGATCGAGCTGGGCGAGACCTACGACCTCAACGGAGGCTGGGACACCGGACGGTTTGCGGACGATTTCGACGGCTGGTGGATCTCGCTGCCGGACGGGCAGAACCTTGCCACCTACATCGTCGAGGACAACGACGACTATACGATCTACACCTCTCCCGTCCTGCTCAACGGCGAGGAAACGAACCTTCGCATCAAGCTGGACTACAGCGCGGGGAAAATCGTGATCGAGGGCGCGTGGGACGGCGTGAACGAATACGGCGCAGCGTCGCGCACGATCATCAAGCTCCAGCGCGGCGACGTCATCACCCCGCTCTACTACGCCTACTCGCTTGAATCCGACGACGAGTTTTACTACTACGGCGCGGAGTATACCTTCTCCGGCGCGCCGGAGGTCTCCTACGATATCATGGACGACGGCGATTACTTTTTCGCCTTCT
>SVKM01000058.1 GCA_015068465.1 Oscillospiraceae bacterium | reverse complement strand
GATCGTCCAACAGATGCCAGTCAACCAGCTTGGCGTCGATATGATCTGCCAATACCACGGCAAAATCCAGTTCGCCGTCGAGTACCATCGGCTCGAGCACCGAAGAAAACGCGCCGATGACGCGCAGCTCAACATTCGGATACTGTGCGGAAAACGCCGGCAGGATGTTCGGCAGACAGGCATTCATGCGCAAGGGGCTTGCGCCGAAACGCAGCATACCGCGCTCCTGCTGCTCAATGTCGCTCAATATGTCGTGCAAATTGGTTTGCTCCTTGTTGACGATATCGGCAAAGGCAAGTACAAATTCGCCGGCATAGGTCAGCGAGAGGGACGGCTTTCGGTACAGCAGCTGCACGCCGTAATACTCCTCCAGACGCTGAATATGGTTGCTGAGCGTCTGCTGTGAGATAAACAGGCGCTCCGCCGTGCGCGTCATATGCAGATCCTTTGCAAGCTCCGAAAAGTAGTACAGACTGGTCACGTCCATATTGTCCCTCACGATTCACAAAGAAATTTTGTTGAAAAAACAAAAAATAGCTGTTTGCTTTGTTGTGAATTCTAGTTTACTATGAAACCATACAAGAAGCAAGCAGCTTTTTCAATTTCTTTTGTGAGTTTTGAGCAGGACGGAAAAAGAAAGGCGGGCGGACAAATGACGGTCGGATTCATTGGCTTTGGCGAGGCGGATTCTTCCATTGCGCTGGGGCTGCACGGCGAAGGCGTCGAAGAGCTCATCTACTTTGACAGCCTGCAGAATGATGAGCGTATGCGCGGAAAGCTGGAAGAGCGCGCGACGGCGGCGGACACGAAACAGTGTGAGAGCGCCGCGGAGGTCTGCCGGAGGTCGGATGTTATATTCAGCGCCGTTCCCTCCAACTATGCGGTTTCCGCAGCGGAAGGCGGACTGGACGGCGTTCACGCAGGGCTGCTGTACGCGGACGTTTCGACGGCGACGCCGGCGGACAAGCGCAAGATCTCCGAGATGATCGCATCTCGCGGCGGCACTTATATCGACGGCGCGATGATGGGCACGCTGCTCAAGGATCGTCACCAGGTCCCGATGCTGCTCAGCGGCGCGGGCGCAGCGGAGCTCAAGGCAAAAATGGAGCCTTACCACATGCGCATGGACGTCGTCGGAGACACGCCCGGTACCGCCACGAGCATGAAGTTCATCCGCAGCATCACGGCAAAGGGCATCAGCTGCCTGCTGTTTGAATCGCTGCAGGCGGCGCAGAAGTTCGGCGTGGAGGAGGAGATCGTCGCATCGTTTCTCGACAGCTTCGGCGACGGCTTTTTGAAGATCATCAACGGGTACGTCTCCGGCGCGATCATCCACGCAGATCGGCGCGAGCACGAGATGCAGAACGTTGTGGACTTTCTCAAGAGCGAAGGCCTGCCCTATACGATGGCGGAGGCGTCCCGCGAAAAGCTCGCGTGGATGCGCGATACCGGGATCAAGGACCGCTTCGACGGCGATGTGCCAAGAGAATGGCACGGCGTACTGGAAGGGTGGAAGCTCTGATTTGGAGGATTTCAAGCATTTTGATAACTGAGGAGGGCTGCACAATGGAAACGACTTACGGCAAGAGGATCTACACGAAGGTCAACCGCCCCGACCGCGCGCT
Organism: Oscillospiraceae bacterium; assembly: GCA_015068465.1. GTDB lineage: Bacteria > Bacillota > Clostridia > Oscillospirales > Oscillospiraceae > Hominicoprocola. Next base: position 10,696 of record SVKM01000058.1, on the reverse strand, counting down.
GGTGGACGCGTTCCGCGGCATTCCCAGCAGCAACATTGCGGACATGATGAACCGCATGTACAACATGTACGGCGATCTTCGCTGCTACACGAAAGACGCCTCGATGGTGGGCACCGCGATCACCGTCCACTGCTCCGAGGGCGACAACGCCCTGCTGCACCGCGCGATGGACATGGCGGAGCCGGGCGACGTGATCGTGCTTAACGGCGGCGGCTGCATGAGCCGGGCGCTGTGCGGCGAGATCATGTTCAACTACGCCAAGTCCAAGGGCATCGCCGGCTTCGTGCTCGACGGCTGCATTCGCGACGCGGACGCGCTCGACGCGCTGGGCTTTCCCGTTTACGCCAAGGGCGTCACGCCGCAGGGCCCGTGGAAGATCGGCTCGGGCGAGATCAACGTGCCGATCGCCTGCTGCGGGCAGGTCGTGTTCCCCGGCGATATCATTGTTGGCGACCCGGACGGCGTGGTCGTCATCCGCCCCGCGTTTGCGAAGGAAGCGCTCGAAGCCGTAAAGGACAAATATGCGGGCGAGCAGAAGACGCTCTCGAGCTACGCTGAGGGCAAGGTCCCCGACCGCACGAAGCACATCGCGCTCTATGAGGAGACGGTGAAGAAGAACGGCTGCCTTGTCTTCGACGAGGCGTGGAGCTGACGAAACGGTTTGAACCGCAGTGTCGCAAAGGCTGCGGAACAGATACAAGGGAAGAACAATCAACAGTATTTATGAAAAGGAGAAGTATTATGAAAAAGTATCTTGCCCTCATCCTCGCTCTGGTCATGACCTGCGGCGTGCTTGCCGGCTGCTCCGGCAACGGCGGCAACGGCGGCGACACCGCTGCTGCCAACAACACGCAGACGACCAACACCGGCTCCGATACCGGCACGACGACCCCCGCCGCGGCGACCACCGATTGGCCCAAGGACAACGTCACGATGGTCGTTCCCTACAGCGCGGGCGGCGACACGGACACCTATTGCCGCCAGATGTGCAAGCTGCTCACGGAGAAGCTCGGCGTCAACTTTGTCGTGGTCAACACCACCGGCGGCGCCGGCGTGGTTGCCTCGTCGAGCGTTATGGGCGCCAAGAACGACGGTTACACCGCGCTGTTCCATCACACCGGCGTTATGATGACGCAGGAAGCCGCGGGCAGCAATGAGTTTTCCTTCCTCAACGACTTTGAGGTCGTCGGCTCCATCGCCCGTGACGACACCTATGCGCTCATCGTCAAGTCCGACAGCCAGTGGACCGATCTGGAGAGCCTGATTGCGTGGGCGAAGGCGAATCCCGGCCAGCTCAAGTATTCCATCACCTATTACGGCGCGACTCACGCTGTGGCCGAGGCCATGGAGCGCGAAATGGGCATCGAGATGAACAACATCGACGTCGGCTCCAGCACCGGCGACCGTCTGACTGCCTTCCTCGCCGGCCAGTGCGACGCGCTTGTGGTCAACTTCATGAACATTGCCGATTACGTTGAGAACGGCGACTTCCGCGTGCTCGGCATCTGCGCCGAGGAGCGCCTGCCCGGTTTGGAGCAGTTCCCGACGCTCAAGGAGCAGGGCTACAACGTTGTTCAGCCCAAGATCTATGAGGTCCGCTTCCCCAAGGGCACCGATCAGGCGATCGTTGACAAGCTCTCTGCCGCGATGGCCGAGGTCGCCGCGTCCGAAGAGTTCAAGTCCGTTCTCGCCACCTACTATGCCCAGCCCTTCTACCGCAACGGCGCCGACAGCATTGCGCAGGATACCGAGACCGTGAACGAGCTCAAGGAGTTCTTCGCCGAGTAAGCAAGCCGTAGTTCCTTCAACCGCGAAACCGCGGCTGCATGGCCGCCCGCCACGCAGCCGCGGTTTGTTGATTTCCCCAAGCATCGGAAAGGAGAAAATGTATGAGCACCAAGAAAAAAGGTCTGCTGGCGTCGGTGCTGTTTCTCGCCTTCGGCGTGTTCCTGTTCGTGGAATCGCTCGGCGTAAAGCACATGATGAAAAACGACGTCGGCTCCGGCTTTTTCCCCAAGGTGATTGCCATTGCGATCATCGCAGTCGCCATTATCCGCTTTGTCGCGGCTCTGCGCGAAAAAGAATCGGCTTCCGGCGACGATAAGGACGATGCGGTTGGCGGCTGGCTGACCGTCGCGCTGGTCGGACTCTATGTCGTCGCGTTCCAGCCCGTCGGCTTTATCATCTCCACCATCGTATATCTCTTTTTGCAGATCCTCGTGCTGACGCCGAAGGAAAAGCGAAATTGGATCACGATCTCCGCCATTTCCATTGTCTCACCTTTCGCGCTTTACACGCTCTTTACGCATGTTATCAGTTCGCCCCTGCCCAAGGGCATTTTCGGATTTTAAGGAGGAACGGACATGGTTAGTCAAGCGATCCATATGGTCCTGCTGAACCCCGTTTGCCTGGGCCTCATTTTTGTCGGCGTCGTGATCGGCATTATCTTCGGCTCGATCCCGGGGCTGTCCGCCTCCATGGCGCTGATTCTGTTTTTGCCGATGTCCTTCGGAATGGATCCGATGAACGGCATTTCGCTTCTCGTCGGCCTCTATATGGGCGGCATCTCCGGCGGACTGATCTCCGCCATCCTCTTAAAGATTCCCGGTACCGCGTCCTCCATCGCAACCGTCTTTGACGGCGGCCCGATGGCGGACAAGGGCGAGGCGGGCAAGGCGCTCGGCGTCGGTATCCTGACCTCGTTTGTCGGTGGACTGATCAGTATTTTTGCGCTGATGTTCATTTCACCGTATCTTGCCAAGGTCACGCTTGCGTTTACCTCGGCGGAGTACTTTTCCATCGCCGTGTTTGCGCTGACGATCATCTCCAGTCTTTCCGGAAACTCGCTGCTCAACGGCATTCTCGCCGGACTCTTCGGCATCGCACTTTCACTGGTCGGCATCGCCCCCGTCGACGGCGCGATCCGCTTTACGTTTGGAAACGCCAAGCTCTACGGCGGCTTTTCCACGGTGGTTATCCTCATTGGCCTGTACGCCGTGACCGACATTATCCGTACCGGCTTTGAGCGCCGCGGCATCCTCGGCGACGGCAGCAAGTACAATTACAGTCTCAAGGGCTATGGCATCTCGTTCAAGGATTACATTTCCCACTGGCGCCTGATCATCCAGTCCGCGCTGATCGGTCTTGGCATCGGCATTCTGCCGGGTATCGGCGGTTCCACGTCGAGCCTGCTCGCCTATACCGCGGGCAAGAGCACGTCCAAGTATCCCGAAAAGTGGGGCACCGGCATTGAAGACGGCGTCATTGCCTCCGAGACGTCCAACAACGCGGTCATCGGCGGTTCGCTGATCCCGCTGATCACCATGGGTATTCCCGGCAACGTGGCGACAGCGATTTTCCTCGGCGGCCTGACTATCCACGGCATCGCGCCCGGCCCGCTGATCTTCCAGAAGAGCGGCCAGTACGTTTACGGCATTTTCATTGCGCTGCTCGTGGCAAACGTCATCATGCTCATCTGCGAGCGCGCGGGCCTGCGCATCTTCGTCAAGCTGCTTGACATTCCCAAGTATTATTTGCTGCCCATTGTCCTCGTGTGCTGCGTGGTGGGCGCGTACTGCGCGAATTTCAGCATCTTCGACGTGTGGTCCGTGGCGGTGTTCGGTCTGATGGGCCTGCTGTTCAAGTATCTCAAGATCCCCTCCACGCCGATGATCATCGGCTTCATTCTCGGTTCGATGACGGAGGAGAATATGCGTCAGGCGTTGATGCAGACCGGCGGCAGCTGGTCCATCTTCGTCACCCGCCCCATCTCCCTTATCTTCCTGCTCATCGCCGTCGCGTCTGTCTGCATGACGATCCGCAAGCAGGTGCTCAAGGCAAAGTCCGCCAAGGCAGCCGGTGCAGCGGCCAAGGAAGATGAAGCAGAGGAATAAACCGAACGGAAATAAAAAAGGAGCTTACTTATCATGGCTTGGAAAATTTTACTTCCGCAGGAGATCATGTCCGAGGGCCGCAAGCTGCTTGAGGACGCGGGTCACACCATCATCATGGGCCGCGGCTTCGAGACCGAGGACGTGCTCGCCGATATGAAGGAGCATCAGCCGGACGCGATGATCGTGCGCATCACCCCGATCACGCGCGAGGTCATTGAATCGAACCCCAATCTCAAGGTCATCGTACGCCACGGCGCGGGCTTCGACGCGCTTGACGTCAAGGCGTGCCACGACAACGGCGTGCAGACGCTCTACGCGCCCGTCGCAAACTCCACCTCTGTCGCCGAGACCGCGCTGCTGCTCATTTTCGAGATGAGCCGCAACGTCACCGTGCTGCACAAGACCTGGGTGCAGGACTACTACAAGGCAAAGCTCAAGGTCCACAAGACCACGCTCAACGGCAAGACGCTCGGCATCGTGGGCTGCGGCAACATCGGCTCCCGCGTTGCCATGCGCGCGCTGGCGCTGGAGATGAACGTGCTGTGCTACGACCCCTACAAGCCCGCCAAGGACTTCCCCGACGGCGTGGAGGTCGTGCGCGACCTCGACCGCATCTTCCGCGAGAGCGACTACGTTTCCCTGCACGCGCCGAACACGCCGGTCACGCACGACATGGTCGATATGGCGCGGCTGAAGACAATGAAGCCGACGGCGTTTCTCATCAACACCGCGCGCGGCGGGCTCGTCGTGGAGGAAGACCTCTACGAGGCATGCAAGACCGGCGTGATCGCGGGCGCGGGGCTCGACGCCATCCGCCAGGAGCCGGTCGATCCCAACAATCCGCTGCTCACGCTCGACAACGTTATCATCTATCCGCACATCGGCGGCAACACCGTCGAGGCGGCGCACCGCGCGAGTTACTTCGCGGCGATGGGCGTTCAGGAGGTCTACGAGGGCAAGACCCCGACCTGGCCCATCCACGACATTGACTATAACACCGCGCCGACCTATACCGACACCAAAAAGCCGGACAAGAAGCCCGCGGGCATGTTCGACTTCTGAGGGAAAGCCTGTGATGTAATGAGGAAAGCCGCGCTTTCGCGCGGCTTTCCTCATTTTTCTATTTGCGTTCGCCGCAGCAGTGCGCACAGCCGGCGCACGAGCCGCAGCTTCCGCCGCAGGAGTGCTTTCCCTGCTTTCTGTCGTGTAGGAGAGAACAGGAGATGGAGATGATTATGGCAAGAAGTATGAGGCCGACAAAAAGCGTACCCACGGAAACCGCTCCTTTCTGAAAACCGAATTTCAGCCATATTTCGCGCTTGCCGCTTCAACGGCGGGCGAAATGGCGATCGGCGATATTACGCCGCCTTGATCTTGACGTCCGCGGTCAGCTTCGTCGCTTCCTTGTACGGGCGGAAGAGCAGATAGCCGAAGGCAACGATCACCGCGACCGCCAGCACCGTGCCGACGATATTGCCCGTGCCGGCGAACGCGCTGCCGAGCTGGTAGACCACAAAGCTCACGACATAGGCGAAGCCGCACTCATAGCCGATGGCGAACCACGTCCACTTGCGGTTGTTCATCTCGCGCCGGATCGCGCCGATGGCGGCGAAGCAGGGCGCGCAGAGCAGGTTGAAGATCAGGAAGCTCATGCCGCTTGCCGCTGTGAACGCCGCCGCGAGCGCCGCCCATGTGGAGCCCTCGCCGCCGTACAGGACGCCCATCGTGCCGACGATGTTCTCCTTGGCGACAAGGCCTGTCACCGACGCGACAGCCGCCTGCCAGTTGCCCCAGCCGAGCGGGATAAAGAGCCACGCGACCGCATTGCCGACCGCGGCGAGGATACTGCTGCCGATCTCGTCCTCCTCAAGCATTCCGAACGCGCCGTCCGCCCAGCCGAAGCGGCTGAGGAACCAGATCACGATGGTCGAAAGCAGGATGATCGTTCCCGCCTTCTTAATGAAGCTCCAGCCGCGCTCCCACATGCTGCGCAGGACGTTCGAGAGAGTGGGCCAGTGATAGGCGGGCAGCTCCATGACGAACGGCGCCGGCTCGCCCGCGAACATCTTGGTCTTCTTGAGGATGACGCCCGAGCAGATGATGGCGGCAAGACCGATGAAGTACGCGCCTGTGGAGATCCACGCGCTGCCGCCGAAGATCGCGCCCGCGATCATCGCGATGAACGGCACCTTCGCGCCGCAGGGGATAAACGTCGTGGTCATAATCGTCATGCGGCGGTCGCGCTCATTTTCAATGGTACGCGACGCCATGACGCCGGGGATACCGCAGCCGGTACCGACCAGAATGGGGATAAAGCTCTTGCCGGAGAGCCCGAAGCGGCGGAACACGCGGTCGAGCACGAACGCGACGCGCGCCATGTAGCCGCTCGCCTCCACGAACGCGAGCAGGAAGAACAGCACAAGCATCTGCGGCACGAAGCCGAGCACCGCGCCCACGCCCGCGACGATGCCGTCGAGAATGAGGCCCTTGAGCCAGTCGGCGCAGCCGACGGCGTCGAGACCGTTTTCGATCAGAACGGGAACGCCGGGCACCCACACGCCGTAGTCGGCGGGGTCGGGCTCTTCAAAGCCGTTTTCCTCGAAGTACGCCACCGCGTCGCGGTAGCTCATGGCGTTGGTTTCCTCCTCGTCCGCGCCGTCGGGCACAGCGTCGAAGTAAACCGTGATCTCGCTCTCCTCAAGCGTTTCCTCGTCCTCGACGGTGTAGGAGACCGACGCGTCGGAGGACGTGAACGCCTTGAGTTCTTCGATGTCCGCTTCCTCGTCGAAGCCGACAAAGGCGTCCACCGCCTGCATCGCGGCGGTATAATCGCCCGCCGCTTCCTCCGCCGCGGCGGAGCCGATGCCGAAGAGGTGGTACCCGTCGCCGAACAGGCCGTCGTTCGCCCAGTCGGTCGCGCTCGCGCCGACCGTCACCATGGCGAGGTAGTAGATGAGGAACATCACGACCGCGAAGATGGGAAGCCCCAGAGCGCGGTTCGTCACGATCCGGTCGATCTTATCGGACGCGCTCAGCTCGTGCGCGGCCTTCTTCTTGTAGATGCCCTTCAAAAGGTCGGCGATGTAGAGGTAGCGCTCGTTGGTGATGATGCTCTCCGCGTCGTCGTCAAGCTCCTTCTCCGCCGCCTCGATGTCGGTCTTGATGTGCGCGAGGGTGTCGGTGGGAATGTTCAGCTTTTCGAGCACCTTGTCGTCGCTTTCAAAAATCTTGATGGCGTACCAGCGCTGCTGCTCCTCGGGCATGCCGTGCACCGCCGCCTCCTCGATGTGCGCGATGGCGTGCTCCACGGGGCCGGAGAACGTGTGCATCGGCACGGTCTTGCCGTTTCTCGCGGCTTCGACCGCCGCCTCCGCCGCCGCGTCCACGCCGTCGCCCTTCAGGGCGGAGATCTCGACGATCTTGCACCCGAGCTTTTCGGACAGCGCGGGGATATTGATGGAGTCGCCGTTCTTGCGCACGACGTCCATCATGTTCACCGCGATCACGACGGGGATGCCGAGCTCCGTGAGCTGGGTGGTCAGGTACAGGTTGCGCTCGAGGTTCGTGCCGTCCACGATGTTGAGGATGGCGTCGGGGCGCTCTTCGATGAGGTAATTGCGCGCCACGACCTCCTCAAGCGTGTAGGGGGAAAGCGAGTAGATGCCGGGCAGGTCGGTGACGGTCACGCCGTCAAACTTTTTGAGCTTGCCCTCCTTCTTCTCGACCGTGACGCCCGGCCAGTTGCCGACGAACTGGTTCGAGCCGGTCAGCGCGTTGAACAGCGTCGTTTTTCCGCTGTTCGGGTTGCCCGCCAGGGCAATTTTGTATTCCATGATCTTCTCCCTTCCGGTTAGTTTCATCTAACCGCTATGCAAAAAATAAAGCGTTTCTGTTCCGATCAGATTTCGACCTCGACCGTTTCGGCGTCCGCCTTGCGGATGCTCAGCTCATAGCCGCGCACCGTGACCTCGATGGGGTCGCCCAAGGGGGCTACCTTGCGGACGTAGACCTCGGTTCCCTTGGTGATGCCCATGTCCATGATGCGGCGCTTGACCGCGCCCTCGCCGTGGAGCTTGACCACCTTGCAGGTATTGCCGATCTGGACTTCTCTCAAATTCGTCGTCATGCTTCTCTTCCTCCTTCTATCTCAATTTCGTTACACCATGATCTTCTGCGCCATTTCGCGGCTGATCGCCACGCGGGACTCCTTGACCTTGACGATGACGTTCCCGCCGATCGTGCTCACGACCGTGACGGGCGTCCCCACGTTGAAGCCGAGATCCGCGAGGTGCTGCTTGACCTCCGCCGTGCCACCGACCTTGCGCACGATGTTCTCCGAGCCCGAATCCGCCAGAATCAACGGCATCATACACGACCTTCTTTCTTCGTTTGTCCTCGCTAACAACTGGTGAAAAAATGAAATTAGCTCCCGCTAACCATACACAGTATAGTTAGTTGAAGCTAATTTGTCAATAGCTTTTTGCAAAAATCTGCTTCTCCGCTCATTCGCCGTCGCCGGCTCGGGTCGTTTCCCGCCCGTCGCGGCAAAACGGCGAATGTCAGATGCTCCATTCCGCGCTTTCCGCCTGCAAAAGCGCCATGCGGCGGAACGTGCTGTTCTCGTTCGCGAGCAGCTCCGCGGGGCTGCCCTCCTCCGCGACCTTCCCGTCCGCGAGCACGACGATCTTGTCCGCCGCCTCGACGGTGCGCATCCGGTGCGCGATGACCAGCACGGTCTTGCCGGCGAGCAGGCGGGAAAGCGCCTCCTGCACCTTGGTTTCATTTTCCACGTCGAGCGACGCCGTCGCCTCGTCGAGCAGCACGATGGGCGCGTCCTTTAGGAGCGCGCGGGCGATGGAGATGCGCTGGCGCTCGCCGCCGGAGAGTTTCGCGCCGTTCTCGCCGATGGGTGTTAAGTAGCCCTGCGGCAGCTTTTCCACGAACTCGTCGCAGTTCGCCGCCCTCGCCGCCGCGCGGACCTCGTCGTCCGTCGCGCCGTGTTTGCCGAGGCGGATGTTCTCCATCACGGTGTCGTCAAAGAGCACCACGTCCTGAAACACCATCGAATAGTCACCGAGCAGCACCTCGGGATCGACCGTGCCGATATCCACGCCGCCGACGGTGATCGTCCCGCCGCCAACGTCCCACAACCGCGCCGCGAGGCGCGCGCAGGTGCTCTTGCCGGAGCCGGACGGCCCCACGAGCGCCGTCACCTCGCCCTCTCGGGCGGTGAAGCTCACGCCGCGCAGCACCTGCTCGTTATCATACGCAAAGCTCACGTTGTCGAACACGACGTCGTGGCCGCGGGGAGCAAACGTCTCGCCGCCCTCCGCCGCCGGGGTGTCGTAAATCTCCATGAGGCGGTTGGCGGAGACCTGAGACATGAACATCTCGGCGATCAGCGCGAGCGCTTGGTCGAACGGCGCGTAGATGCGCGTGATGACGAGCAGGAACAGGAAAAGCAGCATGAAGTCGATCTGCCCCGCGAGAATGAGTTTCGCTCCCGTGAGGATCGTGGTCGCCACGCCGAGGCGCATGATGACGCTCGCCGCGTTGACAAAAATTCCGGTGTTCAGCTCGCCGCGGAGCTGGCTTTTCTCGTGCGCGTCGATCTTCTCATTCAGCTCGCTCAAAAAGCGCTCCTCCTGATTTGTCGCGCGGATCTCGCGGATGTTCTCCAGCGTCTCCTGGATGCCGTCGGCGACGCGGATCGCCGCCGCCTTGGTGCGCTCCGAATCGCGCGCGGCGAGCTTCCGGCTGCCGAAGAGCAGCGCGAACGCCACGGGCACGCCCCAGAGGCAGGCGACAGCAAGCCGCCAGTCATAGGCGAACAGGCCGAGGCCCACGATCGCGGTGGAGACATACGAGCCGTAGAGATAGCCGAGACAATGCGACCAGACGTGCTCCAGGCGGTTCACGTCGCCCATGATCGTCTCGGTCAGGTCGGCAAGGTCGCGCTTGCCGAACCAGCCGAGCGGGAGCTTGCGCATCCGTTCGGCAAGCCCGATGCGCATGGTCTTGACCTCGCCGTAGACGAGGCCGTAGGTCGCGGTGTACTGCTGCAAATGCGTCACAAAGGACAGTATGACGAACGCAAGCGTCAGCAAAAGGAACGTACCCGCGCCCGGCAGCGGCGCGCCGTCCGTCAGCGTCGCCATATAGCGCTCCATCATCAGATAGAGAACGCCCATGCCGCCCATGACGACGAGGTTGACGATCACCGTCCAGAGCATCCCCTGCCTGACGTTCTTTGCGCCCTGCCCGCTAAGGGCGTATTTATGCTGAAATTCTTTTCCGAACATTTTCTTCGCCTCCCCTTACGCCGAGATCTTCCACGAAACCGCCCGGTTGTAGTCCGCCCACATGCGCGCATACAGGCCGTTTGCCTTCGCAAGCTCGTCGTGCGTACCTTCCTCGACGACCTTGCCCGCGTCCAGCACAATGATCTTGTCCGCGCGGACGACGGTGGAGAGCCGGTGCGCGATCATGATAACCGTACGCCCCTCGGCGAGCTTCGCGAACGCCTTTTGGATGAGCGCCTCGTTCTCGGGGTCGGCGAAGGCGGTCGCCTCGTCGAGCACGACGATGGGGGCGTTCTTCAAAATCGCGCGGGCGAGCGCGACGCGCTGCTGCTCGCCGCCGGAGAGGTACGTCCCCTCCGTGCCGATAACGGTATCCGCGCCGTTCGGGAGCTTTGCGAGGATGTCGCCGCACTGCGCGGCTTGAAGCGCCGCCAAAGCCTCCTCGCGCGTCGCGTCCGGACGCGCGGCGCGGACGTTATCGAGAATCGACGCCTTGAAGAG
>SVKM01000057.1 GCA_015068465.1 Oscillospiraceae bacterium | reverse complement strand
CAAGGTCGCGAGCAGCTTGTCGTTGTCGCGCTGGTGCAGGCCGATGGAGGGCTCGTCGAGGATGTAGAGGACGCCCATCAGGCTCGAGCCGATCTGCGTCGCGAGCCGGATGCGCTGCGCTTCGCCGCCTGAGAGCGACGCGCTCGCGCGAGAGAGCGTCAGGTATTCCAGGCCCACCGAGCGCAAAAAGCCGAGGCGCGCCTTGATCTCCTTCAAAATGCGCTCGCCGATGCGCAGTTGCTGCTCCGTGAGCGTGAGGCTGTCAATGAAGTCGAGCGCGTCCACGACGGACTTGTCCGTGTAGTCCGCGATGTTCATCCCGCCGACCGTCACCGCGAGCGCCTCCTTGCGCAGGCGCTTTCCCTTGCAAACGGGGCAGGGGCACTCGCTCATGCACTCCTCCAGCTCGTCGCGCACGCTGTCGCTCTGGGTTTCCTTGTAGCGGCGCTCGAGGTTGTTCACGATGCCCTCGAAGGGCTGATAGAGCGTGCCCTTGCCGCGCGGCTGGTCAAACTCAAGCTCGAGCTTTTCGCCCTTCGTGCCGTAGAGGATGACGTCCATGACCTCGGGGGAGAGCTTTTCCACCGGGTCGCGGAGCGAGAACTTGTACTTTTTGGAAAGCGCGTCGAAGTACATGCGCGAAATGCCGTCGCCGCGCACGTTGTTCCAGCCCGACGCGCAGATCGCGCCGTCGAGGATCGAGAGCGATCTGTTGGGGATCACGAGCTCGGGGTCGACGCGCAGCTGGAAGCCGAGGCCCGTGCATTCGGGGCACGCGCCGAAGGGGTTGTTGAACGAGAACATGCGCGGGGCGAGCTCCTCGATGGATACGCCGCAGTCCTCGCAGGCATAGTTCTGCGAAAAGAGGATGTCGCGCTGCTCTTGAATGATGTTGACGAGCACCAGACCGCCCGAAAGCCCCGCCGCGGTCTCGGCGGAGTCGGTCAGGCGGTGGACGACGTCGGGGCGGATAATGAGGCGGTCGACGACGATCTCGATGTTGTGCTTTTTGTTCTTGTCGAGCTTGATCTCCTCGTCGAGCTCGTACATGCTGCCGTCCACGCGCGCGCGGACGTAGCCGGATTTGCGCGCGTCCTCGAAGATCTTGGCGTACTCGCCCTTGCGCCCGCGGATGACCGGCGCCATGACCTGGATGCGCGTGCCCTCGCCGAGCGCCATAAGCTGGTCGATGATCTGGTCGATGGACTGCTGGCGGATCTCCTTGCCGCAGTTGGGGCAGTGCGGTGTACCGACGCGCGCCCAGAGAAGGCGCAGATAGTCGTAGATCTCCGTGACCGTGCCGACCGTCGAGCGCGGGTTCTGGGAGGTCGTCTTCTGGTCGATGGAGATGGCGGGGGAAAGCCCGTCGATGTAATCGACGTCGGGCTTTTCCTTCTGGCCGAGGAACATGCGCGCGTAGGACGAGAGGCTCTCGACGTAGCGGCGCTGGCCCTCGGCATAGATGGTGTCGAACGCGAGCGAGGACTTGCCCGAGCCGGAAAGCCCCGTCACGACGGTCAGCGAGTCGCGCGGGATCTCGACGTCGATGTTCTTGAGGTTGTTCTCTCTCGCGCCCTTGACGAAAATCTTGCTGTTCATAAAAGCTCCTCAAACAATAATATCGGCGGTTTGCGCGCCGGTCAACTCCAGCAGCGCTTGCGGCGCAAGCTCGATCTGCGCGCCGATCTTTCCCGCGCTGACGAAGACCGTTTCGCAGTCCGCGGCCGCGCTGTGGAAAACGGTCGGATACTGCTTTTTCATGCCGATCGGCGAGCAGCCGCCGCGCACGTAGCCGGTCAGCGGCAAAAGCTCCTTGACCGCGAGCAGCTCGACGGATTTTTCGCCCGCCGCCTTCGCGGCTTTCTTGAGGTCGAGGCTTTCCGCCACGGGAATGCAGAAGACATACGGCTGTCCGCCCGCGCCGTGCGCGACGAGCGTCTTGTAGACGCGCCCGACCGGCTGCCCGAGCGATCGCGCGATGTGCAGTCCGTATTCGCGGTCGCCCAATGGGCTTTCTGTCTCCTCATAGGTGTGCGCCGTGTACGGAACCTTTTTCTGTTCCAGAATGCGCATTACGTTCGTTTTTTCTTCCTTATGCTTTGCCATAGCGCGTCTCCATTATTTGCCGTCTTCCTTGCGAAGCTCGATGATGCGGTCGCGTAATATCGCGGCGTACTCGAATTCGAGCATTTTGCTCGCCTCCTGCATCTCTTTCTCGAGCTTTTTGATCTGCTCGTCGCGCTCGCGCTCGGAGAGCTTGCGCTTGCCGCGGCGGCGGGCGGAATCTTCTTCCTTTTTGCTGATCTCCAGCACCTCGCGGATGTCCTTGCGGATGGTCTGCGGCACAATGCCGTGGGCCTTGTTGTAGGCGTCCTGAATCTCGCGGCGGCGCTCCGTCTCGTCGATGGCACGGCGCATGGAGGGCGTGACCGTGTCGGCGTAGAGCACCACGAGGCCGTCCGCGTTTCGCGCCGCGCGCCCGATGGTCTGGATGAGGCTCGTTTCGCTGCGCAAAAAGCCCTCCTTGTCCGCGTCGAGGATCGCGACCATCGAAACCTCGGGCAGGTCGAGGCCCTCGCGCAGCAGGTTGATGCCGACGAGCACGTCGAATTCGCCCAGGCGCAGGTCGCGGATGAGCTCCATGCGCTCGATGGTCTCGACGTCCGCGTGCATGTAGCGCACCTTCACGCCGACGCCCTTGAGGTATTCGGTCAGGTCCTCCGCCATTTTTTTTGTCAGCGTCGTCACGAGCACGCGCTCGTCGCGCGCGGCGCGGGCATTGATCTCGCCGAGCAGGTCGTCGATCTGCCCCTCGACGGGCCGCACCTCCACGCGCGGGTCGAGAAGCCCCGTCGGGCGGATGACCTGCTCGACGATCTGGCCCGCGCGCTCGCGCTCGTACTCGCCGGGCGTCGCGGAAACGTAGATGCGCTGGTGGACGCGCTGCTCGAATTCCTCGAACTTGAGCGGGCGGTTGTCGAACGCGCAGGGCAGGCGGAAGCCGTACTCAACGAGGCTCTGCTTGCGCGCGCGATCGCCGTTGTACATCGCGTGCACCTGCGGCAGCGTGACGTGGCTCTCGTCGACGAAGAGCAGGAAATCCTTGGGGAAGTAGTCGATCAGCGTCATCGGCGGCGAGCCGACCGGACGTCCGCCGATCACGCGGGAGTAGTTCTCGATGCCCGTGCAGTAGCCGAGCTCGCGCATCATCTCGATGTCGTAGCGCGTGCGCTGATGGATGCGCTGCTCCTCGACCGCCTTGCCGCAGTCGCGGAAATACTGCTCGCGCTCGGCAAGCTCGACCTCGATCTCGCCAATGGCGCGCTCCATCTTGTCCTTGGTCGTGACATAGTGCGAGGCGGGATAGATGACCGTGTGCGTGAGCGTCCGCAGGCTCTGGCCGGTCGTGGGCTGGAACTCGGAGATGCGGTCGATCTCGTCGCCGAAGAACTCCACGCGCACCGCGCGGTCGCGGTAGTAGGCGGGGTAGATCTCGACCGTATCCCCGCGCACGCGGAAGCGGTTGCGCTCGAAGGCGATGTCGTTGCGCTCGTAGCGGTCCTCGATCAGGCGGCGGAGCAGCTCGTCGCGCTCGATCGTCTGACCCGGGCGCAGCGAGATCATCAGCTTTGCAAAGTCGTCCGGCTCGCCGAGGCCGTAGATGCAGGAAACCGACGACACCACGATCACGTCCCGCCGCTCCAAAAGGGCGCAGGTCGCCGAAAGCCGCAGACGGTCGATCTCGTCGTTGGTCGAGGCGTCCTTGGCGATGTAGGTGTCGGTATGCGGGATATACGCCTCGGGCTGGTAATAGTCATAGTAGGAAACGAAGTACTCCACCGCGTTTTCGGGGAAGAACTCCTTGAACTCGGCGCAAAGCTGCGCCGCGAGCGTCTTGTTGTGCGCGAGCACGAGCGTGGGTCGGTTGATCTTTTCGATGACGCTCGCCATTGTGAACGTCTTGCCCGAGCCGGTCACGCCGAGGAGCACCTGCTCGTCCAGACCCATATTGACGCCGGCGACGAGCTTTTCGATCGCCTCGGGCTGGTCGCCGGTCGGCTGAAACGGCGCATGCAGCTTGAAATCCATCGGCGTTTCTCCTATCTCGGGGGCAAAAGCCCGTTTTCGTACAGGGACACGAAATCATCGTCCGCGACGATGATGTGGTCGACCAGCTCGATCCCGACCGTGCGCAGCGCGTCGTAGACCATCAGCGTGGTGGCGTTGTCGTCGGCGGAGGGCAGGGCGATGCCGCTGGGGTGGTTGTGCGAGAGGGCGACGGCGCTCGCGTGGCTGCGCAGCGCGTTTTCCACGATGCAGCGCACGTTGACGTTCACCATGTCGACGCTGCCCTCCGCGAGCTTGTAGCAGCGCAGGAGCTTTCCCTTGGCGTCGAGGCAGACCTCGTAGAAGACCTCCTGCCGCGCGCCGAAAAACAGGCGGCAGAAATATTGGCCGAGCTGCTCGGCGGAGGCGAGGACGAACCCGCTTCTCCCCTGCGACTCCAAAAAAGCGCGGCGCACGACGGGCAGCAGCAGGGCGAGCAGCGTCGCGGCGTGCTCGCCCATGCCCTCGATCTGCGCCAGCTCCTCCGCCGGCGCGGAGAGCACGGCGTCGAGCGTGCCGAAACGGTCGAGAAGCCGATGGGCGACGGGGTTGGTGTCGGCGCGGGGGATCGCGTAGAAGAGCAGGAGCTCCAGCACCTCGTGGTCGGCGAACGCGTCGAGCCCGTGCTCGCGGAACTGCGCCTTTTTGCGCTCCCGATGACCCTTGTGCGGGTTTTCCTCCGCCATATCGTCCGCCTCCTTCCGAAAAGACGAAAAATAATCCGAATCATTGAATAGGTATTATATCATTATTCAAACATTTGTACAAGTTCTTTTTGCGAAAGAAATCAGGAAATTTGTGCATTTTCCTCTTGACAAATCCAAAAGAAACGCTAATATATGAAAACGATAATCAATTTCAAATTGAGGAGGCGTTTTGCCGTGAGCTATATCACCAAGCAGCAGAAGGCGGTGCTCTCGCGCATTTCGGCGCATCGCGACGCCTGCGTGTCCGCGCAGGCGCTTGCCGACGAGCTGCGCGCGGACGGGGAACCCGTCGGCGTGGCGACGGTCTACCGCCAGCTCGACAAGCTGGAAAAGCGCGGCAGCATCCACAAGGTGCTCACCGAGGACGGCGCGTTTTACCAGTTCTGCCCCGCGGGTGAGCGCGGCGACTGCTTTTTGCTCAAGTGCGAGCGCTGCGGCTCGATCACGCACGTGGACTGCGAGCGGCTCGCGCCGCTCTACCGCCATCTGGAGGAGGAGCACGGGTTCACCGTCGATCCGCGCCGCACGATGCTCTACGGCGTCTGCGCCGCTTGCCGGGAGGCGGAAACGAAATGAAACGGCTTTTGGCACTGGTTTTGTGCGCGCTGCTGCTGACCGGCTGCGCCGCGCCGGCCGCGTCCGCGCCTGAAAGCGGGCGGCTGCGGATCGTGACGACGCTTTTCCCGTACTACGATTTCGCCCGCGCGATCGCGGGGGACAGGGCCGACGTGACGCTGCTGCTCTCGCCGGGGCGCGAGGCGCACAGCTTTGAGCCCACGCCGCTCGACGCGGTGACGATCTCCCGCGCGGACGTGTTCGTCTACAACGGCGGCGAGAGCGAGGAATGGGTCGAGGATATGCTCGACGCCGTGGGGGAGAACATCGGCACGGTCGTGTGCATGATGGACTATGTCGACGCCCGCGAGGAGGAATTCGTCGAGGGCATGCAGGGCGCGGAAGAGGAAGAGGAAGAAGACAGCGACGAGATCGAGTACGACGAGCATATCTGGACCTCGCCGGCGAACGCCGCGGCGCTGTGCGAGGCGCTGTGCGGGGCGCTGTGCGCCGCCGACGGCGAAAACGCGGCGGCGTACCGCGCGAACGGCGACGCCTATGTCGCGGAGCTGAACGCTCTCGACGCGCGCTTTGCCGCGCTGCGGCAGGGCGCAAGGCGCGATTTGCTGGTCTTTGCCGACCGGATGCCGATGCTCTATTTCTGCAAGGAATACGATTTGCGCTACCGCGCGGCGTTCCACGGCTGTTCGAGCGACACCGAGCCGAGCCTCGCGACGCTCAAGTTCCTCATCGACAAGGTTTCCGACGAGGGCGTTCCGGTGGTGTACACCGTCGACCTCGACAGCCGGAGGATCGCCGAGGTGGTGGCGGAGGCGGACGGCGTGGGGATCGAGCGGCTCTGGTCGCTGCAAACGATCTCCCGCGCGGACTTCGACGCGGGGGAGACCTATGTGAGCATGATGGAGCGCAACCTGAAGGCTTTGGAAAGGGGGCTTGCGTGATGGAAGAGAAAATATTGCTGGCCTGCCACGACGTGAGCCTCGGCTATGAGCGCAAGCCGCTGCTCGAGCACCTGGATTTTGCCGTGAAAACCGGCGATTACGCCGCGGTGCTCGGCGAGAACGGCTCGGGCAAGTCGACGCTTCTGAAGAGCCTGCTCGGCCTGACGCCGCCGCTCGCGGGCAGCATCGACCGCAGCGCGCAGAAGGCGGGACAGCTCGGATATCTGCCGCAGCAGACGCCCGCGCAGCGCGATTTTCCCGCCACGGTGGAGGAGGTCGTGCTCTCGGGCTTTCTCAACCGAAGGGGCTTCCGCCTCGCCTACACGGGCGCGGAGCGCTCCGCCGCGCTGATGCACATGGGGAAGCTCGGTATCCTGGAGCTGCGCAACAAATGCTACCGCGAGCTTTCGGGCGGGCAGCAGCAGCGCGTGCTGCTCTGCCGCGCGCTTTGCGCCGCAAACGAGCTGCTGATCCTCGACGAGCCGGTGACGGGGCTCGACCCCGCCGCGTCGCAGGACCTCTACAAGACGCTGCGCTATCTCCACGACAAGGAGAACATGGCGATCCTGATGGTCACGCACGACGTGGACGCCGCGCTGCGCGAGGCGAAGACGATCCTTCACATCGGACAAAAGCGCTGGTTCTACGGCACGACGGAGGAATACCTGCGCGACGAGAGCGGGCGCCGCTTCGACGCCGCGCGGAGAAACGGAGGCGCAAAATGAACCTGCTTTTATCCATGTTCGCCTATCCGTTCATCGTGCGGGCGTTCGTCGTGGGCGCGCTGGTGTCGCTGTGCGCGGCGCTGCTGGGCGTGCCGCTGGTCTTAAAGCGCTATTCGATGATCGGCGACGGGCTTTCCCACGTCAGCTTCGGCGCGCTCGCGGTCGCGCTTGCCTGCGGCTTCGCGCCGCTGTGGTTCTCGATCCCCGTGGTGATGCTCGCGGCGTTCTTCCTGCTGCGCATCGCCGAGTCCAGCCGCGTCAGCGCGGACGCCGCGATCGCGGTGCTCTCCGCCTCAGCGCTCGCCGTCGGCGTGATCGTCACCTCGCTCACGACCGGCATGACCACCGACGTCGACAGCTATATGTTCGGCAGCATCCTCGCGATGTCGCGCGCGGACGTCGCGCTGAGCGTCACGCTCGCCGCGGCGGTGCTGGCGCTGTTCGTCGCGTTCTACCACCAGCTTTTCGCCGTCACGTTCGACGAGAGCTTCTCCCGCGCGACGGGCGTGAAGGTCGGGACGTACAAGACGCTGCTCGCCCTGCTCACGGCGCTGACCGTCGTGCTCGGCATGCGCATGATGGGCGCGATGCTCATTTCGTCGCTCGTGATTTTCCCGGCGCTCTCGGCGATGCGCGTTTTCAAGCGCTTCCGCTCGGTCGTGATCTTCGCCGGCGCGCTCGCGGTGGGCTGCTTCTGCCTGGGGCTCGCGGGCTCGTACCTGCTCTCCACGCCCGTCGGCGCAACGGTCGTTGTGTGCGACCTCGCGGCGTTTCTGGTCTGCGCGGCGATCGGCAGACGGTAAAAAAGCGGATATTTTAAAAACTCCGCTTGCGCTTTGCGCCGGCGGAGTTTATAATGGGCGCTGTTGACGCGCATTTCTGTGAGTTAGGAGAAAAAGATATGTTGGTACCTGTATTGTTGTTTGTCGTCGGCCTTGTGTGCCTGATCAAGGGCGGCGACTGGTTCGTGGACGGCGCGACCGCCATCGCCCGCCGCTTCCGCCTGCCGGAGCTGCTCATCGGCGCGACCGTCGTTTCCATCGGCACGACGCTGCCCGAGGTCATGGTCTCGACGTCCGCCGCCCTCGGCGGCCACGGCGAGATCGCCTACGGCAACGCCATCGGCTCGGTCATCTGCAACACGGCGCTCATCGCGGCGCTGACCGTCGCCGTGCGCCCGGGCAAGGTGGACAAGGCGGCGCTCAAAACGCCGGTCGCGTTCTTCTTCATTGCCGCCGTCTTTTACGCGGGCATCGCCTACACGACCGGCTACTTCAGCCGCCCGGTGGGCTTCGTGCTGCTGGCGATGTTCGTGGCGTACATGGCCGTCACCGTGCGCCAGATGACGAAAAACCCCTCCGCCGCCGATGCGGAGAGCGAGCAGGAAGAAATCAAGGATATCCCGCTGTGGAAGGCGCTGGTGCTGCTCGTCGTCGGCGCGGCGCTCATCGCCGTCGGCGCGCGGCTGCTCGTCGACAACGGCACGTTGATCGCGCAGGCGCTGGGCGTGCCGGAGAGCGTCATCGCGCTGACGTTCGTCGCGCTCGGCACTTCGCTTCCCGAGCTGGTGACCGCCATCACCTCGCTTGTCAAGGGCCACAGCGCGCTCTCGCTCGGCAACGTCATCGGCGCGAACCTTTTCAACCTCGTGCTGGTCTCGGGCGCGTCGGTGGCGCTCTCGCCGTTCCCGATCCCGCAGAACTCGATGATCGCGGGGCGCAACGCCTCGCTCGTGATGGACTTTCCCGTGATGTTCGCGGTCATGCTGCTGCTGACCGTGCCCGCGCTTGCAAAGGGCAAGCTTGCGCGCTGGCAGGGCGTGACGCTGCTTTGCATCTACGCGGCGTTCTGCACGGCGCAGTTTATGATGTAAGGGACGATCCTCCTGAAACCGTTTCTCTGACACCGCCTTTTCTCTTTCTCTTGCGAAAGAGAAAACGCGGTTTCAGACTTCCCCAAAAGAGAAAGACGCCTTGCCGATACCGGTAAGGCGTCTTTGCGTTGTTCGACGCGGGCTTGACGATACGTGTAGCGTCTAAATCCGCTTGCCGCTCTATGTTATCTTGCGGCGAGCGTGTGCGTCTATTTTGCGCGCGCCTCGACCTCTCTTTTGGCACGTCCCTCGTGCGTGCGCCTCTTTTGCGCGCGCCTCGGGGGAATGTTATTGCGGGATTTCCGCTGTCGTTTCGCTTGCTTCATCGTCGGCGGCGCTGATATACAGCTCCTCCGCCTCGCGCTCGGCGCGGATCAGAGCCTTTCGCGCCGCGCCGTAGTTCTGCGCGTTGATCGCCGCGATGGCGACCTCCGCGCCGTCCACCATGATGTGATAGAGCTTTTCGTAATCGACCACAGCCTGTCCTCCTCACCTACAATTGTTGGTATATTGAACACTTTACTTCGCCATAATTGTCTTGTCAAGAACAATTGTAGGTGAAGCGTATGAGAGAAACCTTGTCACAGCGGCTGAAATCGTGTCGAAAAGCAGCGGGGCTTACCCAGTGGGAGGTCGCCGTTTATTGTGACATCACGGAAAAAGCCTATCAGAATTATGAATTGATGACTCGCGAGCCAAGGTTGGAAATTCTTGTCAAAATCGCGGATAAATTCAACGTATCGCTCGATTATCTGGTTGGTCGGACTGACGACCCGCGCCCCTATCCGCGCGCAAAATGATTGTCGCAGTCATGTAAAGCGAACCGCCCGATGATCGACCCCGAGGCGCGCGTAAAAGAAGCGCACGCACGAGACGGCATCCCAAAGGGCGGTCGAGGCGCGCGCACAAGAGGCGCATACACCCGCCGCAAGATAACATGCAGCGGCAAGCGGAAACAGAGAAGCAACGTATCGTCCCCGTACGCGCCGAACAAAGCAAAGCGCCCTGCCGGTTACGCGGCAAGGCGCTTTTCTTCTTTGGCGGGCGACACCGTTTCTTCTTTTCAAGAAAAAGAAGAAATGGGGTCGCAAACCGTTTCTTAAGAGGTTTTACGCGAGAACCTTTTTCAGCTTGGCAAACCGCGGCAGCGAGTCGACCTTGACCATGCCGGTTTCGCCTTGAATGAGCGGGAGCGCGTAGTCGATAAACTCGTGCTTGACGCCGTTGTGCGCGTCGTTGATCCACTCCAGCGGCACCTTCTTTTCGTAGTTGGCGACGTCGGTGAGGTTCAGAAGCTTCGTCTTGCAGGCGTAGCGGCCGTTCACCGTCTCGCGCTCAAAGGCGACCATCTTGTCGGTGATGCCGGCGACGGCGTTCTCGACCGCCGCCTTGCCCGCCATGAAGCTCTCCTCGATGTCGGTCTGGGACGCGAGGTGCGCGCCGCAGCGCTGGAGCAGGCTCAGCTCGATGCCGCGGACCTTCGCGCCGGTGCGCTCCTTGACGACGTTCGCGAGCAGCGCCGCGAGGCCGCCGAGCTGCGCGTGGCCGAAGCCGTCCGTCGCGCTGGTCTTCGCCTCGGAAACGAAGCTGCCGTCGGCGTAGTGGATGCCCTCGGACACGGCGACCATGCAGTTGCCCTTTTCCTTGTAGATGCGCTCGACGTCGGAGAGGAACCGGTCCATGTCGAAGTCGGTCTCGGGCAGATAGATGAGGTCGGGGCCCGCGCCGTACTCGCAGGCGAGCGCGGAGGCCGCGGTCAGCCAGCCGGCGTGGCGGCCCATGATCTCGATGATGCAGACCATGCCCGTGTCATACACGCGCGCGTCCTGCCAGACCTCCATGCAGCTCGTGGCGATGTATTTCGCCGCCGAGGGGAAGCCCGGGCAGTGGTCGGTGCCGAAGAGGTCGTTGTCGATGGTCTTGGGAACGCCCATCACGCGGCACTCATAGCCGACCTTCTGCATATACTTGGAGATCTTGTTGCAGGTGTCCATGGAGTCGTTGCCGCCGTTGTAGAAGAAATAGCGGACGTCGTGCTTCTTGAACACCTCGAGGATACGCTTGTAGTCGGTATCGTCCTCGTCGGGGTCCTTCATCTTGTAGCGGCAGGAGCCCAGCGCGCTCGACGGGGTGTACTTGAGAAGCTCCAGCTCGGAGGCGTCCTCCTTGCCCATGTCGAACAGCCGGTCGGCGAGCACGCCCTTGATGCCGTGCTCCGCGCCGTAGACGTTGGTGATGTTGGGGTTATCGAGCGCGGTGCGGATGACGCCGTACGCGCTGGCGTTGATGACGGAGGTCGGGCCGCCGGACTGCCCGATGATGCATGCGCCTTTGAGTTCAGCCATTGTTTTTCTCCTTTAATTTGCCGCGGAGCGGCAATGAATTGTATCGTTTTTTCTGACGACATGCGCGTCGGAAAAAACTCTCTGCGCGGAGCGCCCGTGCGCCATCGGCGTGCGGGAAGCGCAGCGTTAGGGGGAATCTAAAGGGGGGACTGGTCCCCCCTTTAATTTATCAGGCTTTGCCGTCGCAGCCCAGCACGTCCTTGATCTTGTGCTCGACCATCGCCTTGATCGCCTCGCGGCCGGGCTTGAGGTACTGGCGCGGGTCGAAGTGGTCGGGATGCTCGGCGAAGTGCTCGCGGATGCACGCGGTCAGCGCGAGGCGCAGGTCGGAGTCGATGTTGATCTTGCAAACCGCCATGCTCGCCGCCTTGCGCAGCTGCTCCTCGGGGATGCCGACGGCGTCGGGCATCTTGCCGCCGAACTTGTTGATGGTGTCGACGAACTCCTGCGGGACGCTCGACGAGCCGTGCAGGACGATCGGGAAGCCGGGCAGGCGCTTGGCGACCTCTTCGAGGATGTCGAAGCGCAGCGGGGGCGGGACGAGCTTGCCGTTGGCGTCGCGGGTGCACTGCGCGGCGGTGAACTTGTAGGCGCCGTGGCTGGTGCCGATGGCGATGGCGAGGGAGTCGCAGCCGGTCTCCTCGACGAAGTGCTGCACGTCCTCGGGCTTGGTGTAGGAGGAATCCTCGGCGCTGACCTTGACCTCGTCCTCGACGCCGGCGAGCGTACCGAGCTCCGCCTCGACGACGACGCCGTGGTCGTGCGCGTACTCGACGACCTGCTTGGTGATCTTGATGTTCTCCTCGATCGGCAGGCCGCTCTTGTCGATCATGACGCTCGTGAAGCCGCCGTCGATGCAGCTCTTGCACAGCTCGAAGCTGTCGCCGTGGTCGAGGTGGACGCAGATGGGCAGGTCAAAGCCCGCGGTCTGCTCGGCGTCGGCGACCGCCGCCTCGATCAGCTTCATCAGGTAGACGTGCTTGGCATAGGCGCGCGCGCCCTTGGAGACCTGCAGGATCAGCGGCGCCTTGAGCTCGATCGCTGCCTCGGTGATGCCCTGGATGATCTCCATGTTGTTGACGTTGAACGCGCCGATGGCATAGCCGCCGTTGTACGCCTTCGCGAACATGTCCTTTGTCGTTACGATAGCCATAGT
>SVKM01000056.1 GCA_015068465.1 Oscillospiraceae bacterium | reverse complement strand
GCGAGCAGTATAAAAGCGATACCCTTGCAAGCGCATTTTTCTGCAGCAGGGAAACCGATCCGTTTCTTGTCAGCAGCAACGGCAAGGCGCTTCGTCTGATAGCGACGGACATCTTCCGCACGGATTCTGCCCGGAACACGAGTTGTCAGGGTATTGAGCTGGATGCCGGGGCATCCCTTGCGGCCGCCATCCCATACCCGGAAGACGATCGTGTGATTGTGGCCAGCAAGCGCGGCATGGTCGCATACCTTACCTATGAGAGTGCACAGGCTCATCATAGGGGATCCCAAGGCAGCGAGCTTTTCAACATCGGGGATGGAGATGGCGTCGTTTCTGTCATCAGATCCGACAATCTGCTCCTCTTTGTCTGCAGCAACGGGCGCACGCTCTGCATCAACGCCGATTGTATGACCGTCCAGAACCGTGGCGGAAAGGGAAGAGTCGCCATGAAAATCGGAAGCGGAGAAATCATTGCAGTGCTTCCACTACACGGAGAACTGTTTTGATAAGAGAGATTATTCAGAGGCGGGCAAGGTTTTTAGAGATTTAGAACTGGAATATTTTGGCATTCTCATTGATTGTGGCAAAGATCTCAAAGGCAAGAAAGGGATCAGGAAAATCGGATCTTGTCTCGTCATGTGAACTATTGCGAATAATCGAACAAAAGGTCGGGGATCAGATAGCGATCCTCGACCTTTACTTCATTCGACGAACACCTTGGTCAAGCTCTATAAAACAGCCATCCTCTTTTTGCAAACCTTATGCCGCGAAAGGCTCTACATGAGTAGCGCATAAGGCTCTTTGCCATGGCAACCTCGCCATACGGCGCTGCTTTGCCCCTTTGCCATGAAAACCATGCGCGACGGAGGCTCATACCGTGGGAAACACCTGATTTCGCAAGAAAAACTTGTACCAAATAATATGCCCAAAAGTTTTATATTTGGTACAAGAGCCCAGTTTCATACGCTTCTTTTTGGTTTTGCGCAATCGAAATCTGCTAAATAAAGTTGCAAAAACGCCTGATTTCTTACGAAATCAGGCGTTTTTCTGGTTGCGGAGGGAGGACTTGAACCTCCGACCTCCGGGTTATGAGCCCGACGAGCTGCCAACTGCTCTACTCCGCGATATTTGGTGCCGGTGACCGGACTCGAACCGGTACAGCATTGCTGCCGGGGGATTTTAAGTCCCCTGTGTCTACCTATTCCACCACACCGGCGGACAATCGACAACCGATAATATACCATACACAAGGGCACATGTCAACACTTGCCGTCAAAAAACATTTCGACTTTTTCTTGCACGGTTCTTTCGTACGTTCTGCCTTGACAAAGCTCGCCCCGTACCGTAAAATAATTATACTAACAAAGGGGGCGGCGCGTATGACGAACATTGAAAACATCAAAGCCGAGATTTCCGCAGGGCTTAAGCTGATCGCTTTCAAGGATATGACCATCCATATCCCGCCGATGACGACCATGGACTACGCCATGCACGAAAACGGCTGGAGCGCTGTGTCTGAGGTCTACGAGGGCGAGAACGGCACCTTCCAGCGCTATTATTACGACACGGCGCAGAAGAACTATGTGCTTGCCACCGTCGATCCCGCCTCGCGCAACGGCACCATTACCAAGGTCGAGGAAGCGGACGTGCTCGAAAAGCTCAGCTTCCCTGAACTCAAGACGCTTGCCGGCTTGATCGACAAGAAATCCGTCGCGTTCATCCGCATCTATTCGGAAAAGGAGCTCGCCGCCGCCAGCGGGGAGGAGCTTGACGCGCTCAACGAGCGCAACCAAAAGATGATCGACGAGGCGGAGGTCGCGCTGAGAAAGCGCTGAAATGCTTTGCATCGGGGGAGGAAGCGTCAGCTTCCTCCCTTTTTTATTTGACCTCGCGCAGCTGGTCCGGGCGGCAGTAGAGGCAGCCGCGCTCCGGCACGACTTCCATGCGCGCGAACAGCTCCTCCACCGTCACGAACGCAAAGCCGCGCGCGGCGAGCGTGTCGATCGCCATGAGCGCCGCGTCGACGCTCGAGCCATAGCTGTCGTGCAGCAGCACGATGTCGCCGTCGCGGGCGTTGTCGACGATGCACTGCGCGATCCTCTCCGCGTTGAGCACACGCCAGTCCTCGGTGTCGAGCGACCAGTAAATGAGCGGCGCCTCCGCCTCGCGCAGCGTTTCCGCGCTGGCAAATCCCCACGGCGGCCGGATCCAGTGCTTTTCGCCGCCGGCAACCGCGCAAAGCATCTCCTCGGTGCGCACGAGCTCGTGTAAGCCCACGCAGCCGCTCGTATCGAGCCGACGGTGCGTCCAGGTGTGATTTCCCACCTGATGGCCTTCCGCCGCCATACGGCGCAGTATCGGCTCCTGAGAGGCGATCTGCTCGCCGATGACGAAAAAGGTCGCGTGCGCGCCGCGCGCGGCAAGCCCGTCGAGCAGGCGCTCGGTCGTTTCGCCGTTCGGGCTGTCGTCGAACGTAAGGGCAAGATATGCCGTCGGCTCCGGCGAGAGCGCGGGGACCGCGCCCTCGCGCGCGCCGAGAAGCGCGAGCAGGGGCAAAAACAGCAGGCACAGCCACGCCTTGCTTCGTTTCATGGATCGCACCTCCTCCCGCCATTCTACGCGGGGGAGCGGGCGTATATGCGACAAAAAGCCCATTTCCACATCTTCGCGAATTGACGTGGAAATGGGCTTTTTTGCTTGCTTTCTGGCTTACACCAGCTCGATCATCGCGGTCTCCGCCGCGTCACCGCGGCGAACGCCGGTGCGGGTGATGCGGGTATAGCCGCCGTTGCGCTCCGAATAACCGGGCGCGATCTCCTTGAAGACCTTCTTGACGACGTCCTCACGGGTGATGAACGCCATTGCCTGACGGTAGGCGGCGAGGTCGCCCTTCTTGCCGAGGGTGATCATCTTCTCGGCGAGGGGCTTGATCTCCTTGGCACGGGTGACGGTGGTCTCCATCTTGCCGTTGTCCAGGAAATCGGTGACCTGCTGGCGGAGCATCGCACGGCGCTGATCGGTGGTCTTGCCGAGCTTACGGGTTCCGGGCATATCGTTTCCCTCCTTACGGAATCAGTTCATTAGTTGTTGTCCTCGCTGGCGAGGGACAGGCCCATCATAGCGAGCTTGTTGATGACCTCCTCGAGCGACTTGCGTCCGAGGTTGCGGACCTTCATCATATCGTCTTCGGTCTTGGAAATCAGATCCTCGACGGTATTGATGTTCGCGCGCTTGAGGCAGTTGAAGCTGCGCACCGACAGATCGAGCTCCTCAATGGTGAGCTCGAGCACCTTGTCGCGCTGCGCCTCCGCCTTCTCGACGACGGTGGAGCGTGCGCTCATCGTGTCGCTCAGGTCGGTGAAGAGCGTGAAGTGGTCGCACAGGATCTTCGCGCCCAGCGAAACGGCGTCGCGCGGGGTGATCGTGCCGTCCGTCCAGACCTCGAGCGTCAGCTTGTCGAAGTCGGTCATGTTGCCCACGCGGGTGTTTTCCACCGTGTAGTTGACCTTGTAGACGGGCGTGTAGATCGAATCGACGGGAATGAGGCCGATGACGGTCTGCGCCGGCTTGTTGCGGTCGGCGGACACATAGCCGCGGCCGTGGCTGAGCGTGATCTCCATGTTCAGCGTCGCGCCGGCGTCGAGCGTCGCGATGTGCAGATCCGGGTTGAGGACCTCGACCTCGCTGTCGCCCTTGATGTCGCCCGCGGTGACCTCGCAGGGGCCGGTCGCCTCGATGTAGACGGTCTTGACGGTCTCCGCGCCGTTGAGCTTGGTAATGAGGCTCTTGATGTTCAGCACGATCTCCGTCACATCCTCCTTAACGCCGGGGATGGTGGAGAACTCATGCTGCACGCCCGCGATCTTGATCGTCGTCGCCGCCGTACCGGGCAGGGACGAGAGCATGATGCGGCGCAGCGCGTTGCCAAGCGTGATGCCGTAGCCGCGCTCGAGCGGTTCGACTACATACTTGCCGTAAGTGCCGTTTTCGGGGTCTTCCATGCACTCGATCTGGGGCTTTTCAATTTCAACCAAAGCAGTTACCCTCCTTATTCATTTTGCCGCGCTCCGCGCCGCCGGGCTGCGGCGGGCGAAACGGCATTCGGATATCGACACGGCGTGCCGCGCCGACAGAATGTGCGTGATGAGGGTTTCCCGATTACTTCGAGTACAACTCGACGATCAAGTGCTCCTCGATCGGGAGGTCGATGTCCTCGCGGGCGGGCATACGCACGACCTTGCCCTTGAGGGTGTTCTTCTCGCGCTCGAGCCAGGTCGGCACCGTAAAGACGGGCGCGTCCTCGCCGGTGAGGCGCTTGAACATGACGGAAGAGCGGCTCTTCTCCGCGACCTCGATCACGTCGCCGACCTTGATGAGGTAGGACGGGATGTTGACGCGCTTGCCGTTGACGGTGAAGTGGCCGTGGCTGACCGCCTGACGCGCCTCGCGGCGGGTCATGGCAAAGCCCAGACGGTACACGACGTTGTCCAGACGACGCTCGATGGTGGTGAGCATCACTTCGCCGGTCTGGCCGCTGGCCTTGGACGCCTGCTCATAGTACTCACGGAACTGCTTTTCCAGGATGCCGTAGACGAACTTGACCTTCTGCTTCTCGTTGAGCTGACTGGCATATTCGCTCTGCTTACGGCGCATCTGACCCTTGGGGTTACGATTGCTCTCGCTCTTGGTCTTGCCGGTGTAGCCCATAGCCGCAGGAGAAATGCCCAGCGCTCTGCAGCGCTTCACGATGGGCTGTTGATTCTTAGCCATTAGTTGATTCCTCCTTCTTCATTAGACGCGGCGGCGCTTCGGGGGACGGCAGCCGTTGTGCGGGATGGGGGTAACGTCCTTGATCATCGTGACCTCGAGACCGACGGCCTGGAGGGCGCGGATCGCGGCTTCACGGCCCTGTCCGGGGCCCTTGACAAAGACCTCAACGGACTTGAGGCCGTGCTCCATGGCGGCGGTCGCAGCCGTCTCGGCGGCGCTCTGCGCGGCGAACGGCGTGGACTTCTTGCTGCCGCGGAAGCCGAGGCCGCCCGAGGAAGCCCAGGAAAGGGCGTTGCCCTGAGAGTCGGTCACGGTGACCATGGTGTTGTTGAAGGAAGAACGGATATGGACCTGACCGCGTTCTACGTTCTTCTTTTCGCGACGACGGCGGACAACCTTCTTGCCGCCGGCAGACTTAGCAGTAGCCATTATTCTTCTCCCTCCTTACTTCTTCTTGTTCGCAATGGTCTTCTTCGGGCCCTTGCGGGTGCGTGCGTTGGTCTTGCTGCGCTGACCGCGGACGGGCAGGCCGCGGCGATGACGGGTGCCGCGATAGCAGCCGATCTCGCTGAGTCTCTTGATGTCCAGCGCGGTCTGACGGCGCAGGTCGCCCTCGACGATGTAGCCGTGGTCGATGACCTCGCGCAGCTTCGCTTCCTCCGCGTCGGTGAGATCCTTGACGCGGGTATCGGGATTGACGCCAGCCTTTTCGAGGATGTCGCAGGCGCTCTTTCTGCCAATGCCGTAGATGTAAGTCAAACCGATCTCGATTCGCTTATCCTTCGGCAGGTCAATACCGGCAATACGTGCCATACTCAATTTACCTCCAATTCAATCTCAGCCCTGGCGCTGCTTGTGCTTCGGATTCTCGCAGATGACCATGACACGGCCTTTGCGGCGAATGATCTTGCACTTCTCGCACATGGGCTTCACGGACGGTCTTACTTTCATGTCTTGAAACCTCCAATTACTTTGTACGCCATGTGATCCGACCTTGGGTCAGGTCGTAGGGGGACATTTCCACCGTGACCTTGTCACCGGGCAGGACCCTGATGTAATTCATTCTGAGCTTGCCGGAAATGGTCGCCAAAATCGTGTGGCCGTTTCCGATATCCACCCGGAATTTCGTGTTGGGCAGGGACTCAACGACCGTACCCTCCACTTCGATCATGTCGGACTTCGCCAAGTGTTATCCCTCCTGGTCGGAATTCTCCGCTCCGCCGTACGATGCGATCGCTTTGCGGAGCTCGCTGTTGGTTACTCGTTCGTTTTCTCTGATCTTCTCGGCGACACGGCCGTCGTCCGCGGCGATGAAGCGGACGTGCTTCGACTTTTTCCGCTTCGGCGCCTCGACCCGGCGGCTCTTGCCGTCCGCGAGGAACACATACTCGCCCTCCGTCTCCATGACGTAGAAGAGCTTGCCCTTCTCGCGTCCGGCAGTCGCCTCGACCAGATGCGCTTTTATGATTTCCATAACGCTCACCTCAAGGGGCGGGAACCGTCAGAAGCTCCGGTTCCCCTGCCGTGATCAGGAGCGTATTCTCGTAATGCGCGGCGTACTTGCCGTCGGCTGTCCTGACGGTCCAGCCGTCCGGCATTTGTCGGATCGCCGCCTTGCCCATGTTTACCATCGGCTCGACCGCGATCGTCATGCCGCGCAGGAGCTTGGGGCCGTGGCCCGGCGCGCCGTAGTTCGGCACCTCGGGCGCTTCGTGCATGTTTCTGCCGACGCCGTGGCCGACGTATTCACGCACGACGGAAAATCCGTTCGCTTCCACATACTCCTGCACCGCATGGCCGATGTCCGAGATGCGGCAGCCCTCGCGGGCGAACTTGATGCCCTCAAAGAAGCTCTGCCTCGTCACGTCGATCAGGCGCTGCGCCTCGTCGGAAATTTTCCCGCAGGCGTAGGTCGCCGCACAGTCGCCGTGAAACCCGCCGATATACGCGCCCACGTCGATGCTCACGATGTCGCCCTCCTGCAGCACCCGGGAGCCCGGAATGCCGTGGATGATCTCGTCGTTGACCGAGATGCAGACGCTGGCGGGATAGCCGTTGTAATTGAGAAACGACGGCTCGGCGCCCTGCGATTTGATGAAACGGTGTACTGCTTTGTCGATCTCTCGGGTTGTTACGCCGGGCTTTACCATTTCCCCTGCCAAGGCACGGGCAGCCGCGGTAATTTTTCCCGCCCTGCGCATCAATTCGATCTCGCGCTCAGACTTGAGTGTGATCATACGCATCACTCCTTCAGAGCCGCGAGGATCGCCGCGGAGGTGGCTTCGACGGAGCCTTTGTCCTCCACCGGGACCAGAACGCCCCGGGAGCGGTAAAACTCCTTGAGGGGTTCCGTTTCCTTATGATAGACCGCGAGACGCGATTTGACGGTCTCGGGGGCATCATCCTTGCGCGTGATCAGCTCGCTGCCGCACGCGTCGCAAATGCCTTCCTTTTTCGGAGGCACTGCGACGACGTGATAGCTCGCGCCGCACTTGGGGCAGACGCGCCGCCCGCTCATGCGCTCCATGATCGTCTCGTCCGAGATTTCCAGGGAGATCACGTGGTCAAACTTGATACCGCTGACTTCCAACGCCTCCGCCTGAGCGATCGTGCGGGGCACACCGTCGAGGATATAGCCGTTTGCACAATCGCTTTGCGCGAGGCGGTCGCGGATGATACCGATGATGATCTCATCGGACACCAACGCGCCGGTCTCCATGCAGGCCTTCGCCTGTTTGCCCAGCTCACTGCCGCTCGCGACCGCGGCGCGCAGGATGTTGCCGGTGGAGATGGTCGGGATGTTCAACTCGCGCGCGAGGATCGCGGCCTGTGTGCCCTTCCCCGCGCCGGGAGCGCCCAATAAAATCAGATTCATCTCTCTCTCCTTTATTCAAGGAAGCCCTTGTACTGACGCATCAGCATCTGGCTCTCGAGCGCCTGCACCGTCTCCAGTGCGACGCCGACCACGATGATGACGGACGTACCGCCGATGGCGAGCGCATTGTTGCCCAGAGCCTTGCCGACGATCAGCGGGGCAATGGCAACGATACCGAGATAGATGGCGCCAAACAGTGTCACCTTACCGAGCACCTTCGCGATGAAGTCGCTGGTGGGCTTGCCCGGACGGAAGCCGGGGATGAAGCCGCCCTGGCGCTTGAGATTGTTGGAGATCTCAACAGGGTTGAACTGGATGGTGGCGTAGAAATAGCTGAAGCCGATGATCATCAGGAAGTAGACGACCAGATAGAGGATCGACTTCGTGTCGATCGCGTTGAGCAGGCTCTTGCCGAAGCTGCCCTCGGCAGGTGCCGGCAGGAACGCGGCGACGGTCGCGGGGAGCATCGCGATGCTCTGCGCGAAGATGATGGGCAGAACGCCGGACATGTTGACCTTCATCGGGAGGGTCGACGCCTGGCCGCCGTACATCTTGCGGCCGACCTGACGCTTGGCGTACTGCACCGGGATGCGGCGCTCCGCCGCGCTGACGTGGACGATCAGCACGACCATCAGCAGAATGCCGATGACCAGCAGCGCCATGTAGAGCCAGGCGATGCTGCCATGCTGCGCGACATACGCGGCGCCCTGCTGGATCATAACCGGAACGCGGGAGAGGATGCCTGCGAACAGGATGATCGAAATGCCGTTGCCGACGCCGAACTCATTGACCTGCTCGCCGAGCCACATCACGAACGCGGAACCGGCGACGAACGAGATGATGATGACGACGGCGGGCCAGAAGCCGTTCTGCTCGAGGATGTCGTAGTTCTTCATCAGGAAGTAGTAGCCGAGGCCCTGGAGAAGGGCGATGGCAACCGTCGCGTAGCGCGTGATGGACGCGATCTTCTTCTTGCCGGCCTCGCCGCCGTCACGGGCAAGACGCTCGAGCGCGGGGATGGCGATGGTCAGCAGCTGGATGATGATGGAGCTGTTGATATAGGGCTGGACGCCGAGGGCGAAAACGGTCGCAGATGCGAACGCGCCGCCGGACATCACGTTGTACAGGCCCAGCACCGTGGTGCTCATACCGTCGAGGTAAGTCTGCAGCAGCTCGGTGTTGACGTAGGGCACGGGGATGGCGTTGCCGATGCGGAAGATCAGCAGGATCATGATCGTGAAGATGATCTTCTTGCGCAGCTCGGGGATCCCCCACGCCTTCTTGATGGTTTGGATCACTTAGACCACCTCTGCCTTTCCGCCAGCCGCCTCGATGGCTTCCTTCGCGGACTGGGAAAACGCAGACGCCTTCACGGTGACCTTCTTCTTGACGGAGCCGTTGCCGAGCACCTTGAAGCCGTATTCGCACTTCGAAAGGATGCCCTTGGCAAGCAGAGCTTCTGCGGTGACAGTCTCGCCGTCCTCAAAACGATTGAGAGCGTTCAGGTTGATGATCTCATAGGGCTTCGCGAAGATGTTGTTGAAGCCGCGCTTCGGGGTCGTGCGGGTCAGAGGCATCTGGCCGCCTTCGAAACCGATGCGCACGCCGCCGCCGCTGCGCGCCTTCTGGCCCTTGTGGCCGCGGCCGCCGGTCTTGCCGTTGCCGCTGCCGTTGCCGCGGCCCTTGCGGTATGCTTCCTTCGTGGAGCCGACAGCAGGAGACAGTTCATGAAGTTTCATTTCGACATCTCCTCCTTACTTTACTTCGGTAACCTTGAGCAGATAGCCGATCTGGGCGATCTTGCCGCGGGTCTGGTCGTTGTCGGGCTGGACGGTGCTGTCGCCGATGCGGCGCAGGCCCAGCGAGTTGGCAGTGGCAATGTGCTTATCCAGTCTGCCGTTCAGGCTCTTGACGAGCTCAACATTCAACTTAGCCATGTCTCACTGCCTCCTTAGCCTTTGATCTCTTCCACGTTCTTGCCGCGGATCTTGGCGACCTGCTCGGCATTGCGCATGGACTTGAGGCCCTCGAACGCCGCGCCGACGACGTTGTTGGGGTTGTTGGAGCGCAGGCACTTGGTACGGATGTCCTTGATGCCCGCGGCCTCGACGACCGCACGCACCGCGCCGCCGGCGATGACGCCGGTACCGGGAGCGGCGGGCTTTAAAAGCACGCGGCCCGCGCCGAACTCACCGATGGTCTCGTGGGGAATGGTGGTACCCTCGAGCGTGACGGTGATCATGTTCTTCTTGGCAGCCTCGAGGCCCTTGCGGATCGCCTCGGGAACTTCGGCAGCCTTGCCAAGGCCGTAACCGACCTTGCCCTTGCCGTCGCCGACGACCATCAGCGCGGAAAACTTCGCCACGCGGCCGCCCTTAACGGTCTTGGAAACGCGGTTGAGGAAAACGAGCTTTTCCATGTATTCGCTTTGTTCTCTTTCAAATCTGGGCATTTCTATTTTCCTCCTCCCTTAGAATTCCAGACCGCCCTCACGGGCGCCCTCGGCAAGCTCTGCCACGCGGCCGTGATACAGGTAGCCGCCGCGGTCGAACACGACCGCATTGATGCCCTTGGCCTTGGCGCGCTCGGCAATCAGCTTGCCGACCGCACGCGCGGCAGCCTTGTTGCCGCCGTTGCCCGTGATCTCCTTGTCGAGCGAGGAGGCCGCAACGAGCGTGTTGCCGGCGACGTCGTCGATGATCTGGGCATAGATGTTGTTCTCACTGCGGAATACGTTCAGGCGGGGTCTTTCGGGCGTGCCGGACACCTTGGAACGGACTCTCTTATGACGCTTTAAGCGCTGCGCTTTCGTATCGGGTCTTTTGATCATTTCGGCACACCTCCTTATTTCTTGACGCCGGTCTTACCGACCTTGCGGCGGATGACCTCATCCGTGTACTTGATACCCTTGCCCTTGTACGGCTCGGGCGGGCGCTTCTCGCGGACCTCGGCGGCAAACTGGCCGACCTTCTGCTTGTCGCAGCCCGAAATGACGATGTGGTTGGGGTTGGGGACGTCGATCGTGATGCCGTCGATCTCCTCCACCTCAACGGGATGGGAGTAACCGATGGTCAAAACGAGCTTCTTGCCCTCCTTGGCGGCGCGGTAACCGACGCCGTTGATGTCGAGCTCCTTCTTGTAGCCCTCGGTCACGCCGACGACCATGTTGTGCAGCAGCGCGCGGGTCAGACCGTGCAGGGCGCGGTTCTCCTTCTCGTCGTCGGGACGGGAAATGTGGACCTCGGTGCCCTCCTGCTTGAGGGTCATCAGCGGGCTGAACTGCTGGGTGAGGGTCCCCTTGGGGCCCTTGACGGTGACAAGGTTGCCGTCCGCGATCTTGACTTCGACGCCGCCGGGGATGACAACGGGCATTCTACCAATACGACTCATTGTTCTCTGCCCTCCTTACCACACGAACGCCAGGACTTCGCCGCCGACATGGTTGGCGCGAGCCGCCTTGTCGGTCATGACGCCCTTGGACGTGGAGACGATGGCGACGCCGAGGCCGCGGAGCACGCGGGGAAGCTCGTCTGCGCCGACATAAACGCGCAGGCCCGGCTTGGAAACGCGGCGAAGGCCGGTGATGACCTTGTCCTTGCCGTTGTACTTGAGCGTGATGTGGATCATGCCCTGCACGCCGTCGTCGATAACCTGGAAGCTCTTGATATAGCCCTCGTCGAGCAGGATCTGAGCGATGCTCTTCTTCATGTTCGAGGCGGGAACATCAACAGTTTCGTGTCTTGCATTGTTTGCGTTGCGGATGCGGGTGAGCATATCCGCAATGGGGTCTGTGATATGCATTTTCGTGTTTCCTCCTAGTTTAGAGTTACGGGGGTTTCCCGTTTCGGCCGCGAGGTATCACTGCCAATGGTATATCGCTATACAATTAACAGTGACCTTTCGCAGTCCATGCAAGCCCCATATCAAAGGCTTATTCAAAAAGTCGGTTCAGAAAGACGCCTTTCTGACGCCGGGGATCTCGCCCTTGTAGGCGAGCTCGCGGAAGCAGATGCGGCACACGCCGTAGTCACGCAGATACGCGTGGGGGCGGCCGCAGAGCTTGCAGCGGTTGTACTTGCGGCTGGAGAACTTGGCAGGACGCGCCTGCTTGATCTTCATAGAAGTCTTAGCCATTTTGCTCCTCCTTAACGCTCAAACGGGGCGCCGACCAGGGTCAGCAGCTCGCGAGCCTCTTCATCGGTCTTGGCGGTGGTGCAGATGACGATGTCCATGCCGCGGATCTTGTCGACCTTGTCGTACTCGATCTCGGGGAAGATCAGCTGCTCCTTGATGCCGAGGGCATAGTTGCCGCGGCCGTCGAAGGCGTTGGCGCTGATGCCGCGGAAGTCGCGGACACGGGGAAGCGCCACGTTGAAGAGACGATCGAGGAACTCCCACATCTTGTCGCCGCGGAGCGTGACCTTCGCGCCGATGGGCATGCCCTCGCGGATCTTGAAGTTCGCGACGGACTTCTTCGCCTTGGTGATGACGGCCTTCTGACCGGTGATGGTGGAAAGGTCGCGCACGACGGCATCGAGGACCTTCGCGTTATCGCGGGCCTCGCCGCAGCCGACGTTCACGACGACCTTCTCGATGCGGGGCACCTGCATGGTGGACTTGTAACCGAACTTCTTGAAAAGAGCCGGCGCAATGTCCGCTTTGTACTGTTCTTTCAGTCTGGCCATTACAGCTTACTCCTTTCTCAAAGCTCCGCGCCGCAGTGCTTGCACACGCGGGTCTTCTTGCCGTTTTCGACCTTGTGGGCAACGCGGGTGCCCTTCTTGCACTTGGGGCAGACGACCTGCACCTTGGAGGCATACAGCGCAGCCTCGCGCTGCACGATGCCGCCCTGCTCGCCCTGCTTGCGGGGC
>SVKM01000055.1 GCA_015068465.1 Oscillospiraceae bacterium | reverse complement strand
CGCCTTGATGTCCTCAAGCGAGCTGTGGCGGCGCTCGTTGAACCACGGCTAGAGCTTCGCCGCGCAGTTCTTGCACAGATTGCCGTTCTCCAGCTTCCGGTTGCCGAGAAGCCCGATCTTCTCGCCGCAGACGTCGCAGAATTTCTTGTCAAACAGTCCCATTTTTGCGTTCTCCTTTTCTGATGTAATATGTGATTTGTGATTACAACACGATCAAACGCTCGCCGTTCTGATGGTCGAGGTGCTGATGCTCGGAAAGGTACTCCTCCAGCACGCTGCGGCAGGAGGTGCAGATAACGCGCGGCTTCATGTTCGCGCTGACCTCGTCGAGGCTGATGTCAAAAATATCCTTGAAGTTCTTGTAGTGGAAGTTCTGGAGCCCGACGGTGAACATCTGCTCGTCGGTGACCTCCGCTCCCTCGAAGGTGAACTCCTTATACTCGTGGCTTGCGCGGTCGTAGACGACGTGCAGTCCCTCGGAGAGCTGGTAGAACTCGCTGTGGACGCCCTCCCAGACCTCGTCGCGCATCATGTGCCTGAGCATCTTTTTGAGCTGCGCGCCCGTGACCTTGACCATATACGACGCGTCGTCGTACGGGAAACCCTCGGCGAGGTCGCCGAGCATAACGATCGGGCCCATCCAGTCGGAGCGGATGCTGCCCGAGCCGAGCAGATAGATGTCGACGCCGAGGCTTTCCTTCATCGCGTCGGCAAACACGCTGCCGAGCTCGGTTTCACGCTTGCGCTCGACGTGCTCCAGGCGGCGCTTGAAGCGCGTGATGACGCGCCCGTACTTCTCGTCCGTCTTGTGCTTATACATATCCAGCAGCTTTTCGAGGTCGTGGTCATAGGGGCAGGTCTGCTCGTTGATGGGAATCGCCTGCCACTTCCACGAATCGACGCAGTTGTTGTCGGTGTCGACCATGATGTCGAAGCGCCCGATCTGGTCGGTGCCGGTGCCCGCCTGCACGATCAGGATATCGTTGACCTTCGCGGGCTCCTCGATGAACGTGTGGGAGTGTCCGCCGATGATGACGTCCACGCCGCAGGCGGGGTCGAGCGCGGCGGCGAGCTTCTGGTCCTCCTTCCAGCCGATGTGCGTGAGCAGGACCGTAAAGTCGATATCGATGGCGTTGTGCGCGTTGCAGATGCGCTCGACCTCCTTCGCCGCGTCCTCGACGCTGACGAACGTGCCGACCATGCCGTCGTTCTTGGTCTGCGCCATGACCTCCTCGGTCAGAATGCCGATGAAAAGGATCTTCATGCCGTCGACTTCCAAAACCTTGTAGGGCTGGAACAGATGCGCGTGGTTGGTGCTGATGTAGAGGTTGGCATTGACGATGGGGAACTTCGCGCACTTTTCCAGAAACAGCAGGTGCGCCACGCCGTAGTCCGTCTCGTGGTTGCCGAGCGTCACGATGTCCGGGGAGATCATGTTCATGATCTCAATGGTGGAAAGCCCCTGGAACTCCTGGTCGATGACGCTGCCGCGGAACATGTCGCCCGCGATGCAGTAGAGCGTGTTCGGCTCCTCCTGCCGCACCTTGCTCACATAACCCGAGAGCAGCGACACACCGCCGACGAGCTTGTCGTCGACGTTCTCGGCGAGAAAGTCGCCGTGCATGTCGTTGGAGTGCAGCAGCACCAGCTTTTTAAGATTCTTCATGTGATATCCTCCCCGTCTGCGTCTTATTGTCATGCTTGTTGTCGTCCAGGATCGTCAGCCGGCCGCCGACCCGGTGGTCGAGGCGCGGGTGATCCGTGAGATAGCCCTCGAGCACCGTGCGGCACGAGGTCGCCACCATGCGCGACCTGCCGTTTGCCAGGATCTCCTTCATGTCGATGTTCAGGCTCTCGCTGAGGTTGTTGTAGTGGAACGCCTGCCACCCGACGGTAAAGAGCCTGTCGTCGGCGATGTCCTCGCCATAGTAGGTGAATTCCGTCAGCTCATGCTGCGCCTTGGAGTAAACGGCGTGCAGCCCCTCCGAGAACTGGTAGAACTCGCAGTGGACGCCCTCCCATACCTCGTCGCGCATCATGTAAACGAGCATCCGCCGCAGCTGCGCGCCGCTTATCTTGACGACATACGCCGCGTCGTCATAGGGAAACGCCTCGTTCAGGTCGCCGAGCATCACGATCGGGCCCAGCTGATCCGTGCGGATGCTGCCCGACGCCATCAAAAAGATGTCCGTTCCCAGGCTCTCGCGCATCGCGTCGGCAAACACGCAGCCGAGCTCCGTTTCCTGTGTGCGCCTGGGATGCGTCAGCCGGCGCTTGAAGCGCGTCACGACGCGGCTGTACTTCTCGTCCGTCTGCGTTTTGTAGTTCGTGATGAGCGCCTCGAGGTCGCGGTCATAGGGACAGGTATCCGCGTTGATGGGGATGCTCCGCCACGTCCAGCTGTCCACGCGGTTCTCGTCCGTATCCACCATGATGTCGAAGCGTCCGATCTGGTCGGTGCCCTTGCCCGCCTGCACGATCAAAATGTCGTTGATCTTCTCCGGCTCGTCCAGGTAGGTGTGGCTGTGCCCGCCGATGATGACGTCCACGCCGCAGCAAGGGTCGAGCGCCGCGGCGAGCTTGCGGTCCTCCGCGATGCCGATGTGCGTGAGCAGGACGGTAAAATCCACGTCGAGGCTCTTGTGCGCGTCGCAGATGCGCCTGACCTCCTCGGCGGCGTCCTCCACGTTGATAAAGGTCGCGATCAGGCCGTCCTTTTTCGTCTGCGCGATCACCTCCTCGGTGATGATGCCGATGAACAGCACCTTCATTCCGCCGACCTCAAGGATCTTATACGGCTCAAAGAGGTGCGTGCGGTTGATGCGGATGAAAAGGTTGGCGTTGATGATCGGGAACTTCGCGCACTTCTCCAGAAACAGCAGATGCGCCAGGCCGTAGTCGACCTCGTGGTTGCCGATGGTCACCACGTCCGGCGAGAGCATGTTCATGATCTCGATGGTGGAGATGCCCTGGAACTCCTGGTCGATGATGTTGCCGCGGAACATGTCGCCCGCGATGCAGTAGAGCGTATTCGGCTCCTCCTGCCGCACCTTGTTGACGTAGCCCGAGAGCATCGACACGCCGCCGACAAGCTGCTTGTCGACCTCCTCGGCGAGGAAATCGCCGTGCATGTCGTTTGAGTGCAGCAGCACCAGTTTTTTGAGGTTTTTCTTCATGCGTCCTCCTTAGCCGAAACCGAACATGTCATGGTATTCGTCGGGATCCGTATTCTTCAGCAGCCAGTTGTCGTAAATGCGCATCATTGTGCACATCGCCTGCTGGCGGGTGTAGAGCCCGTGGGGAGAAAACACCGCCGCCGTTTCATCGTTGATCGTGCGCATGCTGCCGGTGCCGCCCATCACGGGAAAGCGGCTGAAGGGGTCGATGAGCGCAGAGGTAAACAAAATGCCCTCCGCCGCCCAGGACGCAAACTCGTCGGCGTCGTAAAAGGTCAGCGCCACCGTCGGCGTCAGTTCGAGGATATTTGCCGCGCGCTTGAGCATGACCGCCGCCTCCTGGCGCGTAATGGAGCCGTCGGGGTTGAATTTCCCGTCGCCCACGCCGTTGACAATGCCGAGCTGCGCGGCGGCGAGGATCTCGCGGTCGTTCGTGTCCGTGAAGGAAACGGTAAAGCCGCCGTTCTCCTCAATGAACTCGATGAAGTCCTCCGCGTAGGTTCTGCGCATGAGCTGTACAACGAGGCGGCAGAATTCCGCGCGTGTGATGGGCGCTTGATAGTTTCCTTGCAGATCCTCCGGCACGAGGCCGTTTCCGATCGCGCCGTCGACCTCCGCGTGCGCCCAGTCGTCCGGCTCGTCCGCGGCGAGGGCGGGGACGCAGAGGGAAAACGCGAGCGTCAGCGTCAAAAGCAGTGAAGCGATCTTTTTCATGGTTCATTCCTCCCCCAAATCTGTCGTCTGGCAATGGTTCATTTTCATTGTAGCAGATATTTCCCGTCCGCGCATCGTACCATCGGGCAATTTTTTGAAAAAGCGGAAAATATTCGCGTATGGAGAAGCCCTCCGGGAACCGCGGCGCAGGCAGCGGCCCCCGAAGGGCTTTTTGACAGAATCGAATGGGCGGTTTTTATATGCGGATCAATTGGCGTAGATCCACGCGTCGAACGTCTCCTGCGTGCCGTCCGCATGGGTGACGGTGTAGGTCGCGCCGTCGGCGTTTCCGGAAATCTCGATCTTATCGCCCACCGCAAGCGTCACTTCATAGAGGTCGTAGTTCATGGCGTTCTCGTCGATGACGCCGAAATCATACAGGCCGGGCCCCGCGCCCTCGCCCGCCTTGGAAAAATCAATGCTCATGGTGTGGCCGCTTCCCAGCTTGTCAACGCTGACGGGATCGTTCCAGCCCTCCGCCTCCGCGGGGGAGAGGTAGACGTTGTGTATCTCCGTATCGAGGTTGTTCGTGAATCGCAGGTCCGGTTCCTTGGTCTCCCCGCACGCCGAAAGCAGGGCGGCGAGCGTCAGGCAGGCGAGCGCCAGAGCAAAAATGCGTCTTTTCATGTTTTGTTTCTCCCTTTCTGTTTTTTGTTGGACAATGCAGCCATTCGGTTCTGCGCCATACAGGGCCGTATGATCCCGCTGCCGCGCAGGCGGCGGGAAAGCGGCGGCCCAAGGTCATGCGTTTTGTTATTATGTCAACCGTCGATCACCAGGCCGCTGATGCGGGCGTTGATCGCGAGCACCGTGCGGTTCTTGAAGCCGGTTTTTTCCAGCATATGCGTGATGTGCGTCTTGACCGTGCGCTCGCTCATGCACAGCTTCTCCGCGATCTCGCTGTTGGTCGCGCCGGTCAGCAGCTCGCGCAGCACCTCCAGCTCGCGGTCGGTCAGCGCCGCGCTTGAGACGTTCCCGAGCAGAAGGCGCGGCGTGGTGTCGGGATAGACGGATTCGCCCGCCATCGTGCGGTCCATCAGCGCGAGCAGCGGCTGCTCGCCGACCTCCTTGTACCAAAAGCTCTCCACGCCGATCTCCCGCGCGCGCTCGAGGTAGCTGACCTCCGGCATACTCGTGACGATGACGATCTTGGTCCTCGGGCTGACCTTCTTGACCGCTCGCGCCGCGTCAAAGCCGGCGAGGTTGTTGACAAAGATCAGATCCATCAGCACAAGGTCGACCTGCGTCGAAGCGCAGAATTCCGCCGCCTCCTCCGCGCTCTCCAGCGAGCCTGCCAGCTCGTACCACTCCGCGCCCTCGATCACGCTCTCGAACAGCTGGCGCGCCATGCGCTGGTCATCCACGATCAATACTCGATACGGCATCTTCTTTCTCCTTTTTTGGCAGTTCGACAATCAGCGCGAAGGCGGTCCCGCTTTCCTCGCGCATCGTGCCGCCGGCGCGCTCAAGCTTCTCGCGCAGGTTTTTCAGGCCACCCGCCTCGGTCACGCCGTTCTCGGGCGCGGCGCCGTTGTTCGCGATGCGCAGGGTATATTCGTCCGCCGTCTCCCGCACGGTCACCGTCAGCTTGTCCGCGCCGCCGTGGCGCGTGGCGTTGATGAGGCAGGTGATCAGCGCGTCCGAAACCAGCTCCTCCGCCGCCTCGCCGTGCGGCAGCGTGCCGTCGACCTCAACGGTGACGCCCAGCTCGCTTGCCACCTGATGCACATAGGCGTACAGGTCGCGCCAGTGCTCCGGGCCCTCGCTGCGCACGAAGCGGATCGCCTCGCTCCAGATGCGCAGCATCGTTTCCCGATCCCGCGCGCCGGGATCCTTGTAATACTGCTTGGCATAGAGCAGCGCGCGGCTGAGGTCGTCATGGACGCTCACCTTTGCCGCAAGCACTTCCTTTTCCACGGTCATGCGCTCGATCTCGCGGCTGAGCGCGCGCAGGCGCGCGTTGAACGCGCCGACGCGCTCGCGCTTTTTGCGCAGCTCCTCGTTGGCGGCGTATTCGTCGGTCATCTCGACCGCCATCAGCTCGCAGATCGTGCCGCTTTCCAGCGCGACGGATTCGCGACGGACGCTCCACACACGTCCGTCCGAGAGGCGCACGACGGGATTCTCGCCCGTTTGCAGGTATTCCCCCCGCCCCTCGCCGCGCTCCAGCGTCTGCCAAAGCCGCTCGCCGTTGAGCGGCGCGCCGCCCGTGAGCTCGTAGGAAAGCTCCTCCATGCGGCCGTTCACCAGCTTCACCAGCCCGCCCGGCCAATAGCAGCAGATGCCGACCGGAACGCCGTCCACGCTCTGCTTGATCGACGCCGCCTCAATGTGCTCGGCGCTGAAGCGGAGGCTCAGATAGGCGATCTGCAGCGCGGTGGAAAGCAGCGCGATCACCAGCGCCACGGTCCACGCCGCGCTCAGCCCCAGCGATATCCGCCCCAGCAGATATTGCAGCAGGACAAACCCCGCCAGGCTCCCCAGCGCGGCGTTGACGCTGAGCATCCTTCTCTGTCTGCGGCGCAGAATGCGCAGCAGGCTGTACTGGCAGAGCAGGATCGTCAAAAAGCAGATCAGGCTCGCCGCCGCATACAGATGCGGGTGCATGCTTCGGATCATATTCATTCGCCCGCGGCCTCCTTTCCGAAGGAAAGGCGCGCAAAGGCGCTGCCCTCGTCCTCGCGGCAGAGCTCAAGCTCCGCGCCGAGCTTCTGCCGCTGTCGCGCGAGCCAGTCCTCGGGCGGCAGGGCGGACGGCGTCTCCATCACGCACTTGAGCTGAAGCGCGCCGCGCGTTTCAATGTGCACGAAAAGCGCGCCGAGCGCCGGCAGCGCCGCTTCGAGCACCGTCTCAAAGAAGTCGTAGGTCATCATAAGCTGCTCGGTCGGAAACGGGGCGCCGCCGCGGCACTCGACCGCGGTCTCGATCTCTCCCGCGCTGAGGTATTCCAGCGTCTCGCGGATCGCCAGCACCAGCTCGTCGGAGGACAACACGAGCTTTTCGTGCGCGATGAGCGAGAGATTGATGCGGCGCTTGGCATAGTCGCACAGAACCATGGCGCGCAGCATATTGGCGCGGTACGCCGCGTCGTCCTCCGTATCCTCGCGCAGCAGCCGCTCCGCCTCGGAAAGCTGCGGCTGCACAATGGGGATCACGCCGTCGTAGAGGCGGTTTTGCGTCTCATAGGCGGCGCGCTCCGCGCAGACGCGGTTTTCCTCCGCGAGCAGGTCGTTTTCCTCCTCCAGATACTCCACCGCCTCCGCGAGCTGTTCGTTTGTTTCGTTGACGCGCGTGCGGTCAACGAGCCATGTCGAAATGCCGCCCGGTATCTCCCGGGCGTGGAGGATATGGCCTTCGTCGATCGCGACGCTCTCGCGCAGCGCCGCGACGGTCTGCGCGCGCTCCGGCACGAAGGCGTCCGCGGAATGGTAGACGATGTTCCCGTCGCGGTCGGCAAGCGCCATGTCCCAATGCGACTTCTGGAAGATCTCCTCATAGTCGTTGTTGGAGGGGATCAGGCCGATCTGGATAAAGCACTCCGCCGTCCCCACGATCAGCGCCGTCCAGACCTCCTGGAAGTTATACAGGTTCAATCCGTACAGCCGGGGCGAACCGCCCTTCATCAGGAAAATCCCGATCAGCACGATGACCGCCGCCGCCCATCCGGCTGGGACGTACCAGCGGTTCCGGCAGCCCAGCACGACGCAGCGGTGCATCAGCGCGCCATACGCCCAGATCAGCAGCAGGACGGTCCACACGACCATCGCATAGTACAGCCAGCCGTGCGCATAGGTATAGCCGCCGTTCCCGTCATATGTGATGCGGAACGCCGCGCCGTGCAGGTCGTTTGTGAGGAAGCCCAGCATGAGCGCCTCGCAGACGACCCACAGCCATTTGACGCGCCGCAGCGGGTCGTCGCGCCAGCGCTTGCCGACACACTTTGCCGTGCACAGGATGCACAGCGGCGAAAC
This sequence comes from Oscillospiraceae bacterium, assembly GCA_015068465.1. GTDB lineage: Bacteria > Bacillota > Clostridia > Oscillospirales > Oscillospiraceae > Hominicoprocola. Next base: position 4,771 of record SVKM01000055.1, on the reverse strand, counting down.
GCAGTAGGGAATGTAGTAAGCATACCAGAGATAGCGCGAGATATCGTCCGACCACTCGAAAAAATTCCAGCGGCACGCGCGCAGGATAAAAAGCAGCGCGCACGCGCCCGCCGCGGCGATCAGATAGCGGCGGATATGCCACTGGATCACGCGCTTTTGCACCGTCAATATCCACGCGGTCAGAACGGCGCAGTACATCAGCGTCGCCGTCTGGCTCAGCGGAATGATCTCCGGCGTGAGAATATTGCTGACCGCGGCAAAAAGGATGGCGGCGGCGAAGCCCAGGATATGCCGTCTTGTCCGTTTGCTGGTATGGGGCATCCCCCCGCCTCCCTTCCGCCGATGGCTCATGTCTTATTGCGGGAACTGCGCGTCAAAGTATTCGATCAGCTCGCCGACGAGCGGGCGCAGGGCGTCGATCTCTTTCGGCACGCTCGTGTAGACGTTCATCTGGCTGTCGTCCTCGAACCAGAAGGTCAGCTCCAGATCGGCGGACATGGTCTTCCAGTCCTCCTCCGTCTGTTCATAGCCGTAGAGCGACGAATGTGTGTCGTAACGCCGCAGGTCGTAGTGCGTCAGGATCTCGTTCACGCCGGCGAAGAACGCCTGCTCGTCCGTGATCGGGGCCTCCGTTTTCTCCCGGCCGATAAACCGGCAGAACATGCGCCGTCCCTCGGCGTCCGGCTCCGACCAGATGCCGTAATCGCGGATGCTGTCGTTCTCGGGATCGCGGAGCGTGAGCGCGACGTTATCCACCGTACCCACGACCGCTTCGGGCGGGGTGAGGGCGTCGATCCCCCGCGCGGCGAACCAGTTTGCGAACGCGAGATACGTCGCGCGCGACCATTCCCAGCTGGGTTCATTGTTGAGCGTGAAGGTCAGCTTCTCGCCCGAGGCGTAGTTGACCGTCAAGGTGGAAGGCTGGTACTCCGGCGGAAGCCCTGCGGTAATGCGGTACTCGCCGTTCCACTCGGCGAGCTTGCACTCGTCGATGACCGCCTGCAGCGCGTCCAGCAGCGTCTTGTCCGCCGGCGCGCTGACGCCGGCGGTCTTTTCGGACGCCGTGAGCGCGCCGGAATCGTCGGGCCGGACAGAGAACGTGTAAAACACGGTATCCCGCCCCGCCGACCACTCGCCCGTCAGGCAGAAGGTCGCGTAGAAGTCCGAAATATCCTTGGATGCGATCGTCTTGGGCGCTCTGCGGTCGGTCTTGTCCGTCACGCCGCCGCATTCGACCGGCTTTTTGCAGCCGCTGAGCCCAAGGATCGCCAAAAACGAGAGCAGCGCCGCCGCTAGGCGCATGGCGCACCATCCCTTTCTTCTTTGGGTCTTCATGTCGGTCATGCCCTCCGTCAGCCGCCCGGGAACTGGTCGTCAAAGAAGTCGAGCAGAACGTCGAGCAGCCACGCCAGGTCGTCAATCACGCTCTCGGCGCTCGAACAGACGGACACCTCGTGATCGTCCGCGTAGCGGATGGTGAGCTGCACGGCGGCGGAGGACGGGTCGCTCTTGTCCGCCTCGGTCTGCTCATAGCCGTAGAGCGGCGAGGAAACGTCGTATTTGCTGAGGTCAAAGTCCTGTATCGCCGCGCTGAGATTGTCGTAGAATTCCTGCGTGCCCCACATGGGAGCGCTGTCCTTCTCGCCGTTGCGCACCCGGGCGAAAACGTCCTGGCCCTTGTCGTTTTTCTCCGGCTCAAAGCCGTAGGAATACGACTTGTCGCCGTCTCTGACCTCAAGGCTGACGAAGGTCACCATCGTCCCCAGCCCGGGCGGCAGCAGCGTGTCGATCCCCTGCTGTGCGAACCACTTGGCAAACGCGAGATACGTCGCCCGCGCCCACGGCTCATAGGGGTCGTTGTCGACCGTGAAGCTGAGCTTCTCGCCCGAGGCGTAGTTGACGCTCAGCGTGCAGGGCCCGAACTCCGAGGGGTCGATGCCCGCGGTGAGCTTATAAACGCCGTTTTGTTCGGCGAGCTTGTACTCGTCGACGACCGCCTGCAGCGCGTCCAGCAGCGCCTTGTCCGCGGGCGCGCTGACGCCCGTGAGGGACTCGCTTGCCGTCAGTACGCCGGAGGCGTCGGGCCGGACGGCAAAGGCATAGAACACGTTTTTGTTCCCCGGCGACCACTCGCCGTTGAGGCGGAAATTCACCGAATACTCCGTGATCTCCCCGGACGCGATCGTCTTCGGCGCGCTCGGATCGGTCCTGTCCGTCACGCCGCCGTCGAGCGGCTCAGGTTCGGGCTGCGTTTCAGCCTTTTTACAGCCGCCGAGCCCGAAAAGCGTCAGCGCCGAGAGCAGCACGGCAATGATACGCATGGCAAGCTTTCCTTTCCCGCTTTGCATGTGCGGATACCTCCGTCTGTCACAATACTGCAAACGCGGCTGCCCCGTTTTAAGGAAGCAGCCGCGTTTGAAACATGTTTTCTTACGGCTTCGCAGTGCCGCAGCCCGGGCAGAACGCGCCGTCGTTGACCTTGCCGCATTTCGGGCAGGTCCAGGTGCCGGGGGCGGCAAGCGGCTTGCCGCAGCTCGGGCAGAACGCGCTGCCCGCCGGAACCGGCTTGCCGCAGCTCGGGCAGAAGCTGCCGCCCGCGGCGGCCTGCTGCTGTTGCTGCGCGCCCGCCGCCTGATAGAGCTGCGAGGCGTTGACGCCGCCGGCGCCCTGCACCATGTTCATGCCCATAACGCCGACCGCGGCGCCGGCGGGGTTGTTCGCCGCCGTGTTGATCGCGTCCATCGTGCCGCCGACGGTAAAGCCCGCGCCGAGGGACGGGTCGCGCAGCGCAGCGGCGCGCTGGAGCTGCTTGATCATCGCCTGATCCTCTTCGCTCAGCGTCATGCTGGAGATGCCGAACGCCACGATCTCGATGCCGCGGCGGTCGCGCCACTCGGCGGAGAGCTCGTCGTTGAGCGCCTGCGCCAGCTCGCGCGTGTGCGCGGGAACCTCGCTGTAGCGCACGCCGGAGGCGGAGACCTTCGCCAGCGCCGGCTGGAGCGCGGTGAGAAGCTCGGTTCTCATCTGGCCCTCGAGCTTGTCGCGGGTGTACTCGCCCTCGAAGTTGCCGCACACGTTCGTGTAGAACAAAATCGGGTTGGTGATGCGGATGCTGTACTCACCGAAGCACTTGATCGCGGAGTCAAGGTCGAGGCCGATGTTCTTGTCGATGATACGGAACGCAACCGGGGACGCCGTGCCGTACTTGTTGCCGACGAGCTCCTTGGTGTTGAAGTAATACACGCGCTGGTCGTTCGCCGGCTGACCGCCGAAGGTGAACTGCTTGCCGATTTCCTTGAACACGTCCTTGATGCTCTGGCTCAGGTTGCCCGAGAAGATGGAGGGCGCGGAGGAGCAGTCATAGGTGTACTCGCCCGGCTCGGCGCAGATATCGACGACCTTGCCCTGCTCGACGATCGCCATGCACTGGCCGTCCGCCACCGCGATGACGCTGCCGTCGGAGATGATGTTGTCGTTCCCCTTGGTGTTGCTGCTGCGGCCGGAAACCCTCTTTTTTCCCTTGACCGCGAGCACGTTTTCAGGAATGGAATCGCAGTAGAAGTATTCCTTCCACTGATCGGCAAGAACGCCGCCTGCCGCGCCAAGTGCCGCCTGAATGAGTCCCATAGTTAATACCCCTTTCTATTTTTCCGTTTTGTTACGGTCTCTTACGGTTTTGCCGGATGCTTTCGGTTTTGCTGCGGCTGATTTTGCTGGGATGGCTGCTTCTGCGATTTTTCCTGCTTTTCGGTCTTGCTGTACAGGAACATATCGCGCTTCGTACCCATGCGGACGCTGTGCTCCAGAAGATACTTCTTCGCCTGCGTCTTTTTGGCAATCGTGTTCATCGCCGCCTTCATGCCGTTGGCGCGGATCCAGCCGATCAGAAGGCCCACGATCGCCGCGATCACGGTTCCGACCGGATGGAAGGTGCGTCCGCCGAGCAGGAACACCAGCGCCGCGAGAACGACCACCGCGACCGCCGAGCCGATGCCGAACTGCTTGTAATACTCGCCCTTGTCCACGGGCAGCGAGCCGGCGACCTGCCCGGTCTGGCCGTTCATCGCAAAGCTGTAGACCTTGCCCTCGAACTTCGTCGAGAGCATCCACACCGGCAGCATCGCGTACTCGGTCTTCGTGTCGCTGATGCGGATGGCGTCGCCGCGCTCCGTCAGCTCCTGATAGTCGCGCCGCGCGTCGTCCTTCATCTTCTCACGGAAGCTGCTGCGCACGCGCTCGCTCGCGCGCGGCTGCGCCTGGGCGGCATCGACGTCAAAGCGGTCGGCAAGATAGCCGCTGAAATACGCCGCGTCGTAGGCGACGCCCTTCGAAACATCGTAAGGCTCCAGCGAATCCATCGTGTCGTCGTCCATCTTGGTCGAGGCGTCCACGGGAATGCGTTCAAAATCCATCTCGCCGCTGCGCACGACGCGGTAGTTGTCCTTCTTGGTGTAGCGGTACTGCGCGTCCTCCCACCTTTTTTCCTTCACGCCGTCGAAGTTCACGGAGCCGGCGGCGTGGCAGCTCATCAGCCAGAACGGGACGTAAAGGCCCGTTATGTTCTCCACGCGGCTCGTCTGGGTGAACGTGCGCGGCAGGAGCTTCTTGCCGCGGTAGAACTCGCGCAGCGCCTCCTGTGCCCGCTTGCGGTCCACCGTGAACGGCACGACCAGGTCGGGGCGGTACATGCCCTCAAAGGACTGCGCCACGATCGCGTTGTTGCCGCAGTACGGGCATTCGGTCGCGGCGGTCTTTTCGTCGGCGACCATCT
>SVKM01000054.1 GCA_015068465.1 Oscillospiraceae bacterium | reverse complement strand
TCGGGCATCTTGCTGGCTGTTACCAAGCAAGATGCCCGACTCTTCAATTTTTTATGCCATTATCTTAATGACATTGCCCATTTCTCTCTTTCTCTTGCGAAAGAGAGAAACGGCGGTACCCGTCAAAGAGAGAAAGACGCTTTGCCGTAACAGGCAGAGCGTCTTTACCTTGTTCGGCGCGATTTTGACGATACGCAGAGTGTCTAAATCCACTTGCCGCTCCATTTTATAGCGCGGGGGATTGCTTCTCTATTTTACGCGCGCCTCGGGGGATGCTATTCATCCTCGGCGGAAATAGCGATCTCCTCCGCTTCCTGCTCCGCGGCGATCAGAATTTTTCTCGCATACTCCGACTCACCCTTTTCCAGCGCCTCTACCGCGTCAGCCATCACCGCAAACAACTTAAAATACAGGTCTTTGTAAAGGTTCATTGCAACGCCCCCATATGAACATAATATAGATATATTTTATATCTATATATCACATAATAAAGGATACGACGATTAAAGTAAAGCCATAATATATTTATTTTAGGGTGATATTATGGCTAATAAGAGTTTATCTATTCGAATTGATGAGACAATGCTCCATAAATTGCATGTAGTGGCTGACTACGAGGGGCGCTCGGCAAACTCCGAAATCCTGATTCTGATTCGCAATGCCATTGAACAATATGAGGAGAAACACGGCAAAATTGAGTTATAATCCTCCCGAGGCGCGCGCAAAATGAGCGCGAAACCTCTCCGCAAGATGCAACGGAGCGCCGAGCGGAACAGACACGCGGCGTATCGTTCCCGCCCGCGCCGAACAAAGCAAAGACGCCTTACCGGTATCGGTAAAGCGTCTTTCTTCTTTGGCGGGCGGCCCCGTTTCTTCTTGAGGTCGCAGTTCATTCCCTTAGTATTTGTCCACAAACACCCCGTCGATCAGCGCCGCGACCGCCCAGAGCAGCACGAAAATAAGCAGCTTGAACGGCGTGAAGAGCGCGTATGCCGCCGCGAAGCTCAGATAGAACGACAAGAGCGTTCCCGCGACGGACGCGATAAGCGAGAGCACGTTGCCGGCGCGCACCGCGCGGCACAGGCGCTTCGCGCCCACCGCCAGCTCGGCGTAGGGCATCAGCCCCTCGCGGTAAATGAGCGCGCAGGGCTTCGCGCCCGCCTTCTCCGAGAGCGCGAGGCGCGTGGAGAGCTGCGGGTAGACCGCGTGGGCGTCGGTGCCGAATTTGCGCTTCAAAAGCGCGGGCGTGATGTTGCCGTCGCGCACGGCGAGCACCGGCGTGATGTGCGCGCGGGCGATCGCGTGTATCGCCCAGTCCACGTTCTCCGCCGCCATGTACTTGACCGCGAACACCGCGATCAGCGTGCCGTCGACCGCGAGGAACATGCCGGTTTTGAGCGTCAGCCCGTGTGGAAGCGTCACGCCCATCTTGCGGCAGAACGAGGACGTGCCGAAGAGCACGGTCTCGCCGTGGATCGTTCCGCTGACGCCGCCTTCGTCGTAGTAGTTGAGGTCGGACAGCGGCTCCAGATGCCCGCCCTCGGCGGCGAGCAGGTTATCGAACAGGCGCGAGAGCCCGGTCTCTGAGGCGTGCGCCATCGTCGCGGCGTAGGAAAAGACCTTGCCGCTCTCCTCGCCGAAAATTTTAAGCCCGTTGAGCGTGACCGTTCCGGGCGGGAACAGGTCGGTGTCGGTGAGGATGACGCAGTTGCTCTTGCGCATCATATCCGCGCCGGCGAAGCCCGCGAGCGCGCTGCCGCTCTTGGCAAAGCGCTTCGTCAGACGGCGCAGGGGCAGGGAGTAGACGAGCGGGAAGGCGAGCGCGTTCGCGCCCGCGAGGATCGCCGAGAGGTTCCAGCAGAAGAGCGCGGCGGACTTGCCCTCGACGGTCGCGAGGATCGAGAAGACGAACGCGGCGACGAGGACGACGGGCAGCACGATCGTCTGCCAGCGGCCCGAGACGTCCTCGCGCTCCGCCGTGGTGGAAAAGCCCGCGGCGGAGCCGCTGCGCTTCGCCGCGCCGCCGGCGGTGAGCGTTACCATATACGGCGCGTCGCCGATCGCCGCGACACGGAACGAGTCGTAGAGCGAGCGGAAGAGCATCGCGCGGCCCCAGAGCGCGCAGGTCATCGAAAGCGCCGCAATCGAATGGAGCGGCGCCGCGGCGACGCCCGTGCGCGCGGGCAGAACGAGACAGAACGCGGTGTCGATGAGCGCCGCGACGCACAGCAGCGCCGTGAGCAGCTCATAAGTGATCTTGAAGGAGACAAGCTTTTCCGCCGCGTAGACGAACACCTCGCGCCCGAGCACGCATACCAGCGCGAGCAGGACGAAGTAGGGCAGCACATGCAGCAGAGGCTCCGCCGTATACAGCTCCGGCATGACGCCGAAGTGGTCGAGCAGCTGCGGGATCCACATGACGACCGTGACGAGAAGCGCGTAGCGCGAGACGTGACGGGCGTTCTGCATCGCCGCGCGGTAATCCGCGACGGTCTGCTCGATCGGCGGCTCCGGCTCCGCGGGCGGCTCGGGGGGCTTTGCGGGCGCTTCGGCGCGCTTCACCGCCTTCTTGGAGGTCTCCACGCGCGGCCCGTCGGGATGCTCGTACAGATCCTCCGTCTCGACGATCTTTTTGCGCGAGAAAAGCCCCCGGCGGGTCGTTTCCTCGAGCACCGGCTCCTTTTTCTGCTCGTCGAGCACGTCCTGCACCGTGCGCGAGAGCACCTCCTGGAGCGTGAAGTTCTGGGGCGTGTCGATGCTCGGCACGACGTCCGTGATCGGGGACGCGTCCTCCTCGTCCTCCTCCTCGTCCTCCTCCGCCTCGGGCGTGATGTCCGGCAGCGGGCTCGTGACGCAGACCGCCGGCGCGGGCGGCGCGGCGTCCGCGCTCACGCCCTCAGGAGCCTTGCCGCCGAATTCGGCGAGGATGCCCTCAAGCGTGAACTCATAGTCCTCGTCCGCGACGCGCGAGGCGCCGTCGAGCAGCATCTTGCTGTCGTCGAGGGTCTTTTCAAAATCCAGATCTTTCTGATCCATATATCCCAAATCCCTTTTTGCTGATCTTTCGTTATCCGAGCCGCTGCCTGACCGCCTCGTAGAGCAGCACCGCGGCGGCGTTCGAGGCGTTGAGCGACTCCATGCGGCCCCGCAGCGGGATGCTGACGAGGAAATCGCAGCTCTCGCGCACGAGCCTGCCCATGCCGTCGCCCTCGCTGCCGATGACGATGGCGGCGGGTCCCTTGAGGTCGGCGTCGTAGAGCGATCTGTCGCCGTCGGCGGCGGTGCCGAAGACCCACACGCCCGCCTTTTGCAGCTCCTTGAGCGTGGCGGGGAGGTTCGCCACGCGCGCGACCGGCAGATAGCTCACCGCGCCCGCGCTGGTCTTGCCGACGATGCTCGTCAGCCCCGCGCTGCGGCGCTTGGGGATGATGACGCCGTGCGCGCCCGCGCACTCGGCGGTGCGGATGATCGCGCCGAGGTTGTGCGGGTCGCTGATCTCGTCGCACACGACGAGCAGCGGCGGTTCGCCCTTTTCCTTTGCGCGCGCGAGGATGTCCCCGACCGTCGCGTACTCGCGCACGGCGGCGAGCGCGATGACGCCCTGGTGCGCCTTGGTCGCGCTCATGAAGTCGAGCTTGCGGCGGTCCGCCTCGACCACGACGATCCCCTTGTCGCGCGCCGTGGAGGCGATGTGCCCGAGCGTTTTGTCGGTTTCGCCCTTTGCAAGGTAGATCTTGTCGATCGCCGTTCCGGCGCGCAGCGCCTCGATGACCGCGTTGCGGCCCTCGATCAAACCATCGGCGTTCGCCTCGCGCTCTTGCGCGCGCGGCGCGGTTTCTTTCCGTTCCATATCTCATATCCTTTCGGACAAACTTCTACAAATATACTATATCACAAGCAAACCAAAAGGGAAAGAGAAAAAATCAGCGGCGGAGACCCGCCGCTGAAAAAGGCCGCCGCCCGGGGCCGTCAACGGCTCCCGGCAAACGCGTCGATCTCCCGCTGGAGCAGGCGGAACACGTTTGCGATCAGATAGCCGTCCGCGACGGCGTGGTTCAGCCGCACGCTCACCGGCATGACGAGCCTGCCGTTTTCCTCGCGGTATCTTCCCCAGTTGACGATGGGCGCAAGATGCAGATACCCGTCGGGCAGCTCGACGTGCAGCGAATCATAGGAGAGCCATGAAATATACGACGCGTCGAACCAATTCGGATGGTTTGCCGCGTCCAGGGCGTATGCCCGGGTCTTCTTCGCCTCCTCCAGATCCCGGAGGGCGTTGGAATAGAAGGTTTCGTAATCCTCGCTGTACTCCGTATAGACGGGCGTGCAGGTCTCCGTGTCGTCGTGGAAGACATACTGCGTGGGATGGACCACATCGTAGCAGACCAGCTCGTCCGTCTGCCAGAGATAACCCATCCGGTAATCCTCGCGCGAGTTCATGACCTTCGCGAGAAGATAGAGGAAATTGAGGTAGAATTTCGTGCCGGTCCTTCGGGAGCATTCCGCAAGGTCGGTCACGTCGACCCTTGCCGTCATGGAAACGGAGCATTTGCAGTCCTCGGAAAAGTGGCGAAAAACGTCTTTTCGATAGTAGTTTTCCCTGTCGATCACCCGATAGCCCATAGCCGTTTTCTCCCTTGCGCATTTCGATTTGCCGCCGTCCGGCACCGGTTACTGTAGCATATTGCCCGCCGGTTGACAAGTATGCGCCGGCCGCCGCGGGACAAAAGGGACAAAATTCATCGAAAATTCATAGGCTTTCCCTTGTGAAAGCAAACATATTGTGTTAAGATAAGCGACAATGTGAGGGAAAACAGAAAGGGAAGACCATGGACCAGAACAACAACAATCCCAACCGCGACGACAGGAACCGCGGCGGCAGCTCGCGCGGCATCCTCTCGCTGGTGATCTGGGCGCTGGTGCTGACGTTCGTGTTCCAGTATGTCACGACGCAGATGAACCAGGCGAAGGAGGCGGAAACCTCCCACGAGATCGCCTACAGCGAGTTCAAGGAGCTTGTGCGCGACGGCAAGATCGCCTCCGTCGAGTTCGGCGACCGCGTGTTCACGATCAAGCCGGTCGACGGCTACGTCTACACCGACGAAAAGGGCAAGGCGTACGACGACCACTATACGCTCTACACGACGATCATTCCCGACGGCAACGAAACGCTCATTCCGCTGCTCGATCAGTACAACGTCGCCTACACCAAGCCGTACCGGCCCGAGATGTCGGCGTTTACGCAGATCATGCTGACCTATATCCTGCCGACGGCGATCATGGTGGGCTTTTTGCTGCTGATGATGCGCATCATCGCCAAGCGCGGCGGCATCGGCGGCATCGGCGGGATCGGCAGCGTCGGCAAGGCGAACGCCAAGGTCTACATGGAGCGCAAGACCGGCGTGACGTTCGCGGACGTCGCGGGCCAGGACGAGGCGAAGGAATCCCTCGTCGAGATCATCGACTTTTTGCACAATCCCGAGAAGTACACCACCATCGGCGCGAAGATCCCCAAGGGCGCGCTGCTCGTCGGCTCGCCCGGCACGGGCAAGACGCTGCTCGCCAAGGCGGTCGCCGGCGAGGCGAACGTGCCGTTCTTCTCGATCTCCGGCTCGGACTTTGTCGAGATGTTCGTCGGCGTGGGCGCCAGCCGCGTGCGCGACCTCTTCGCCGAGGCGGCGAAGGTCGCCCCGTGCATCATCTTCATCGACGAGATCGACACCATCGGCAAATCCCGCGACGGCGGGCGCTACAGCGGCGGCAACGACGAGCGCGAGCAGACGCTCAACCAGCTGCTCGCCGAGATGGACGGCTTCGACCCGACCAAGGGCGTCATCGTCCTCGCCGCGACCAACCGCCCCGAGGTGCTCGACAAGGCGCTGCTGCGCCCGGGCCGCTTCGACAGGCGCATCACGATCGACAAGCCCAACCTCGCCGGACGCCTTGAGACGCTGAAGGTCCACACGCGCAACATCAAGCTCGCTGAGGACGTCGACCTCAAGAAGGTCGCGCTCGCGACCGCGGGCTGCGTGGGCGCGGACCTCGCCAACCTCGCCAACGAGGCGGCGCTGCGCGCCGTGCGCAAGGGCAGAAAGCTTGTCACGCAGGAGGATATGCTCGCGGCGTTCGAGTTTGTCATCGCCGGCAGCGAGAAGAAGAACAGCGTGCTCACCGAGATGGAAAAGAAGCTCGTGGCGTATCACGAGGTCGGTCACGCGATGGTCGCCTACAAGCAGAAAAACGCCGAGCCGGTGCAGAAGATCACGATCGTCCCGCACACCGAGGGCAGCCTCGGCTACACGCTGCTCATGCCCGAGGAGGACAAGACGAACCTCCGCACCCGTGAGGAGCTGCTTGCGAAGATCGCGGTTTCGATGGGCGGTCGCGCGGCGGAGGAGGTCGTCATGCACACGATGACCAACGGCGCCTCGCAGGACATTCAGGAGGCGACGGGCATCGCGCGCAACATGGTCGCGATGTACGGCATGAGCGACGAGTTCGGCATGATGGCGCTCGGCAGCATCCGCAGCCAGTACCTCGACGGCGGCTACGGCCTCGACTGCGCGGACGATACCGCGGCGGTCATGGACAAGGAGGTCAAGCGCATCCTCGACGAGTGCTACCGCGACGCGGTCAAGGTCATCGAGGAAAACCGCGACGACATGGACAAGGTGGTCGCCTATCTTCTTGAAAAGGAAACCATCACCGGCGGCGAGATGGTCGCCATCCTCGAGGGCCGCGACCCCGAGAGCGTGGAGGAGGCGTACGCCTCGACGCGCGCGGCGGAGCAGAAGCATCTCGACGTTTCCATCGAGGCGAGCGACGAGGAGAAGGCGGCGGCGGAGCAGAGCGCGCAAGCGCCGGAGGACGCCGCGCCCGCGCAGCCGGAGGACGCGGAAGCGCAAGCGTCCGACGCGCCGGAGGACGAAAAGCCCGAAGAATAACGACAAAGAGGCGGCCCCGGCCGCCTCTTTTTCCGTCCGCCCGATGAGCGCAGGGAAAGTCGGGACGGCGGGAGAAGACGATGCTATGATACCCAACAGACAGGAGGGGAAACGATGGACTGGGTCACCGGCATGCAGCGCGCGATCGACTACGTCGAGGCGCATCTCACGGAGGACGTCGACTACGACGCCGCGGCGCGCGAGAGCTTTTCCTCGCCCTACCACTTCCAGCGCGTGTTCAGCATCCTCTGCGGCTATACGCTCGGCGAGTACATTCGCTCCCGCCGCCTCGCGCTCGCGGGCGCGGAGCTTGCCGAGGGGCGCATCAGCGTCATCGACGCTGCGCTCAAGTACGGCTATGAGAGCCCGGACAGCTTTGCAAGGGCGTTTCGGAGGTTTCACGGCGTCAATCCCTCGCAGGCGCGCGAGGGCGCGACGCTCAAATCCTTTTCCCGCCTGTCCATGAAAATTTCTCTTGAAGGGGGAAGCATGATGGACTATCGCATCGAACAAAAGCCGGAGCTGGTGCTCACCGGCTTCAAGCGCCGCTTTACGGGCACGCCCGCGGAGCGGGAGGATCAGGAGTGCGACTTTTACCTCTCGACGCGGGGCAATCAGTACATGCTCAAGGGCATGGCGCGGGACCTGGACACATTTTACAACGTGATGACGAACTTCGGCGACGACGGCTATGACTTCTACATCGCCGCGAAGCTGAGAGAAGGCATGACGGAGAAGCTCGGAGAGATCCTCGGCGCCGAGGACGCCGCGCGCTTTGAAACGGTCACAATCCCCGCGCGGCAGTACCTCGTCTGCGAAACCGAGCGCGCGGAGTATCCGACGGAGCTCTTTGCGGACCTGCGCCGCCGCGTCGTGAGCGAATGGCTGCCGTCCTCCGGCTACGAGCTCGCCGAGGCGCCGGAGGTTTCGGTCTACCACTGGTACGCCAGGGAGGGCGACGACGCGGTCAATCACTCGCGCTTCGCCGAGCTGTGGCTGCCCGTCGGGAAAAGGGGGTAAACGGCCGCCGTCCGCGCGTATAGAACCGCATCGGAATGGGTATGCTGTAAAAACAAGCGGAAATTGTGACAAAGCGCCAAAAAAACTTGACATATTCCCGTAAATTGTGCAGGTTCCTAGTTGATTTTCTGCTTCCGCCGCGCTAAAATGCTGAATAAGAAGCGCGCCTATGCGCGCAGTTACGTTGAAATACTTACATTTTTACGGAGGTAGAAAAAACATGGATACCAAGAAGACGATGCAGGACGTCAAGAAGGAAGCCGAAAAGGCCGCCGAGAAGGCCGTCACCGAGGTAAAGGCCGAGGCGGCGAAGGCGGTCGAGGGCGCCAAGCCCACCGTCGCGAAGGCGAAGGCCGGCGTTGCCAAGGCGAAGGCGGGCGTCAAGAAGACCGCCAAGACCGCGAAGAAGACTGCCGCCAAGACCGCCGCGAAGGCGAAGACCGAGGTCAAGCGCGCCGCGGACAAGGCGGTCAAGGGCGAGAGCGCTCCCGTCGTTTACGTCCAGTATCAGGGCGCCGAGGAGAAGGTCGAGGATCTGGTCGCCGCCGCGAAGGCCGCGTTTTCCGCCGAGCACGCCCGCACCAAGGTCACCGATCTCAAGCTCTATATCAAGCCTGAGGAGCGCGCCGCCTACTACGTCATCAACGAGAAGTTCGCCGGCCGCGTCGATTTCTGAAACCGCAAAGCAAAAACCCGAAAGCCGTTTTGGCTTTCGGGTTTTTTCATTTTAAGGTTTCGCGCCCGCAAGCGCGAAATGGGCTTAAATCGTTTTTCCTGACGACATGTGCGTCAGGAAAAACTCTCTGCGCGGAGCGCCCGTGCGCCGCAGGCGTGCGGGAAGCGCAGCGAAACTTTTTCAAAAAAGTGCCTGCACTTTTTTGAATCACCTTGTGATGATGTCCAGCATATCCGCCGTGCGCGGCGTCGTGTAGGGGTTGAGGTACTCATTGACCACCTCGAGCGTCTCTTCGGGCTTGAGGTACATGTACGGGCTGATCCATTCGCAGGGCATCGACATCGTGTTTAGGTTTTCGGCGTTGATCGACAGCGCCTTCGTCGCAAACCAGACGAAGCTGCCGAGCGGGAGGTTGGTTTCCAGGTTGTCCGCGGCGATGGCGGCGTAGTCGTTGAGCTTGTCCGGGCGCGAGAGCGCCTTTTTGATCACCGCCGTCAGCACGCCGCGCTGCGTCTTCTGGCGGCCCTCGTCGCCGTAGCCGCTGCCGTCGTTGTTCTGGCGGAAGCGGCAGACCTCCAGCGCCTGCTGACCGTTCAAATGCTGCATGCCCTTGGAATAGTGGATCGAGAGGTCCTGATACGGGTCGTCGTAGTCCATGTAGCACGGGACGCTGAAGTCCACGCCGTCCACGGCGTTCACGAGGCGCACGAAGCCGTTGATGTTCACGCGGAAGTAGTAGTCCACGGGGATGCCGAAGGTCTGGGAGACCTCGCGCAGCAGCCCGTCCATGCCGCCGAAGGCGTAGGCGGCGTTGATCTTTTTGAGCTTGCGGTCCACGTCCACGCGCGTGTCGCGCGCGATCGAAGCGATGCTGACGCTCTGGTTCGCCACGTCGTAGGTCACGAGCATGAGGCTGTCGGTGTTGCCGCTGCCCTTGTCCATGCCGACGAGCAGGAACGTCCAGCAGTCCGGCTTGCGCGCGTAGAGGTCCTCCGCCTCGTTTTTCGTCTCGCCGCCCTCCGCCGTGTCGCCGGATGGGCTCACGGAGACGCCGGCGGGGTTTGCCGGCGATGTGGGCGACGAGGGCGCCGACGGCGAGCCGTCGTTCATGCCGGGCTTGGGCACGAGGATGCGCCACGCGCCCCAAAGCGCCGCGACGCCCATCAGCACGATCACCAGCGCGCGGCAAGCGCGTTCGGCGCGCGAGAGGTTGGTTGTCTTTTGCTTGCTCACGATGTCACTGTTCCTTTGCTTGGTTCATTTGAAATAGGCGACGAGCAGATCGACCACCGCGCCGTAGCTCTGCATGCCGAGCTTTTCGCCGTAGCCCTTGAGCATCGAGTCGTACGCCTTCTCGCTCGCGCGGGAGACCGAGCCCTCGTACTGCGCCCAGTAGTCGCTCGCCGCGCGCAGATCCGCCTCCACGCCCTCGGGCAGGGAGAGCCGGATCTCCTTCCACGTTTCGGGATCGGCGGTGTAGAGCGCGTTGGAGAGGTGGATGTAGCCGAGCAGCCAGCCGGAGTAGCAATAAGCGGCGTTCTCCGAGCGCGTGGCGGCGAGCACGGCGAGGAAGTTGCACTGCTGCTCGCTCGCGATGCCGCGGCGGTGCGCCAGCTCGTGCGCGACCGTGGCGGGGAAGGTCGCGACGGGGAAATCGGTGTTGAGGTTGGATTCGCCGGTGAACGGGAAGTACAGCCCCGTGAAGCCCATCGCGCTCATCACGCGCGAGCAGAAAATCGGCTTGGGCAGCGGGTCGGGCCCGACGTCCAGAAACGGGAACTCGCCGTACATCGTGTCATAGAGCGTGGGCGCGAGCGCCATGACCTCCCGGCGGGAAAACGCGCACGCGCCGTCCGCGCCGCGCTCCACGCGGTTTGCGTACAGCGCGGTCTGCGCGGCAAAATAGCGTGTGACGGAAACGAGGTCGTCATAGGCGACCTCGTGGGCGCGGACGCCGCTCTTGTCGCAAAAATCGTCGGCGTAGAAGTTGACGCCCCACAAAAGGCAGAACGCCGCGAGCAGGCTCAAAACGGTGTTGAGCAGGATCATCACGCGGCGATAGAGGACGTCGCGTTTGTATTCCGCGCGGCGGATGAGCGCGACGCTGCGCACGAGAAAAACGAGCAGCGCGAGCGCCGCGAGCGCGTAGCACAGCTCCGCGACGGAAAAGGGCGCATAGGCCCAGAGCCGTCCCAGCGCGCGCTCAAGCGGCATGGAAAAGCCCTCCGACACCGCGTTCATCACGGCGCGCTGCGTGCGGAGCACGGCGAAGAGCGCGAGCGCCGCGGCGTTCACCAGGAGCCAGATGTGCAGGCCCCGAAAGTAGCGCAGGAAATTACGCAAGGCGGTCTCCTTTCTGCGTCAGTCCGCCGCGGCGAGCAGCGTGCGCGTGTATTCCTCCTTCGGATGCGCAAACAGCTCCGCCACGGTGTTTTGCTCCACGATGCGCCCGCTTTTCATCACCATCACGCGGTCGCAGAGCTGATAGACGACGTTGAGGTCGTGGGAAATGAACAAAAACGAGAGCTTGTACTCGTCGCGCAGCGAGCGCATCAGCTCCAAAATCTGGCGCTGGATCGTCACGTCGAGCGCGCTGACCGGCTCGTCGGCGATGATGAGGCTCGGCTTCTGGATGAGCGCCACGCCGATGCTCACGCGCTGGCGCTGTCCGCCGGAGAGCTCGCGGGGCCTGCGCGTCACGCAGTCGGCGGGGAGTCCGACGAGCTCCACGATCTCCGCGACGCGGCGCTTGCGTTCGGGGGCGTCGTACTTGCCGTAGATGCGCAGCGGCTCTTCGAGTATCCAGCCCACGGTGTAGGCGGGGTTGAGCGAGCTGAGCGGGTCCTGAAAGACCATCTGCGGGCGCTTGGTGTAGTGGATGATCTCGCCGGAATGCGTGTCCATGAGGCCGAGGACGCTGCGCACGAGCGTCGTCTTGCCCGTGCCGGACTCGCCGACGAGGCCCAAAATCTCGCCGCGGTAGAGCGAAAAGCTCACGTCGTGGAGCACGTCGTGGCGCACGCGCCGGCCGTGGGCGTCGACCTCGCGGTACCAGGCGTTTAGGTTTTTGACTTCCAGAACAAGGTCGGTCATGGCGCGTCGTCCTTTTTCACTCTGCGGGGAATGGCGTTGATCAGCTCAATGGTGTAGGGGTGCTTCGGGTGGAGGAAGACCTCCTCCATCGCTCCCTGCTCGACGATCTTGCCGCGCTGCATGACCGCGACGCGCGTGCAGATGCGGCGCACGACCTGCAAATTGTGCGAAATGAGCAGCATCGAGATGCCGTGCTCCTGGTTGAGGCGGCGCAGGAGCCTGAGAATATCCGATTGCACGGTCACGTCGAGCGCGGTGGTCGGCTCGTCGAGGATCACGAGCTTCGGGCGCGTCACGAGCGCCGCGGCGATCATCACGCGCTGGAGCATGCCGCCCGAGCACTCGTGCGGATAGCGGTTGTAAACGTCCTCGGGGTCGGAGAGGTCCGCCTCGCGCAGCGCCTCGATCGCGCGCGCGCGGCGCTCGTCGCGGTTGAGATTGGTGTGGACCGCGAGCGCCTCCTCGACCTGGGGGCCGATGCGCATGAGCGGGTCCATCGCGCTCATCGGCTCCTGAAACACGACGCCGATGACGCTGCCCTGAAGCTTTCGCAGCTCCGCGCGCGAGCGCGGCGCGAGCAGGTCCACGCCGTCGAGCAGGACCTCGCCCCGGCAGGTGACCTTCTTGCGCTCGATGAGGCCCGAGAGCGTCATGGCGGTGACGGTCTTGCCGCTGCCCGACTCGCCCACGAGGCCGACGACCTCGCCGTCGGCGATGCGCAGGTCGATGCCGCCGACGGCTTCGCGGGTCGAATCGTTGAATTTTACGTGTAGATCTTTTAATTCCAGCATATCATACGTTCCGTCGCTGCAATCCCTCGCCGATCAGCCCCACGCCGAGGATCAGCAGGATAATGACAAGTCCCGCGCCGAGGGCGTACCACGGCGTCGTGGAGAGGTACGCCTGCGAATCGCTGAGCATGTAGCCGAGGCTCGCCTCGTCGGGCGAGACGCCGATGCCGAGGTAGCTCATCGCCGCCTCCGCCAGCACCGCGTTGTTGAAGCCGATCGTGATCGCGGAGAGCAGCACGGGCCAGATGTTCGGCAGGATGTGGACAAACAGGATGCGCGCGGAGGCGGCGATGAGCTACCTCGGCATCGGCGTCTCGCCCG
>SVKM01000053.1:6537-12848 GCA_015068465.1 Oscillospiraceae bacterium | reverse complement strand
GAGCGTCCTCCGCATATGGCTTGGTGCTGTTGAGCCTGACCGTGTTCGTTATCGGATCGTACTCCACCGAGAAGTTCATCGCCTTGCCGATATCGCGGAGCTTGCAGTAATTGTTTCCGTTGATGCTGTACGCCTCGATCTGCACCGGCTTGCCGTCCACGACGATCTTCTGGCTGGACTGCTGTGCCATCAGCGCCGCGCCCGCTGCCGGGGCCGCGATGGACGCGCCGAGGATAATGCCGCTCGCGACGAGCGCGATCTCTTTTCTGCTGTTCTTCATGGGTTTGCCCTCCTTCATGTTTGGTAAGCCAAACAATACTGAGGACATCCGCAGAAGTCGAGAAGAATCGCATTGACCAAACGGAGAATTATTCAGCCCGCGCGGCTGGTGTTGTCTTTGATCCACGCGATGAGATCTTCTTTCGGAACGAGTACCCTGTTTCCGATGTGCAGAGAGGGAAACCCCTCGCTTTTGACGAGCTCATATGCGCCCGCCCTGCTGATTCCCAGTGCTTCCGTCAAGTCGGGGACGGACAGCATCAGCGGCAGATCGTCGTAGTTTTTGAATTTCGCCTTTTTCATTCCAAACTCCTTTGTAATGTAATCTGCGGTAGTTACCACGGCGTCGCCATGCTCATGCCGCTGTATGCCTGTTCTTCATGGTCGTCCGGCTTGTGACCCATGGCGATGCGCTTGTCCAGCATATCCTGCCAGCTCTTGCGGTCGATTTCGATTGGCCTTGTCGTCGCATCCATCGGCGCGCTGCTCTGGAAGACATTGCCGAGATTGTACAGCAGCCTCGATATCGAGAGCATGACCGAGGGCGGTCTGAGCGTATCCCGACGGTCGAGGAAGAACTGTGCGAACGATGATCCCTGCATCGCGGCACGCTCCATGTACGCCATGCCGAGTGCGACGTTCTGTTGCACCATCGTTCCGTCGAGACACAGCTTGCCGAGCAGATAATCGGCATACGGATTCCCCTGCTCCGCCGAGGCATCCAGCAGTTCCACCGCACGCCCGACGTCCTTCGGCACACCGTTCCCGGCGAGGCACAGCTTGGCAAGGCGGTACTGTGCAAACTCGTTTCCCCGCGCCGCGGCATGGTCGTACCAATGCGCCGCTTCTTCCATACGGTGTTCCGATTGGAGCAGCTTGCCGAGCGCATAGGCGGCGCAGTCGCTGCCGTTCTCCACCGCGCGTCGGAACCACTGCTCCGCCTGCTCGTCGTCGGGGATCAGCAATCCGCCGTCGCGGTAGAGCTTGCCGAGGAGATACTGCGCGTCGGGATCGTCGTCCTTTGCTAGCTCTTTCAGTTCCTCCACGCACTCGCGGCGCTCCTCATGCGGCACGTCCCGGTCGAGGATGGCGTCGCGCAGGCGGCAGTAGTCATAGGACGCGTGCGGGAACTCGTCCGGCTCGTCGATCTCGCCGAGCGGCTTGTCCTCGAACGTCATCTCGCCGGAGTTGATTTGATCGGCGACTTGGATGACCGCGTTTTTGATTGCGCGGAACTCCTTCTGCTCCGAGAGACGGAGCCGGGGGCGCTGCTCATCCTTGTAATAGCTGTCCACCTGACGCTGCAATTCCAACCACCGCTCGTAGCATTCACGCACCGTGGGGAAGCCCTCCAGCTCATCCACGATCCTGTCCACCTTTTTCTTGATCGGCTTTTTGAGATACCCGTACTGATGCTTGCCGCTGACCGTGCTCATTGTCATCGCCAGCTCTTGCATCTGGTCTTCGAGCGCGGGCGCGTCGGCGATTTTGTTTTTTAGCTCCCGCGACAGCTCCAGCAGGGCGTGACGCGCCTCCTTCACCAGTTCGTTGCGCGTGGAGGATTTCTGCTCGTAGAGCTGCGTCATCTCATGCAGGAAGATCTGATTCGTCAACGTCGACTTGATTTGCTCGATGCCCTGCTTCGAGAGGTACGCCTGCCCCGGCTTGACCGACCACGCTATCATGTGGACGTGGGGATGATCCCCCTCGTTGTGGAACGCGGCGCACCAGCGAAAGTCCTGCGGCGGGATGTGCATCGCCGCGGCGACGTCGTTTCGGTGCGCGCGGAGCAGGTCTCGCCACGCGAGCGCGTTGTCGTAACCCAGGCGCGCGGCGTCCTCGCGCTTGAGCGAGATGATGTGCGTCCAGACGTTGCCCGTGTAGTGTTCGAGCTCGTCCATCGTCGCGTTCAGATCGACATAGTCCTCGTCGCCGAAGAGACCGTGCGAGCCCAGACGCTCCGCGCGCGGACGCGTGGCGATGTACTTGGCGTAGACCTCCGAGCGCTGCGCGTCGTCCCAATGCGTATCGAGCGCGGCGGTGATGTATTTGGAGGCGCGTGCCTTGGTCGGCTGCTCCGCGTAAGCGACGTGCTCTGGATACGCCGTCGTGTCAGGGAAGTCCCGTTCCAGATCGCGGACGAGCTGTTCCTGCCTGCGCGTCGGGGGACGGTCGTCGGGAAGCAGCTCCACGCGCTCGCGCGTACCGATGTAGCTTGCATATCCACCGGCTCCGCCGCCGCCACCGCCGCACTTGATATACGGGCTCTTGACGATCAGCCGAGCCATTCATCCGCACCCGCTTCCCGATACTCACGGTCGCGCATATACTTGTCGAGCGAGGTGACGCCGTTGAGAGCGCGCACGTTTTTGACGCTGCCCGCGCGGAGCTCGTCGAGCTCGTCCTGCGAAAGCTGACGCAGGTCCGCGACGAGCGCGTTCGTCATATCCACCTCGGTCGAGACCTTGAAGAGCGCGCGGGACATGTTGCGCTCGAACGCGCCGAGCCGGCCGTCGATCGCCGCCATGATCTCCCGCGGCAGGAGCGAGCCTGCGCGCTTCATGTCGAGGTAGTCCAGGTAGTGCCGGACCGCTTCGTTGAGGAACTGATTCATGCTCCGGCTGTCGCCTCTTTCGAGGTGACGCTCGATTTCTTCCCTGACCTCCGGCTCCACCCGCAGGGTGAGCCGGTCTTTCTCGTTTTCGCTCATTTTTCTCCCTTCCGGGCGTTAAGACGCCCTGCAAATGCCTGTATTTCGCGCCTTGCGCGGGACAAGGTGACAGGTTTCTCCGACGTCCCGCAACAAGGTGACACTTCCGACCGCCTTGAAACTGCCCGCACTGCGGGCAGAAGTAGGGTGGCGCGACGGCGGTCAAGACGCCGCGCCTTTATCCTGCTTTTCGTTTCCTCCATCCCTTACGGTTCCCCCCTCGCTCCGGCCTGCCCGATCAAAAGGGCAGTTCCTCCGGGACGTGCGCGGAGCGTTCCGCGACGTATTCGTCGTGCGGCTTCTGCTTGCGCTCGCGCTTCTTCTCGGCCTTCTTCATCGCCTTGCGCTTCTTCTTGACGCCCGATTCGAGGTGCGCGTCATTGCGCGCGCACTGGCGCTCGTGATAGAGTTCGACCGCACGCTGCGGATCGAGGAGCGTATACTTGAGGCTGCCGTTCCAGCGCAGGCCGTCCGCCGTCGTTACCTTCGTCGGTTCGGTGAGGATGAGCCCCGCTTCGACGAGCTCACCGATGTAATTCTCGACCGTCTTGCGGCTGCGGCCGATGGCCCTGCCGATGGTCGCCATGCTCGGATAGCAGGTGTAGCGATCCTTGCTCCTGCGCGCCCGGTTTTCACAGCTGGAGAGGAACCCATAGGCCGCTATCGCGCCCGCGCTCAGGCCGAGATTGTAGATCGCGTTGGGGAGAACAAAATAGTTGCTGTGGGTGTTGAGTGCTTCGTTTACGATCATGTGTACTCCTTTCTAATATCTCATAGTTTTTTCTTTACCGCGTCCGTATTTCTTCCTGCCTCTGGCCTTGTTTGACCTTCGGGCGTTGTCATCCGAGCTTGGCGCGCTCATGTCATCGCGTCGCTTCCCCGTTCGGAGTATCCTTTCCTGCGGCGGTATGAAATTGTGGGCGCAGTTTCTACATTTACCGCGGCGCATCTCAGCTGCCCGCGCCGTTACTCTCACCTCGCTCCCGCAAAAAATACTCTTGACAAGTTCAGCCCCATATCGTAGACTGCTCATATAAGATGCTTGCTATCCGTCTATTCTTATGGTAACAGATTCATGCAAATGCGTCAAGACCCATATTATTAACTTTTTATGAACAGTCTAATTCGGAGGACACCTTATGCTAATCACGAACTACGACTTCGGCGCTTACGTCCTGGACGGGAAGGAGCGCTATTTCTGGATGACGAGCCTCGCGGGAGACAAGAGCTTCGGCACGAAGACACTCCGCTTTCCAGACAGTCTTCTTTCCTTTCTGTACATGGACGTTGACGAGATCGAACCGTCGTTCCGCAAGCTGCGCGACGATCTGTGGCAATTGACGCTGACGCAGGAGGAGTCGTATGTCAACAGCATCTTCGCGGAGCTGGAGAGCCTGGCGGAGAAACACGTCTACTTCGAAGAGCTTTGTCTGGATTATACGTGGCGCGTGTCTCAGGCGAAGCTGCTTGGCAATTATACCGAAGATGTTCTGCGCTTGCAGTTCATCGGCGCGTTTCCGGGAGCCATGCGGACGATCCAGACGCAGCTTATCGACCTCATTGAGAATGTGCTGGACATCGACGGTAAGAAAAAGCCGATACGGAAAAAGCTGGCGGCGTTCTACCATGACAGAGGGGAGAAGGCATTTCAGTTTGCGCGCCAGCCGATGAGCTTTGAGTTGATCGACGAGGAGACCTTTGCCGAGGTGCTGCATCCGGAGTCAGCGTACGATCTGATCGACTACCATGTGCGCGAGTGCATCCGTCAGGAGACGCGGATGCGCCGCTGCAAGAACTGCGGGAGATATTTTGCGATCCAGAGGCGCTCGACCGCGGAGTATTGTGACCGCGTGATCGACGAGCGCGGGCGCACCTGTAAGGACGTCGGCGCGATCACGACGTGGACGAAGAGCAAGAAGGACGACACGCTGTTCAACGACTACCGGCGCGAGTACAAGAAGCGCTTTGCGCGCACGAAGGCCGGGAAGTACACCACGGATGCGCTCTATGCCTGGGGCGAGTTGGCGCGCGCGAAGGTGGAGGAATGCAGAGAGGGAAAGCTCACTGTAGACGAGTTCCACGAGTGGCTGGAGAATTCTTGAAAGAAGCGTCGGAGCCGGTGCGCGTGATGCGTCCGGCTCCGACGGGTTCTCTTTGTTTTCAGTTGGGTGTTTTTTCTCTCTTTGCTCACTTCACAATGAGCTTGATCATGCGCTCGATAATGGTTGCGACCTCCGCGCGGGTAGCGTTTTTCGCTGGATTCAGCGCACCGCTGTCATCGCCTTGGAACAGACTGACGCTGACGGCCCAGCGCATTGCTTCGCTTGCCCACAAAGAGACTTCGCCGCCATCACGGAAAGCATCCAAAGAGGCTTTGGAGCCGGTATCCATGCCGAGCAGATTTGCGTAACGGTAAAGCATTGTGGCGATCTGCTCACGCGACACGGGCTTATCCGGCTCAAAGCCCATCCCCGTGCCGGTAACGATGCCCGCGTCGCTGGCCCAGATCACCGCGGGGGCGTACCACGCTTCGTCCGCTACATCAGTAAAGGGATTTGTGCCCGCGGCCGCGGCACCTTCCAGTCGGTAGAGGACGGTTGCCAGCATAGCGCGGTTCATGGTTGCGTTTGGCTCAAAACCCCTGTCCGTGCCCTGAAACAGCTCATGGCTCGTCACAAATTCCACCGAGCCGGCATACCACTCGTTACCGACCACGTCGCGGAAGCTCTTTGTGTTGTCGACGACCTTGACCGTCGCGCCCGCGGGGAACTGCGCGTAGGCGACGCCGTCCTCCACAACGGACTTCCTGATCGGTGTGGAGCTGCCGTCGGCGCTGATCACAACCAGCGTTTGGCCGCTTTGCGCCGCGGGGATCGCGACCTTGACGTTTGCATCCACGCTTTTGCTGCCGGAGGTGACGTCCACCGTGGTCGTGCCGTCGGCGTTCTTCGTCACGTTGATCGCAGCATCCTCTCCCGCGTTTGCGAGCGCGGCCACTGTCCCGGCGCTGAGTGTCACCGTGCCGACGCCGGTCTCGACGCGGACGTCGACCTTCGCGTTTGCTGCTGTCATGACCGAGTTCTTCGGGAGGGAAATCGCGACGTTGCTTGCCTTGCCGGAGTCAACCTTGACGGTCAGGGTGTCGCCCGCCTTGGAGGCCTTGAGCGCATCCACCGTGGACTTCTCGCTGACGCTCGCCATCGCCGTGTTGCCGGAGACCTTCGCCACCGTGTCGATCTCGCCGGCGCTTGTCTTGTCGGCGCTCACCGCGCCGCCGCTTGTCTTGTCGGCGCTCACCGCGCCGCCGCTTGTCTTGTCGGCG
>SVKM01000053.1:0-6527 GCA_015068465.1 Oscillospiraceae bacterium | reverse complement strand
CGCTTGTCTTGTCGGCGCTCACCGCGCCGCCGCTTGTCTTGTCGGCGCTCACCGCGCCGCCGCTTGTCTTGTCGGCGCTCACCGCGCCGCCGCTTGTCTTGTCGGCGCTCACCGCGCCGCCGCTGTTGCTGCCATTGTTGCTTCCATTGTTGTTCCCACCATTATTACCGTTGCCGGTTATGGGAGTCTTGACCACGATTGTTACGACCTCGCTCGTGGTGCAGCCCGGCGCCTCGCACCAAACCTTGAGCGTAAAGTCGCCGTTCACCGCTATGGGCGAGGCGTAGGCCGTTTCCGTCCCGCCGTCGATCTGGTAGACGATCTTCGCGGAGGCGGGCGCACCGTCGGGCAATATCAGGATCAGAGCGTCACCGCGCTTGACCTCGACTGTATTGTCGGCCACGGCTGTGCTCGTACTGCTGACCTTCACGGACGGCTTCGCCAGCTGTATCTTTTCCGCGACATTGCTGGTGTCCGTGTAGTCCGCTCCCATCGGCGTATTGGCATAGCTCTTCACGTTGCTCTTTACCGTCAGGCTCAACGACGTTCCCTCCGGCAGGGCGGACGTGGGCTTTAGCAGCACGGTGCGGGAGTAGGTTGTACCACTGCCGGCAAGGTTCGTCGGCGTGTGGCCCCGATCCACACTCTCCAGAGTAAACGTCACAGCCTGCGTATCAGTGCCGATGGTATAAACGCTGTAATTGCTCGCGTTGAGCACATCGGTTTCATTCATGTATTTGTTGAACGTGACGTAGATGCCATCGGTGGTGTTCTGCACGCCGGTGACCACGGGGGCCGCGGCATCCACCAGCGGGATGTTGACGTCCAGCTGGACGGGCAGCACGGGCAGAAACTTCGTAGCAGCGCCCACACTTTTGCTCACCGTCGCAGCGGTGTCCGCGTTGGAGTTTCCGCTCATGCCGCCCACCTGAGCGGTGACGTACCAAAGGCCCTCGGGCACGCCCCAGGAGTACCTGCCGTCCGCACCGGTGATCTGGACGGGATCGCTGGGGATCAGGTCGTCCACATTGTCGGCTTGCAGGAGTTGGCTGATGAGATCAAGGTTCTCGTTTTGCAGCACCACGTTGCCGCTCTCGCCCGCCGCATAGTACAGCGTCACGGTCGCGCCCTCGACGGGGTTCTCGATGACGCCCTCGAAGACGATGCCGGCGGGGTCGTTGGATACCTTGTTGGTGATGGGTGGCTTTTTGGTCAGCGCGTTGTCCACCTGCTCCTGCGCGCGGCTGGAGGATGCGCCGCCGGTATCGTCGCCGCCAGAGCCGCCTGTGCCGCCGCCAGAGGAATTCTGCTCGTCCCCCTTGGGGAAGCCGTATTTGGACTCATAATAGTTGACGAGGTATTGCCAGTTCTCCATGAATCTCTTATACTCTTCCAACCGGGTCTGTTCCAGGCTGCCGGACATCATGTCGCAGATGCCGCCGCCGACGATATTCACGGCGCCGGCCGCTCCCGACACCACCCAGCCCACGCCGGGGATAAAAGCACCACCAATCCCCACGCCCGTGGAACCGGCCTTGATCGCCATGCCCACGTCGGCTGCGGTGGAACGCTGCAGATCGTCGCCGGCCCAGTACTGGGCGCTCGACATCATCGTGTACAGGCGGTCCAGCACCGTCGGGATGGTAACGCTGTCCCCGCCACGACTTACCACATTCCCGTCCTCGTCTTTACGCCACTGATTGCACCACATTTCGGTATAGCCCTGCGGATTGTTCAGGAGTTTCTCCATTACCAGCTTAAACTCGTTGGAGTTGGCGATCTGTTCCACCTGGTCATGCATCTTCTGGGCGTTTTCGGGGGACTCCGAGCGGTACTTCACGTAGTTATAGGTGTCGAGGCCCAGCGAGAGCACATCGATTCCAGTGCCCACTTTGCTAAGAACGGAGGTGGCTTTGGTCAAGCCGGTCGTGATCTTTTCTGCTGTATTGCCGGTCTTGAACAGCGTGTTGACCAGCTTGCCCTTGGAGAGCGTCTTGGTGGCACTCTTAACGCCGGTTGTGGCGTAGCCGGCATAGCTGGCGCCATCCGCCACGGACACGGAGGTGGAGGACTGGTTGTCCGCAGGGCTGCCCGGTGCCGGATCCGCCAGCAGGAGTCGGGCACGGGCCGTCAGCTTGCCGTCCGGCGTCTGCGCGTAAGCCAACGAGGAGGGGATCACCGATCCGTAACTTGTGAAATTGCTCATCAGGATCAGCTCGGTGTCCACCTCGTAGACGTTGTTGACCGTGTCCTTGTAGGCAGTCACCACGGCGATGAAGGTGCCGGTGCCGTCCACCAGCTCATAGTCGCCGAACGTCGCGTCGGTGAAAATGAATTCCTCGCCGGTGACGGTGCCGCCTGTGCTATTCAGCGCATAGTGATAGTCCGTATCCAGCGCGTTCAACTTCGTCAGCTCCGCGTCATAGCCTGCTGCGGTGCGCAGAGTGAGGGTCCGGGAATACATGGCGAAGGGAATCGCATCGTTGCCCGTCCCCTTGTCCGCTGCGATCCATGTGCTCGCGCTGTCACGCAGCCACTGAACCGTGGAGACGTCGTTGTATTCCACGCTGTAGGACTGCGGCACCATGCCGAAATTGTCCTTCTGGAACGCTGCGTAGTCGTTGAGGGCGGTGGCCACATCCGTCTTATCCTGCTCGGTTATGGTTTCACTGTCCTTGGGGATTAGCAGGGCGTTCAAACCATCAGCGCCGGTTGTCACCACCTTGCCGTCAGCGCCAAAGGTGATGGTAAAGCTATCTGCCGTGGTATGATTAAAGGTTTTCGTAATGGTACCCGCATCTACGCTCCCCAGCGACGCCAGCTCGCCGGTGCTCCATGCGTACGTTCCTTCGTCCATGACAACGCCCGAAAGGCTTCTGCCGTCGGTATAAACCACGTCGCTTATATTGGCGGACTTCTCGTTCAAAATCGGGTCGTAGAGCGCCTCGGCTCTGGCGACAGAGGAATAGATGGTGTCAGGCAGTGTGGCGGTGAAGATACCGTTGCTCTCCGTGGCGGTGAGGGTCCCGATCGTGCCATTGGTCAGCCAGTACTTGAAGACCACCTTGGCTTTCTCGTTCTTCCCGCCGTAACACGTTTCGTAAAGCTTGGCGGGGTTCTTGAACGTCGCCTTGAAGGTCAGGTTGCTCATGCCGCCGGCGTAGACGTAGCTGTCGCCCACATCGATGCCGCTCGGGTTCCGGCTCCACGCCATGCGGAAGCTCGTCAGCTCGGGGCCGTTCGGGTCGTGGAAGACGTACAGATCGTCGGAGCGTGCGCCGGTGGCGGTGCGGGAGGTCAGGACGTGGGTGGTGGTATACGCGCTGTCGGTGTTCGCCAGCGTGACCCGCGTCTCCCACACGCCCTTTTTGCTGGCGGTGGCGGAGCCGATCAGGGTCTCTCCGTCGTAGATATCGACGGTCCCGTTCGCCGCGGCGGTACCCTTGACGGCGATCGTATTGGAGCAGACGTAGGTGGACAGCGTGGTGATGGACGCGCCGGGCTTCTTCACTGTCGCTGAGCCGATGAGCTGATCGCTGCCGCTGCCGCCGGAATAGCTGACGTTGGCGTACATGCTGAGTTGCATATCCCAGTCCTCATCGCCGGGCTTACAGTAGATCGTGTACTCGCAGGGCAGGTCGATGCTGAGACCGGCCTTATAGTAGTAGCCCGTGCTGGACATAGTGAAGTCGCTCACGCTGTACAGCTTCCCTCC
The DNA here is from genome assembly GCA_015068465.1 of Oscillospiraceae bacterium. Lineage (GTDB taxonomy): Bacteria > Bacillota > Clostridia > Oscillospirales > Oscillospiraceae > Hominicoprocola. The sequence continues at coordinate 2,812 of SVKM01000053.1, read as the reverse complement.
GAGCACCACATACTGGACGGGCGCGGTGTTGCTGTAACTGATGTTGTCGGTCTCGTTCTTCACGTTGATCTTCAGGTAGTTCAGCTTGCCGTTCGTCAGACCGGAGTCCAGACCGATGGAGCCGGTGAAACGAATCAGGTCGCCCGTCGTGGCAAAGCTGTCCTTTTCCGCCGTCAGGGTGGAGTTGGGCTTGGTGGCGTAGGCGGCGTCCTCGGACGCCGCCCGGCTCACGGTAAAGTCGGCAAGCGCCTTGATCTCGTTCTCGTTCAGTGTCACGCTCCATGTATGGATGACGGCGTTGTTGTTCGCGCTGTCGATCGCCCCTACGGCGGTATAGGGCACCAGCGCCACGGTGTAGGCCCCGGCGGCTCCGTTGGGGGCGGCGGCGAACATGGTTCTGCCGCTGCTGCTGAAATAGAGGGCGTCGGACGCGCCCACAAAGCTCCCGCCGCTGTTGAACCACGCCAGCGCATACTTGCAGTAGGTCGGGGAGGTCACCGTCACCACGACGCCGGGGTTGGGCTTCACCTTGATCGTATCTCCGCCGCTGTAGACGCCGTTCGACAGCGTGAAGCTGCCGGGCGTTGTCTCGACACCGCTGCCGGTGATCTCGTAGTAGACGGTGTCGGTCGCGGCGACGTTGTGGATGTAATGAGTGCTGCTGTCGTCCAGTTGCAGAGAGTCGGTCCCGAGAGATGCGCCGCTGCTGTTGGTCTGCTTGAACGCGATCTTGCCTCTCCACAGCGCGTTCGTCACCGCGCTGCGCTGCGCGTAGGTCGACAGGGTGCTGTCCGACAGGTCCAGACTTACGTTCAGCACCGCAACGGCGGTGTTGACAACGATGTTCTGCGTTGTACTTTCACCGGTTTTCAGATCGCCGGAATAGATGGTGCCGCTTTCCAGCCGCTGGCCGCCGGAGAGCACGGACCAGTTCGCGCTGTAATTCGGAATCAGGCCCGTGACCGTGTACGCGCCGTCCGCGCCGGTGGTGGCGGTGAAGTTCAGGCTCTGGTTGTACGCGTACTGCGAGAACTGCACCTGCACGCCGGAGAGCGCCTTTGCATCGTCACCTGTGCCGTATGTCACCTTACCGCTGACAATGACGCCCGTCGGCATGGCATCCAGCGTCACGGTGGCGGTACTGCCGCTGATGGCGGCGGGATACGATTTGTTCCATTGATATTTGGCGTAGTATTCGGAGGAGATGACGCCTCTGACGTAAGCGGTAAAGCCGGTGGTCTGCGTCGTCATGAAGGGCAGATACAGATAGCGGCTGCCGCTGTCGCTGCTCCAGTACAGATAGCTGACAGTGAAGTCCGTATTGCGCGTCAGGGCCGCGTTGTTCGTGCCGACGGCTGCCACGTCCGTGACGACGGTCAGGCCGCTCAGCATCGACGTCAGCGTTACGCTGGCGGTCGGCTCGTTGGTATATGTGGCGATCTCCTGATAGCTCCCGTCCACATACGCCCAGAGGCCGATGGACGCGAAGTCATAGCTCCGCAGATAGGACCACGGGATATCGAGGCTGACCGACGTGGCCGGCGTGTCGGCGCAGCCCCAGCCGAGGTAGACGTAGCTGTCGCCGTCCGACAGCTTACCCCGCAGCTCGTAGCTGCCGACGATCTGGCCGGTATAGGTCGCGGTCACGGGGTCGGGGTCCTTCCACTGCGCGACGAAGCTGAGAGAGGCGGAGCCTGTGCTGTTGAACATGCTGTCGGCCACGGTGAACTCCGCGCCGGCGTCATAATTGGTGTAGCTCCGCCGCCAGCCGTTGAACACGTAGCCCGTCCGGTCGGGCGCGGCAGGCAGGGTGAATTTGTTCCAATTCGCCGTCCCGTCCTCGGTGACGGTTATGTCGTTAACTGTACCCACGCCGCCGTTCAGGGTGAAAGTGGCTTTGTAGGACTTAGGCTCCCGCACACTGAGGGTGAGGGCTTTCGTGACAGTATCGGCGACGCCATCCTCCGTCAGCACGACGGTGAAGGTGTAGCTGCCCGCGTCCGCCGTGGGCGTGCCGGAAATGGTGGCGGTCCCGTCGTTATTGGACGTAAGGTCCAGACCCGTCGGCAGGGAGGAACCGTCCTTCAGCGACCACGACAGGCTGCCGCCGCCCGACGCCGCGCCCTGAAGCGGCACGGTGTAAGGAATACCCTTGACTGCTTCTTTCAGGGGCGAGGTGATGTTGATTTTCGGCGCGGCGTTGCTCACCTTGATGGTGAAGGCTTTTTTGACCGTGCCGCCGCCCGCCTCGGTCAGAGTCAGCTCAAAGCTGGACTCCCCCGCCGTGGTGGGCGTGCCGGAGATCGTGCCGTTGGACAGGATCAGTCCGGCGGGCAGGGAGCCGGACGAGACCGACCAGCTCAGCGTGCCGCCGTTCGCCGCCGTGCCGCCGAGGGTGATGGGGCCGTAGCTCTTGCCCACGGTGGCGTCGGGGAAGGACGAGGTGGTGATGGCGAGGGTTGCCTTGCCGACGCCGTTTGCCGTGCCGCCCGTACCGGGTACGGTGACGGGCACGAGGTTGGAGAGGGCGTTGCCGTTATCATAATCAAAGAGAGCAAGATAAAGGGTCGTGCCCTGTGTTGGTGTGCTGCCACAATACAGCGGGGTCATCAGCGCCCGTTCTCCGTTACCTTTGTCCATGAGGTCCGTATTCGGGCTGACCGTCCACAATCCGGCGACACTGTACCACTGCCCGCTGGATTCAAATCCGTCGTAGCCCGACATGCTGGCGCTCTTCGCGGCTGCTTGCGAAGCTGCGGGAAGGAGCGCGAACACCTCAAGGTTGTTGCTGCCCTCGGTATACAGATACCAA
>SVKM01000052.1 GCA_015068465.1 Oscillospiraceae bacterium | reverse complement strand
CGCATCGGCGGGGGTTTCGGGCTTTTCGTCAGAGGGCTTTTCCCCTACCCCGACTTTGATTTCTTCATTGCATCGGGAACAGCGATACAGATCGTAAGCGGGCGTTGTTTCAACGCCTCTTTCGTCTGTTACCGCTTTCACCGTCTCGACAAACTGCCAATCGTGACCGAGGGCGGGAACTACTTCGGAATATGTATCGTTACACTTGGTACAAGTGTAGATACGGGTGCCGAACGAGGTACAGGTAGGCGGGTTCTCGCGGCTGACTACATATTCATGCTGACAAGCGCCGCCGCCGTTATTGTTGATCGTATAATACAGGTTGTAGGTTTCGCCGCCCTTTTGTATCGTGATGTTTTCATCACCGTAAGTTACATTGACAGTATCGCCCTCATTGGTTGTGATGTTATAAGAGCGCGTTGAATAGTCATACTGCCAACCGCTCATATCATACGTTTCGTTTGTGACGGGGTTGTATACCGTCTTGTTCGTTTCGTTGACGATATGGATATCGGGGGCAAGCTTTAACGTGCCGTCGATATCGTAGAAGTTGAGGTTGCCATTGATGGTTGCGGGACGAGAATCGACGGAGTAGGTATCGCCAGAGGGAGCGGAATCGGGAACAACAGAAAAAACAGGAAAATAAACAATACCTTTAGAAGTAACCCAATTACTATCATCTATCGACCCATCTAGATTTTTACTAGCATATGTGCGAAATTCTAAAGACTTTGACACAGGGCAATAACCACAACCCGATTTACTCCAATCAACAGACCAATGAAATGATTGACCAACTTCGTTCACCTCGGTAGCGTTGACCATAGTAGAGCCAATCACATTATAAATCCCAGATACGGGGACTTTTAACCAGAAACAAATTCCACAATGCGGAGTTCCGGCATAAATGCTGTAATTCGAAACAAGAGGATAACAACAATAACTAATGCCATTACCGGAATCAGAAAAGGACACATGCCATGTTCCACGCGAACTATCCTTTTCATAAGGCAAGGAATCAAAATTCCAACCATCGGCGTATATATAATGTTGTTTTTCATAATCTATATCATTACATGTTGGATACCACAAGAACCCGCCCTCACTGTCTATGCCACTGAACGGCATATCGTTAACTTGCTGTTGGTAGGAATCCGACAATTCACTTTTTGTAGCTATGAAAGTTTCTCCGCAAGCGTCACATGTACAGAGATAATGACCCGCTACAGCGTCCCATACATAGCTTTTTGCGTGATGTCTACCATCAGAGTTAGCACTACAGCCGGGACCAAACACTTGACTTATAATTTGTCCAGCAGCACCCCTAGACGCAATCCATGAGTAAAAATCATTTGGGCTTACATATTCTTCCGCATGAACAGGAACGGCAACACAAGAAAACAGGGTTGCAAGAATTAGAAAACATGGTATAATTCTTTTGCAGTTTTTCATAATTTCACCACCGAAAAGGAGAATTTTATGGACACGATAGCTAAAGTAATCAAATACGTGCTTATCGGTATTTCAGTAATATTCTTTCCCATCACATTGTTAAGTAGCCCATTGACGGGGATACTTTACGGGCTTGCTTGGCTTGGGGTATATAATCTAATCAAGAAGAAAAAAGCCGAGAAACAGCGCCTAGAGCAGTTGAACAAGGACGCTGACGAGCTTATGAGACGCAGACACCTTGGAGAATGAAAAAGACGGGATCGGGGTTTATCCCCGACCCCGTCTTTTTGCGGGCGCTGGCTTTACGCGCTGTGAAGCATATTCAGCACGAAGCTGATACCCTTGCGCAGAGCGATGAAGCCAATCATCACCGGAAGAATGACCGGAAGCAGACCGACAATCTCATTGAGAACGCCGGACAGCATATCGGTCGTGACGATGCTCGAAAGCTGTGTGGTGGCGTGAGCCGTGCCATCGTCAGCGAAGCAAGCGCCGCACATCACGCCCGTCATCACGGCCGCCATGACGGCGGCGCGGTTCTGCTTCGCAAAGCCCTTGACCTTTGCGAAAAGGTTGGTGAGGAACTGTTTCATGTTGTTTTTCTCCTTGTATTATGAAGTAGTAGTTTTTATAGCCCCTCTCCAAGGGCTGTGCTACACTGCAAGGGATTGCGTCTGTCAATGCAGACTGGATTTCCTTTTCCTTTGCTTCAAAAGCAAGGCTTTCCTGCGCGGCGGTGATACGGTCGTAAAGGTGCAGGAAGATGTACTTCTCCTTATACGACGCGCTTTCCCGTTCTTCCATGCTTACCATAGCGCACCGCCTTTACAGCGGCTTGAAACTCTGGAGGAAGCCCTGCCGATTGAACTCGGCGTTGTACTTCTTGCCGATGGCGATCTCCTCGTACTTGTATTCCGAGGGGTCGAGGAACAGCGAATCGCCGAACTCGCCCACGCCGTTGACGGCGGGAGCCAGATAGCCGACCTGCAAGTATTCCTTGCCGCTTTTCTTGCTGATACCCGTACGCTTGCCAATGACCTTGATTTCCATTTTTTGTACCTCTTTCTTTCATTTTTTTGTTGAACGCAAGAAAAAGGAATCCGAGAAGTCGGCTTATCGCCTACTTCTCGGATTATTTCTTGATAACTATATGAGTTTGTTTCCCGTTGCGATTGAACAAAACTTTCATATATTTTGTTCAATCAAGTATCGATTTCTTTTTGCCTCTTCCCGTTCCGAAGTCAATAATTTGCGGTCTTTCGGTCAAAACTAACCGCATCTGAAAGGAGCGATCACAATGAGCTATATCCCATGCAGCGCCAACTGCCGCTATCAAAAGGACGGGCTTTGCGACTTAAACTACGCCGGCGCCGTCAGCGCGGCAAACGGCAGCAACGACAATGGCTGCCTGCATTATGTGCCGCGCAACAGCGTGCTCAGGAGTGCGCAATTTCACGGAGCGCATCGGCGATATTCGATACCGGAATCAGTTTCAGACCTTGGATTTCCTCCGGATGATCGGCGCGGCGTTTTGGAATGATGCAGCTTTCAAAGCCGAGACGCTGTACCTCGCTCAAGCGTTGACCCAGGTGGCTGACGCTGCGGACTTCGCCGGTCAGGCCGACCTCTCCGATCGCGGCGACGCGCGAACCGATGGGCTTGTCCAGATAGCTCGACGCGAGCGCCAGAATCGCCGCGAGGTCTGCGGCGGGTTCGTCCAGCGTCAGCCCGCCGATCACGTTCAAAAACGCGTCGCAGGACGAGAGCTTGAGCGCGCCGCGCTTTTCCAGAACCGCCATCAGCATGGCGGCGCGGTTGTAATCGAAACCGTTGCTGGTACGGCGCGGCACATTTTGCGAAGCCGGCGCAAGAAGCGCCTGTACCTCGGCGAGCACCGGACGCGCCCCCTCCATCACACAGGTCACGCAGGTGCCGGGCGCGTCGATCGGGCGCCCCGACAGGAGCAGCTCGGACGGGTTCGGGACCTCAACCAGCCCTTCGCTCTGCATCTCAAAGACGCCGATCTCGTTCGTTGCGCCAAAGCGGTTCTTCGCCGCGCGCAGGATGCGATAGGTCATGTGCTGGTCGCCTTCAAAGTACAGCACGCAGTCGACCATGTGCTCCAGAACCTTTGGCCCCGCGATCGAGCCCTCCTTGTTGACGTGGCCGATGATGAAGACGGTGATCCCCTGCCCTTTGGCAAGCTGCATCAGCGCCATCGTGCAGCCCTTCACCTGGCCGACGCTGCCCGCCGGCGAGTCAAGCTCCTCGTCGTAGAGCGTCTGGATCGAGTCGACGATCAGAACGTCCGGCTGCTCCTCCCGCACGGATTCCATCACATCTCCCAAACGGGTCTCGGAGAGGACGTACAGATTCCCGCTCGTGACCTTGAGGCGCTCGGCGCGCATCTTGAGCTGGTGCGGCGATTCCTCGCCCGATACATACAGCACCTTGTTGGCGACGCAGAGCTGGGAGCAGATCTGGAGCATCAGCGTGGACTTGCCGATGCCCGGCGCGCCACCGACCAGCACCAGAGAACCCTTGACCGCGCCGCCGCCGAGCACGCGGTCCAGTTCTCCCATGCCGGTCGGAAAGCGCAGCTCCTCCTCCACACTCAGATCTCCGATGGGATGTGCCTTTGCGCGCGGCAGCATGCCGCCTCTCCCCTTCGCCGCCGGCGCGGACTTGGGAGCCGCCTGCTCCACGATCGTATTCCACGCGCCGCAGGCAGGGCAACGCCCCGCCCATTTGGATGTTTCGTTTCCGCATTCGGTGCAGTAAAAAACGCTCGTTTTGGCTTTCATGGCACTTCCCTCTCTGTATCCTTGCAGTTCAAAAGGCCTGCCGCAATGGAAGCGGCAATTTTTTTCTGATAGGCAGGGTCCTGCAGTTTCTCTGTTTCGGCGTTGTTGGACAGAAAACCGCATTCGACCAAAATGGCAGGACAGGTGACATTTTTCATCAAATAAATCGTTGGATCGATCTGTTTTTCGTGCTTTTCGTTGCCGATATTGATGCTTTGGTTCAAAACCGACTGTACGGAAAGCGCGAGCGCTTCACCCTGCGCCGCTTTGCCGTAGAACACCTGCGCGCCGTGGACGCTCGGCACCTGCGGCAGGCTGTTTTGATGGATGCTCACGAGGATCGCGCCGGGCGTAGCATTGACGAGCGCGACGCGGTTTTTGAGGTCGGAGACCTTCTTCTGATGCAGCGTTTCCGCGCCGTTCGAGTGGATCGACACGTCATCCGAGCGCGTTAGGACCGTATCCTCCCCCAGAAATTGCAATAACTCATTCAAATCGTGTGTTATTGCAAGGTTGATGCCGCTCTCCTTGACGCCTGATTTGGACACGGCACCGCCGTCCTCCCCGCCGTGCCCGGCGTCCAGAACATAGACAGGCTTCGTATCGGCGGCGCGAAAGGCAGGCGCGGCGTCCGGATACGACAGGCAGAGCGCCAGCCCCAGAGAAAAAATCAGCGCAAGTCCAAACAAGAGCAGCGTATGCCGTTTTACCGTAAAAAACAAAATCCCACCCCCGGATAAGAGTCTATGCGTGGAATTTTGTCCGACATACGGATTATAGCAGGAAACGGGAGAAAAGAAAAGCCCCGTTCCCTTTTTTTGCGCCCGGCATAGAATGAACTGAGCAAAGGCTCAAGAGATTCTTGAAGGAGGAATTCTTTCGTGGAAGCTGCCAACAATTCGACTGGCAAGCCGATGACAGGCGCAAGCACGACCCCGGCGGAAAACGGGACTGCAAGCGCCGTGATGAACGAAAACCGCTGCGGCACGATGTCCGGTTCTCTGCCCGGCGCTTGCGCGCCGATGGCATTTCCCTATATACCGATGCAGGAAAACAACCCCCCGCGTTATTCGCAGAATGACGCTATGCAGGCGGGAACGCTGTTTCCTGGGCTGAACCTGCCGTTTCATAAGGAGATCCGCTCCCGCTTTCCCGCGGAAAACACGATGCTCAGCGAGCTGATGGCGCTGGATTTCGCCATCGACGAGCTGGGGCTGTACCTCACAACGCACCCGGACGACAGCGAAGTCCTTGAGCTCTACTGGTCCTATATCCGCCTCGGCAGACAGGGCCGGGAAAAGTACGAGGCGCAGTACGGCCCGCTGATGCAGACCGGCATCACGCCCGGAAGCTTCAAATGGCTCGATGATCCGTGGCCTTGGGATATGGGAGGGAAAAACTGATGTTTGTCTATGAGAAAAAGCTGCAATACCCCGTCAAGATCGCGACGCCCAATCCGAAGCTGGCGGCGGTCATCATTTCGCAGTACGGCGGCCCCGACGGCGAGCTCGGCGCGTCGATGCGCTACCTGAGCCAGCGCTTTTCCATGCCCTACCCTGAGCTCAAGGGCCTTCTGACCGACATCGGCACAGAGGAGCTCGGACACCTCGAGATGGTCGGCACCATCGTTCATCAGCTCACGAGGAACCTGAGCGACGAGCAGATCAAGACCGCGGGCTTTGATACCTACTTCGTCGACCGCACCTCGGGCGTCTACCCCACGGCGGCGTCCGGCTTCCCGTGGAGCGCCGCGAGCATGGCGGTCAAGGGAGACCTGATCGCGGACCTCACCGAGGACCTTGCCGCAGAGCAGAAGGCGCGCGTGACCTACGACAACATCCTGCGCCTTTCCGACGACCCCGACGTCAACGACGTCATCAAATTCCTGCGGGCGCGCGAGGTCGTTCACTTCCAGCGCTTTGGCGAGGGCCTCAGACTCGCCAAGGAGAAGATGAACGAAAAGAACGTCTACTACGTCAATCCCAGCTTCGACAAGTGAAGATAAGGAAAGGGTCCCGGATTTCCCGGGACCCTTTCTCTGCGCTTATTTTACTGTCCGCACGCCGCCTTGAACGCGGTCCAGTTGCGGTTGTAGGCGTCGTTCGCCTCCTCGGAGACGTTCATGATGAACTCGCCGCTGCCGGCGGACTCGGGCGCGACCAGCATGGGATTGACGATGCTGTCCGCCGCGCCGGTGGTGTTGACGTAGCCGATGTACTCCATGCACGCCTTGCTGATCTCCGGCTCAAGCAGATAGCGGAGGAATTCGTTTGCCGCCTGCTTGTTGGGCGCGTTGGAGGGAATAAACGCCGCCATGATGCCGAAGCCCAGGCCTTCCTCGGGATAGACGACCTTGAGATTGGGATTTTCCGCCATGACCTGCGTCACCTGCGAGGTGTAGAGGAACGCGGCGGCCGCTTCGCCGTTGAGCAGGGCGTTCTGCGTGTTGTCGTCCTGAATGAGGCGGATATTCGGCGCGAGAGCAAGCAGCTTTTCGCCCGCCTGCGCGATAACGTCAAGGTCCTCCTCGTTCATGCTCTTGCCCATTGAGAGAAGCGTAATGCCGTTGATGACGCGATAGTTCGCGGTGATGGCGACCGAATCCTTGAGCGCCGGGTTCCAGAGGTCGTTGTAGCCCTTGATCTCAAAATCGACCGCCGCGGGGTCGTACACGATCAGCGGGATACCGCAGCCGTAGGGCACCGTATACTTGTCCTCGGGATCGTAGAACTGGCCCTGATAGCGGGGATTGATGTTGGAGAAGTTGGTGACGACGCTCTTGTCGATCTCGCTGACAAGCCCGGCGCTGATCGCCTGCTCGATGATGTAGTCGTCGGCGATGACGACGTCATAGTCGCCGCCCTTGGCCTGCGTCAGCTTTTCGAGCATGGTTTCGTCATAATCGAAGTTGGAATAGATGATCTTAACGCCGGTCTTTTTGGTAAAGCCGTCGAGCACCTCCTGCGGGAACATTTCTTCCCAGGTATAGAGCACCAGCTCGTCGTTGGACGTCTTTCCGCTGCCCGCGCAGCCGGTGAGGCTCAGCAGCAGCATTGCGGCGCACAGCAGCGCCAAGAGCTTTTTCTTCATCGTGTTTCTCCTTTGTTTGTTGTTAGTCTTCCACCCTGCCCTTTCGCCGCAGCGCGGACGAGAGCAGCAGGATCGCGATGACGGATACGAGAATGATCGTACACAGCGCGTTGATCTCCGGCGTAACGCCGGTGCGGATCTGCGTATAGACCTTGATGGGCAGCGTCGAGAGCGTGGGTCCGTTGACAAAGATGCTGATGACCACGTCGTCGAAGCTCATGGCGAACGACAGGATACATCCAGAGGCGACGGCGGGCAGGATCAGCGGCAGCGTGATGTCGAAAAACGCGCGCACGGGAGAAGCGCCGAGGTCCCGCGCCGCCTCTTCAATCGACTTGTCGATGCCGACCAGACGCGCCTTGACCATCAGATAGACATAGGGAATGCAGAACGAGGTGTGCGCGATGATCAGCGTCAGCCACCCAAACGGCAGGCGCAGCAGCGAAAAGAACGCCATAAACACCATGCCGAGAATGATCTCCGGCAGCATGATCGGCATGGTGGAGAGATATTCCATCATAGCCTTGCTCCGGTAGTGTACCCGAGCCATGCCGATGGCGCCGAGCGTGCCGATGACCGCCGCAAACGCGCAGCTGACAAGCCCGAGGAGCAGGCTGTTGCGCAGCGCCTCCATAAGCGCCGCGTCACGGAAAAGCGATTCATACCACCGAAGGCTGAAGCCCTTCCACGCAACGGAAAGCTTGGAATCGTTAAACGAAAAGAGGACGACGACCGCGATGGGCAGATACGTGACAAGCGTAACGACCGCCAGATAGAATGCCGGGAAGGAGAAGCGTTTGTTCTTCATCAGAGCATCCCCTCCAATTCACTTGTGCCGGTCAGCTTGCGATAGCCCCAGAGCATCAGCGTCGTCATCGCCGCCAGCACCAGCGCCAGCGCAGCGGCAAAGGGCTGGTTGCTGCCGCGGGTCATCTGGTCCTGAATGAGGCTGCCGACGAGCACGATTTTGTTGCCGCCGAGCAGGTCCGCGATAAAGAACAGCCCCATCGACGGAACGAACGTCAATATCACGCCGCTCATCAGCCCCGGAAGCGTCATCGGCAGCGTGACGGTGAAAAACGCCTTTGCACGCGAGGCGCCAAGATCGCGCGACGCTTCCACGAGCGTCCAGTCCATCTTTTCCACGCTCGTATAGACTGCCAGGATCATAAACGGGAGCAGTCCATAGACCATGCCGATGAGCACCGCAGGGTAAGTATAAAGGATTTTGAGCGGCGCGTCAATGATCCCCAGCGCAAGCAGAAGGTTGTTTACGGCGCCCTTCGCCTGCAAAAGGATAAGCCAGCCGTAAAGGCGGATCAGCGAGCTTGTCCAGAACGGAACCATGATAAGGAACATCATGATCCGCTTCCCTTTCGCGCTCAGCCGTCCCATAAAGTAGCCGAACGGGTAGCCGATCAGCGCGTTGAGCACGGTTGTCGAAAGGGCAAGCTGAAACGACTCACGGAAGCATTGCAGATAGATCGGATCGCGCATCTTGGAGAAATTCTCCAGCGTGAACGCCCAGCGAAAGCCGGTTCCTGCCTCGTTCTGCGCAAAGCTGACCGCAACCATGTACAAAACAGGCCCCAGAACAAAGACAAGCGTGAAAAGATACATCGGCGCGATGCAAAGCCACCAACGGCCGGCACCCTTGAGCGCGTTCATGAGCGCACCTCTTCCCGGTCGACCAGAACCGCAGCTTCCGCGGGCCAGCTGAGATGTACCGTCTCGCCGGCGGAAAAATCAAAATGGATGCCCTGCCGCGTGATGATGACCTCCGTACCGTCGCACAGACGCACAGGGATGCGCAGCATGCCGCCGGCGTAGCTGTTCGCCTCCACGACGCCGCAGATGCTCGCGCCTGCCGGTTTCTCCCGGGATATTTCGATGTTTTCGCCGCGCACGGCGAGCGAAAGGCTTTCTCCGCTTCGGATTTGGCTGCCGTCCGTCAGGGAGAGCATCGTACCGCAATCGTTTCTAAGCGTCACGGACGAGCCGTCGATATGCTCCGCGGTCCCGTGCAGCACGTTTGCGCTGCCGACAAAGCGCGCGGCATAGCTCGTTCGCGGATGGTCATAGATCTCGTTCGGCGTCCCCTGCTGTTCGATCCCGCCATCGTGCAGCAGCACGATGCGGTCGGACATGTTGATTGCCTCTTCCTGGTCGTGGGTGACATAGATGAAGGTCGTTCCGAGCTGCTTTTGCAGCTTTTTCAGCTCGTGCTGCATCTGGCGGCGCAGCTGCAGATCAAGCGCGCCGAGCGGCTCGTCGAGCAGCAATACCTTTGGCTCGTTGATCAGCGCGCGCGCGATCGCGATGCGCTGGCGCTGCCCGCCGCTGAGCTGCGCGGGCGTTTTCCTCTCGCTGCCCTCCATCTGCACAAGCGACAGCATCTCCCGGACGCGGCGGTCAAGCTCCGGCTTGCCGACGCCGCGGATCTTGAGCGCGTAGGCGACATTCTGATAGACCGTCATATGCGGAAAGAGCGCGTAATTCTGGAAGATCGTGTTGACGTCACGCTTTTCCGGCGGCTGCCCGAGCACGTCGTGCCCTTCCAGAAGAACCTGCCCGCCGTCCGGCTCCGTCAACCCCGCAATGATGCGAAGAAGCGTCGTTTTTCCGCAGCCGGACGAACCGAGCAGCGTCACAAAATCGCCCTTTCGGACGCAAAGGCTGATCCCCTTGAGAACCTCGACGCCGTCGAAGCTCTTTTTTACGTCACGCAATTGCAGGATCGCGTCTGTTTCATTTGGCTCCATAGCATTCTCCATAACACCGCATATTCTATACGGCTTTGAGATTGGTGTCAATAAGATTTATTTCAACCGAATGGGAAGCGCAGAAAGAAAGGGCGCGGCATTGCGCCCTTTCTGCAAAGCGAACGTCAAGCGGAAATATCGAAATCATCGTTGCCGGACGCCTCTTCCTGCTGCTTTTTGAGAAAGTCCTTCGTATTGTCCGCAGCGGTGACGGTGCGGGTCGTGCCGCCGGCGATATAAAACTTTCCGCATTCCGGGCAGATGCCGGTATGGTACGTCACCGACTGGCTGACGACCTTCCGGCCCTCCATCTTCGCCTTTGCGCGCTCGCGGACCACATGCTCCATCTCGTGTCCGCGGACTTTTGCCTGCGCGGCCTTGGGGTCGACCTTGGTGGCAAATTTGAACGATACGCCCGGGTCGTCCGAGCCGTCCTGATACTTGCGCTTCGCGCAGGTCTCGCACTTGCTTTCGTTCATCACGTCGGCAGGGGATTTCTTGTCCTTTACGCCGGGCACGTCGAGCTTTTCGCTGTCCGCTTCCTCTTCGCCGGGAAGCCGGAATTCCGCCTCCTCCTCACCGAACGGAGAGCCGAGCCGCTTCACCCATTCGTCCTCGGGGTCAATCCCGGAGCCGAGTCCGGGATATTCCGCGCGCGTACGCGCCGCGAGGTCCTCCGGACCGTAGCCCTTCGGAACATAGGGCATCTCAGCGGCCGGCTTGAACGCCTTGGAAGCCGGCGCAGAGGCAGTGGCGGAAGCGGCGGCAGGCGCTTCGCGCTCCCCTTCTGGCGCAGAAACGGAAGCGGCACGCGCGCTGCGTCCTGCCGCATCTGCACTTTGGAATTGCTGCCAGGCGTCGTTGATTCTGACATGGTCGACGGCATGGAACGTCATAGAGCCGCTTCCTCCCTTCTTCAAATATGAATACTTATACTTATTATCATTATATCCAATTCCTGCCAAATTGCAATAGGATTGTCCGTTTTTTTGCGTAAAAAGCGGCCGGCAAACGCCGACCGCTTCTTCCCTGCCGATCGTTCAGCGGTTGCAGCCGCAGCTTCCGCCGGAGCTCCCGCCGCTGCTTCCGTCCAGATCGCAGACGGCGCTCGTCGGGAAGAACGAGTCGACCGGGAAATCGACGTCCGCAAAGATCGAGCACGGGTCCTCGCTGCTGCCGATGCCGGCGACCGTGCACTCCTCGGTCGGAATGCAGTAGTCGAACACGGGAATGAGGAGCTGCGTGTCGCGCTCGAGCCGGACGATGGAGAACTGCCCGAGCGAAACGCAGACGCGGCGGCTCTGTGCTTCGTCGAGGATCAGCGGCTCGCTGAACGCCGCGAGAATGCCCTCGGGCACGCCGGTAAGAACGCCGGGGACATAGTGGCAGTTGTCGACAAAGCTTGCGCTGAGCAGCAGCGGGTCGATGACCTCGACGTACGCCGTGGGCAGGTCGGCGGTCAGGTCGAGCTGGACGTCTAGCTCGTCGGCGACCGGCTCGGACGAGAAGATCTTGGGGCCGCTTTCCCCGCCGCAGAGGATCACACGCTTGCCGAACGTGGCAAGGCCTTCGACCTCGGTGTAGCGCGTGCTGCCGCTGAGCGCCTGCAGCGTGATCTTGTAATAGAAGCGCATGTCGACGGTGTAGTAGCCGCGGTTGAAGTTGACCGGCTCGACGTCGACGAAGGTGTAGAGCAGCTGCGCGCTGCCGCTGCGGATGCCCTGCGCGGACGCGAGGACCTCCTGTGCCGACTGCGTGGGATAGAAGCGAAGATCCTCGATGCAGTCCTTATCCCGGCAGGACGAGAAGATCTTTTTGGTATGGATGCAGACGGCCTCGCGGACGCCGTTTGCGTTGCTGATCGGCCCGGCGATGACTTTTTCAGCCATATAGATACCTCCATTTAAGTACTTATTTGAAAGGTGGCCTTTCAGTTCAGTGTATGCCCCTGCGCGCTGTTGGTGCGGAAATGGGGCTGTACAAAAAAGAAATCATGCGCTATACTGTCTCAAGTACCGAAATCATGCAAAGGAGACACGTCATGGCGCAGGTCGGCTTCATCCGAAACAAACAGGAGATCAAGTACCTGATCCTCTATATTGCCGAGCGCCTGATCGCGCCCGTCCCGTTTGAGGCGATGCAGGAGCTGACGATGTGCGACCCCGCCGTCGAGTTTTTCGATTTCTCGGAATGCCTGAACTATCTCGTGGAGACGCAGCACATGACCTGCTCGGAGGACGATCTGTACTCGATCACCGAAAAGGGCGTCCAGAACGGCCGCGCCTGCGTGGATGAAATACCTTATTCCGTGCGGTTGAACGCGGACAGGCTGACGGAGGAATACAATCAGCGGATCAAGCGGCAAAAGCAGGTGCAGTCGTCGGTCACGCCGCGCGGCGATGCGTTTGACGTACTGCTCAGCTTCAACGACGACGCGGGCGCGCCGCTGTGGCGCATGGAGCTCAACGTCCCGGACAAAAAAAAGGCAAAAGCGCTTGCCAAACGCTTCCAGAAAGAGCCGGAAAAGCTCTACGGCGAGCTGATCGCACTGTTGTTCGAGCAAAATGACGAATAAACGACCCCCTGCCGGCTGCAAATGCCGACAGGGGGCTTTTCTATTGTCCCGATCAATCGGGCTCGACCTTGCCGCCGGAATCTTTGGCCTGCTTCTTCATCGCCTCTGCTTTTCCAGACGAGCGATTTCCCGCTTGATGCGGTCGATCTCCTCGCCGGTGGCGACGTTCCAGTCCTTTTCGAGGATATCCAGCTCCAGACGCCGCGCCTCGATCGCTCCGGCATAGTCGCCGTCCGTCTCGCAGACCTTGGCGAGCGAATCGACCGGGTCGGTGTAGCGCGGCGCATCCATCAGGGATACGGCGCGGCGATAGCTCTCCTTTGCGGCGGCGTAGTCCCCGGCAAGCGTCTGGTAATCGCCCACGTCATGCCGGACGCTCCAGTCGTCGGGGTACGACTCCAAAAGAGCCTCCCACATCGACCGAGCGGCGGAAAGGTCGTTTTCGGCGATGGCGAGCTTGATGCGAAAGCCGGCCGCAAATTGCGCCGGGAGCGCATCGCCGAGCTCCCGCTCCATTTTGTCGCAATACCGGCGGGCTTCTTCAAAACGCCGGTCTTCGATCAACTGTGCAATAAGCCAGCCATAGGCCTGCCGCCCCTTCGGATGGGCTGCGATCCGCTCCTTGAGCTCGGAAATGAGCGCATTGTGGAGGTTGCCGCGCAGATCCACGTCTTTGCCGCCCATAGCCCTGCAGAGCGCGGTGTACCCCCAATAGGAATCCGGCTCGCGCCGCAG
>SVKM01000051.1 GCA_015068465.1 Oscillospiraceae bacterium | reverse complement strand
TGAGGTTCCATACGTAACCCTGCGCAGGCGCAGGCGCAGGCGCCAGCTCGCCGCTGTTGTAGAAGGGGATGTAATAGTAATTATCGCCGACGTTTTTGACAAGCTTGGCAAATATGTAATAGTTGCCGCTGAGCTTAACAAAATCGCTTTCCACCGCCTCCCTGTAATTGCCGGTATCGTTGACCGCGTCGATATCGGTCTGGCCCGTCAAAAACGCCCGGTCGATCAGGCTGTCGTCCTCCGGCAGGTAGACCTTCCGCCAATAGGATAATTTAGAAAGGCCAAAAAGCACCTTGCTGGCATACCATTTTCCGTCGCCGCCAAGCCACCACGGTGCATTATTCTGGTAGACCCGCTTCAGTTGATAGCTGCCGTAGTCGCCCGGATCGTTGCCGTTCTGCTTCGGGAACCTCTCAAACCACGATCCCGTCTCGAACTGGAAAACGTCTAGCGCGCGGTCGTAGTACACGCGGAACACGGCGTTGCCGAAGGCGTCGTACTCGCGCTTGATCTTGCCATCCTCAAACGTCTTTTCCCCGTTGAAAAGCAGCTGCGGGTTCCTGACCGTACCGTCGCTCGCAGAAAGATACTCGCGGATGTCATTTGCTTTGACTGGATTCTCAGGCGCTTTTCCGCAGGCGGCAAACGCCTTTTTCAGCAGCGCGTCCGGGCTGCTCATATTGTTGTATTCGTCGCTGTCGACCGGATTTTCCTTCGTACCGACCGCATAGATGTTGTAGAGAGCATAAGTGCGCGCGTCGGTATTTGCCTTATATGTATCGTCCTGATCATAGGTCGTCCCGTTGATGCTTCCGTTGTTCAGCTGCCAGTTGTCCGTCACGTTCTGGATATAGATTTCCACGCGCACCGGCGCAAACTTCCGATCCTTCCAAATTGCCCTTGCCATCACGTCCCGCGCCGGCATCGGGTATTGCTTGGACGTCGCGGTCTCTTCCGGCTGCGGTTTTCCGTCCGTGCCCTTGACGATATTCCCGTTTTCATCCGTTTTGTAGATCGCAACCGACTTGATCGTGCCGTATTTGTCCTTTGCTCCGTCTCCGTCGAGCGACGAGTAAAGCTCGATCACGCCGAGCGGTTCCGTCGCGTCCGCGCTGTAGGTCTTGAGGTCGTAAAATTCCCAGCCGGTCAGGACCTTGCCCGGGCGTTCGAGCCAACCGCGCGCCTTCACCAGCTCCGCGTTCGCGGTCACGCCCTTGCCCTCCAGGCTCGTCGGCAAAAACGGCGTCGTGTCCTGGCGGTAGAGCATATTGCGCTCGGAGTCGATTGCGGAGCTGGGCGCATCCCCCTCCTTGTTGTGGGTGCCGCCGTTGAGGTCGAACGCCAGCGTGAAATACGTGCGCGCAAAGGGAATGAGCGGCGAACTGTCGTACGGATATTCTGTGACGCCCGCTGCGAGCGGAATGATCCTCTGGTTCTGAATGTCGTTCTTGAGCAGCTCGAAGCCGTCAAATTCGGGGATCTGCTTCCAAACGACCAGATTGGGCGGGAGCTTCATGTACACCGTCACGGTGTAGACCGCGTGGCGGATCACCTTCCCGTCCTCCTTGCGGAGGCAGTAGCTGCCGTCGCTGGAGAACCAGGCCTTGCCGGCGTCAAGCGTCTCTTTCGCGTCGTCGGGAACATTCTCCTCCTCCGTCGGCGCAACGTATGTCCGGCCTTTGACGTACTCCGCCGCCTCCTCGGAGAAATCGGCATATTTTTTCTCGGAATTGCCGACTGTCTTGGGATAATCCGACGAGCGGAGGGCGTTGTTCCTGGCGTCGGCAAAGGTATTCGCCTGTGTGTCGAGGAAGGCAAAGCGCAGCGGCACCTCGATCTGCGCCGCGCTGCACAGGAACGCGCAGACGCGCTTTTCGTTGGTCTTGACCGTGACCGTATTCGCATCGGCGTCATAAACGGTGCCTTGCGCGTCCGTGTCCTCCTTGGCGGTCTGTCCGTCGAAGGTGAAGCACTTCATGCGCAGATATTTTTCCTTCAAATCGGGATAGTCCGTGTCCTTGTAATCCTCCGCCGAATAGGAATCACGGAGATTATAGGAAGCGTCGATAATGCCGTAGCCCTTCTCCTTGAGTTTCTCCGTGTCGATCGTAAACGTAAAGGGCTGGGGCAAGGTGCTTTTCCCAGAGCGGTCAAAGCTGTCGTACTGGAGCGGATCGACCGTGAAAGAGAGGTCCTGGCCGATGATCGACCCCAGATACTGGGCGCGGACCTGATCCTCCGTAAATGCGCTGCCCTTGAAGAGATTCACGTCATAATTGACGAATTTGACCGTGACGTCAAAGGGCAGCACCTCGCGATAAACCGCGTAGAGGCGCTTCGTCTCCCTGACGCTGTCCGTCGCGCTCACCTTGCCGCTTTCGTATGTGAGCGCGCCAAGGCCCTCCGGCACCTTCTCAAGCCTGCCGGAGCTGATGTTGAGCTCGTCGAGCGGCGCGTACCAGTCCTTGAGCATACCGGTTTTCAGCGTGCGCGCGTCGCCGGTTCCGTCGAAGAGTGTTTTTTCGTCGAACCAGCCGACAAACGCGAGCTTGCTTGTCGTGCGCTTTGCGAACTGCGCCGGAACATAGCCGCTTCCGGCGCCTTTGACGTACTTCGACTGGCCGTAGGGCTTCGTCTCCATCTCGCTTGCGGGCGCGTCCGCGGTTCCCTTGAGCGTGACCGCCCACAGCTCCACAGGCTCGGCGGGCGTCGTGGCAAGGAAGTCGTTGTAGTGCGGCAAACCGGGAATCAACGGATAGGGATACGGCTCAGTCAGAATGATGCCGGAAGCATGCAGGCGGTAGAGCGTCGTAAGCGTCATATCGGCGTCGGAATAGGAAAATCCACTGCCGAGGTCAGACTCTTTCAGCGCCTCCAGTTCCGCCGCGGACTTGTGCTCCTCGCCCGTCACATCGTCAGCCGCGATACTGCAGTTGTGATAGGCGTTCGCCCGCGCGCCGCCCTTTGCGAGCGCATAGATATTATCCTTCGTCACCGCGGCGGGCGTGGGGACGTTCCCGCTGGCGACCGTCGCGTCATCAAAGCAGAAAACCGTATAGCTGTTCGTCACATCCGCCGCAGACGGAACAAAGCCCGCGGCGTAGCTCACCTTCTCAAGCCCGCCGCCATCCATCGTGAAGCCGGCGGAGTAGCAGTTTGTGAAGCTGCTGCCGCTGCCGCACGAGCCGGCAAGCCCGCCGACGTTTCCGGCGTTAAGATAGCAGTCCGCATAGGAGCTTGTAACCGTCAGCGCACCGCTTACGGAGCCTGCCAGGCCGCCCGCGTACGTTTTGCTCTTTACAACCGTCGCGGCAAAGCTCTTTTCAACGGTCAGCGTGCCGCTCACACTGCCGATGAGTCCGCCCGCCGCGCCGCCGGTCGCCGTCAGCCAATCCATATCGCGCGCGGTCTTCCCCTCGCTATGGCTCGCGTCGCTCATAAATACACGGCTGTTCACGATTTTCACCGTGCCGGACGCCTCGCCCACAAGTCCGCCCGCCGCGCTGCCGCCCGCAACGGTGCAGTTGTCGGACTTGCAGCCGGAAACGGTCAGCGTGCCGGACGCCTCGCCCACAAGCGCGCCCGCCGCTTCGCTGCCCGCAAACGTACAACGGACAAGATTCACGCTTTGCAGCTCGCCGCCGGAAAAGCTCGCGAAAACGCCCGCGTTGCCGGTCGCATTTCCGGTGCTCAGCTCACGGATTTCTTTGTTGTTTCCGTAGTATCCGGCAATCCGTGGAGCGTTGAGCGGCTCAAACTTCATTTCCTCGCCGTAAGTCTTCTGCCACAGCGAGTTGTTTCCAAAGGCGAGATCGTCGATCTGTATTGCCGCCGTCTTTTCGGTATAGCCCGCAAAACCGCTCAGGTTCTGCAAATGCCGCCCGCATTTGATGTAAACAGGCGTATAAGATTTGTCGCCCACCTTCACGGTTCCGCTGCCGGAGCCGTTGGCAAAGAGGCTGTTCACCGTTTTGTGATCCGACGCAGGGTAGAGCACAATACCGTCCTTTTGGCATGAAACGGTCGCCTCGACGAGGATATCCTCGCCGGGGATAAACAGCTTGCCGATATCGTTTTCATCAGTCTGGAACAAGCTATGGAATCCCTTGCCGGTTTTCAGGCTGTCAAAAATCAGCTTGTCGTCCGACAGCAGCGTTCCCGGTTCCCCAGGCGCGCCGAACCGCACCTGCTTGACAAAATGCTGCGAATCATACGTCGCCTTGTCGGAAAGCTCAAACTCCCCGATCGTATGTGACAGTTCGATGCTCTTCACGGCTCCGCTCGTCTTTCCGGTCACCTTGAGCGT
The DNA here is from genome assembly GCA_015068465.1 of Oscillospiraceae bacterium. Taxonomy (GTDB): domain Bacteria; phylum Bacillota; class Clostridia; order Oscillospirales; family Oscillospiraceae; genus Hominicoprocola. The sequence continues at coordinate 9,599 of SVKM01000051.1, read as the reverse complement.
AAGCGTCAGAGTCGCACCTCTGTAGTCGCCGTCCTGCCACGTCGTACCGGAGGGCTGCTGCCCCGAAGGCAGTTCGACCGTGACGAGCGCCTTGAGCTCCTCCTCGTTCTCAATCTCCAGCTTGCAGCCGAGCTCGCCCGTCTTGTACTCGGCGAGGTAAGCGATATTCCCCGAGTAATAACCGACAGTACCGTCGGACGCCGCCCGGCGCTCCTTCGGCGTGCCGCGCAGCTCGGAAAGCTTCTCGCCGTTGCCGCCGCCATAGAGCGCGACGAGGTTTTCCCCCTCCGAATAGAACACGGAATAGACCGTATAGCTCAGCGGCTCGAACTCCACGATCCAGCTGCCCGAGCGAACGTCCTCGGAAAGGCTGCCGGCAGGAAAGATCAGCTGCGCCGCTTTCGTCTTGCTCATCACATAGCGCAGAGGATGCTGCGCAATATAAGCCTTTTCCGTATCATCCATATCTGCGGGGGAATTGGAAAGCCCCGTGCCTTCGCCCGTCAGCGCAACGCCGGACGCCGCGCGCAGCTTGAGCTGGTTCTGCGCCGCGTTGTAGAGGTTTTCCGCCATGCGGTCGAGCTGCGCCTGCTTCATGTTGTGCTGCATCTCGGCGCCGCCGGCAAAACCGATCGCCACGAGGATCGCGACGATCGAAATGGTGATCAGCAGCTCCGCGAGCGTAAAGCCGCGGCGGCCGGTCAGTTTGCTCCGGATATCTCTCATCATCAGGCTCTCCTTTATCTCTGCCGCCCGTGCCCGGAAACGGGCATGGACTCCCACAATTACATACTTAGTTGTATTTTAGCATATGTATGTGGTAATTTCAAGCCCGACGTTTGTTGTTTTCTCGGAAGAAACCGCAAAACGGCGGGCTTTTCGCCCGCCGTCTCACGCTGCTGCGCCTGTTCAATTCTTTTCCTCGCCGAACGCTTTTTTCCGAAGCGCCTTGCCGGTCTCGGTTCCCGCAAGCCCGCCGATGGCGGTCTCCTTAAGCGCGGCGGGCAGCGCGTCGCCCACCTCGCGCATCGCCTCGATGCACTCGTCGACCGGGATATGCGGCCGGATGCCCGCGAGCGCCATATCCGCGCTGGAAAACGCGGTCATCACGCCCGCGACGTTGCGCTTGATGCAGGGGATCTCGACCAGGCCCGCCACCGGGTCGCACACAAGCCCCATCTGGTTGACGAGCGCGATGGCGCAGGCGTCGCCGCACTGCTGCGGCGTGCCGCCCATGATCTCCGCGAGCGCAGCCGCCGCCATGCCCGCGGCGCTGCCGCACTCCGCCTGACAGCCGCCCTGCGCGCCGGCGATGCTCGCCTTATTCGCGATGACCATGCCGAACGCTCCAGCGGTGAACATGCTCTGCACGACCGCCTCGCGCGGGAACTCGCGGTCTTCATAGAGAGAAACGAGGCAGCCCGGCAGGATGCCGCAGCTCCCCGCCGTCGGCGCGGCGACGATCTTGCCCATCGAGGCGTTGCAGCCCGCGACCGCGAGCGCGCGCGACATCGCGCGCGTCAGGAACATGCCCGAAAGCCCGCCCGCGCGCCGGACGCTGTACTGCTTCATGCGGTAGCCCTCTCCGCCGGTGAGCCCCGACATCGAGCGCTGGTCCTCCTGCTGCCCGAAGTCGATCGCCTCGCGCATCACGGAGAAATTCTTGTCCATCTGGCGGAAGAGCATCGCGGCGTCCTGCCCCATCTGCTCCGCCTGGTCGTCGAGCGCGATCTCGCTGATCGGCTTTCCCGCGCTCTCCGCCGCTTCGATCAGCTCCTGTATGGAATCGTATTTCAGCATGGCTCTCCCCTCCTCACAGCCGCTTGATCAGCAGCGCGTTGACGACGTTTTCCACGCCGCGCAGGTCCTGCGCCATCCCCTCGGTGGCGATGCCGTCGATCTCGATGGTCATCACCGCCATGCCGCCGCGCTCCTTGCGCGAGAGGCGGAAGTTTGCGATGTTCGCGTCGGGATACTGCGAGCGCATGAGCTGCGTGACGTCGGCAATGACGCCGGGGCGGTCGAGGTGCAGCACGAGGATCGTGCTGTAGTCGCCGTTGAAGTCCACGCGCATGCCGTTGACCTCGTCGACGCGGATGTTCCCGCCGCCGACGCTCGCGCCCGTGACCTCGCCCTCCTCGCCGTCCGGCATGATATAGCGGATCTGTGCGGTATTGGGGTGCGCGCTGGGAATGTCGCGGCAGACGAACTCATAGTCGAGCCCGCGCTCGCGCGCGATGTCGAGCGCGTCGCGGATCTCCGCGTCCCAGCTGTGGTAGCCGAGGATGCCCGCGAGCAGGGCGCGGTCGGTGCCGTGGCCCTTGTAGGTGCGCGCGAACGAGCCGGAAAGCGTGATCGTCACGCGCTCCGGCTGCACGCCGTCCATAATCTTGTTTGCCACGCGCCCGAGGCGCACGGCGCCCGCCGTGTGCGAGCTGGACGGACCGATCATCACCGGCCCGATGATATCGAAAATGTTCATGCCGCAAGTTCCCCCTTTGCTTGCAAAAACGCCTCCGGGACAGTTTTGTCTTTCCTATCCCAGAGGCTTGTGGTCGGAGTGCAGGGACTCGAACCCTGGGCCTCCTGCTCCCAAAGCAGGCGCGCTACCAACTGCGCAACACCCCGCCGTCGTTTTGGATTATACCCTTTTCCCCCGGCGTATGCAAGCTTTTTGTTTACGCTCGAAAAAGGGCGGCGCGCCGCGCCGCCCTTTCCGTTCCCGTATGAAGCGCTTACTTGACCGCGGCCTTGAGCGCGTCGACGCGGTCGGTCTTCTCCCACGCGACGCCGAGGTCCTCGCGGCCCATGTGCCCGTAGGCGGCGAGCTGGCGGTAGATCGGCTTTCTGAGGTCGAGGTCGCGGATGATCGCCGTCGGGCGCAGGTCGAAGACCTTGTTCACCGCCGCCTCAAGCTTGTCGTCGGAAACCTTGCCGGTGCCGAAGGTCTCGACCAGCACGGAGACCGGCTTTGCAACGCCGATGGCGTAGGCAAGCTCGATCTGGCACTTGTCCGCGAGGCCCGCCGCAACGATGTTCTTCGCGACATAGCGCGCGGCGTAGGCTGCGCTGCGGTCGACCTTGGTCGGGTCCTTGCCGGAGAACGCGCCGCCGCCGTGGGGCGCGCTGCCGCCGTAGGTGTCGACGATGATCTTGCGTCCGGTCAGGCCGGAGTCGCCCTGCGGGCCGCCGATGACGAAGCGTCCGGTCGGGTTGACGTAGATCTTGGTGTCGGCGTCGAGGAGGTTTGCCGGGATGGTCGGCTTGATGACGAGCTCGGTCATGTCCTTGCGGATCTGCTCGAGCGTGGCGCTGGGATCGTGCTGCGTGGAAACGACGACGGCGTCGACGCGCACGGGCTTCCAGTTCTCGTCATACTCGACGGTGACCTGCGTCTTGCCGTCGGGGCGAAGGTACTTGACCGTTCCGTTCTTGCGGACCTCGGTGAGCTTTTTCGCCATCTTGTGCGCCAGCGAAATGGCAAGCGGCATCAGCTCGGGCGTTTCGTTGCAGGCGTAGCCGAACATCATGCCCTGATCGCCCGCGCCGTTGTCGAGGTCGCTCGCGCCGCTCTCCTTCGCCTCGAGCGACTTGTCGACGCCCATGGCGATGTCGCCGGACTGCTCGTCGATGGAGGTGATGACGCCGCAGGTGTTGTAGTCGAAGCCGATGGAGGCGTCGTCGTAGCCGATGTCGCGGATCACGTCGCGCGCGATCTTTGCGATATCGACATAGCAGCTCGTCGTGATCTCGCCCATGACGTGGACAAGACCGGTCGTGACAGTGGTCTCACAGGCGACGCGGCCTTGCGGGTCCTGCGCCATGATGGCGTCCAGCACGCCGTCGGAGATCGCGTCGCAAACCTTGTCGGGATGGCCCTCGGTGACGGATTCGGAAGTGAACAAACGCTTTGCCATGGTAGTTTTCTCCTTTCTTTCTCGCGGAATTGCAACAAAAAAGCCCCTGGTCGAATCGACCGGGAGCGCTCTTACTTGCTTTTCCTCATCTTTCGATTCGTTCGTCGGATTTGGCACCTTGAATGGACAGGTTGCCGCGGTTTCACAGGGCCGTTCCCTCCACCGCTCTTGATGAAGTATTCGATTGTCACGTTTATTATAGCCCGCGGGCGGCTGCTTTGTCAAGATTCAAAAATTATTAATGACTTTTCCGGCATTTTGTGCCATAATACCCTGGAAACCAAGACAGGAGGCCATTGCCTTGAAGAAGCTCAACAACGCCGTCGACCGGTTCTGCATCCTGCACCCGAACTTCGGCATTCCCAATCTGATGCTCTATGTCGTGCTCGCCAACGTCGCCGTCTATGTGCTCGACCTGTTCGCGCGCGGCACGACGCTGTCCCAGCTGCTCTATTTCTCCCCCGCGCTTTTGCTGCAGGGGCAGGTCTGGCGCATCGTGACCTTTATCTTTGTTCCCAGCGGCGGCGGGCTGCTGTTTTTCCTCTACTGCTATTTCACCTACTCGATGGGCCGCACGCTTGAGCAGCAGTGGGGCACGGCGAAGTTCACCTGCTACTATCTCGGCGGCGCGCTGCTCACCGTGCTCGGCGCGACCGTCGTAAGCCTTCTCACGCGCGTGAGCGTCAACGTTTCAAGCGCGAGCCTCGTCACGTTCGCGATGTTCCTTGCCTTCGCCGTCATGTTCCCGGACGCGACGTTCCTGCTCTTCCCGCTGCCCATTCCGATCCGCGCGAAGTACATCGCCTACTTCGACCTCGCCTATTTTGCCTTTATGGTCGTCTCCCCCATCTTCCAGGGCATGTGGTACTACTGCATCGTGCCGCTGATGGCGCTTTTGAATGTGGCAATTATGATCTGGCCGGAGCTTTCGAGCTTTCTGAAGCTTGAGCGCGTGCGCTCGAAGCAGGCGGCGCATTTCCACAACACCACCGCCAACGCCCGGCGCGAGGCGCAGCAGTCTGCCGCCGGCGGGCTGCGCAAGTGCGCGGTCTGCGGGCGCACCAACCGCACCAACCCGGAGCTGGAGTTCCGCTACTGCTCGCGCTGCGCGGGTTACCACTGCTTCTGCTCCGACCACATCTTCTCGCACATCCACTTCACGGAGGATCAGCCGTAATTCTTGTAAAGGAGATACGCTTGCATGCTTACCTATGACGAAGCCTACAGCCTGCTCAAGGAGTACAACGAGGGCGAGTTCCATCTCAAGCACGGCCGCATCGTCGGCGATGTGATGCGCTGGTTCGCGGAATCGCTCGGCTACGGCGACGAGGCGGATTTCTGGCAGCTCGTTGGGCTGCTGCACGACCTCGACTTTGAGAAATACCCCGACGAGCACTGCGTCAAATCGCAGGAGATCATGCGCTCGCGCGGTATCGACGAGCGCCTTGTCCGCGCGACCGCCAGCCACGGCTGGGAGGAGGACGCCTCCCGCCACGGCGAGCTTCCCAAGCCCGAGCACGAGATGGAAAAGGTGCTCTACGCCACCGACGAGCTCACGGGACTGATCGGTGCGGTCGCGCTCATGCGCCCGAGCAAGAGCTGCGACGATCTGGAAGTGAAGAGCGTCAAGAAAAAGTATAAGGACAAACGCTTTGCCGCCGGCTGCGACCGCGCGGTCATCGAGCGCGGCGCGGAGATGCTCGGCTGGGACCTTGACCGTCTGATCGAGCAGACCATCCTCGCCATGCGCGCGAGCGAAAACGTGGATTGACGCCTATGAACGACAGGCAAGCTCCGAGCTACAACGGACAGCTCCGCAGCCACCGCGTCGAGGTGCCGGAATGCATCGGCGAATGTCACGGCATCCGCATCTTCGGGCGGCTGCTCAAGTCGGTGATGTTCTCCACCGACGTTGCGACCATCGCCAACGCCAACGCCGACGCGGTCATCGCGGTCTATCCCTTCACGCCGCAGCCGCGCATCGTCAGCGCCGTGATGAGCGTCGCGGACATGCCGGTGTTTTTCGGCGTCGGCGGCGGGTTCACCTCGGGCGCCCGCTCGGTCAATCAGGCGATCGCCGCCGAGAACATGGGCGCCATCGGCGTCGTTTTGAACGCGCCGGTGCCGCCCGAGGTGCTGCGTGAGATCAAGGAAAACGTCGACATTCCGGTCGTCGCCACCATCGTCTCCGCCGCACAGGACACCGAGGCGCGCATCGCCGCGGGCGTCGATATCCTCAACGTCGCCGCGTCGACCGACACCCCGGCGGTCGTTGCGCAGCTGCGCGCACGCCATCCGGGCTTTCCCATCATGGCGACCGGCGGTCCGACCGACGCGACCATCCGCGCGACCATCGCCGCCGGCGCGGACGCGATCACCTACACGCCGCCCGACACCGGCGTACTGCTCGCGGAGATCATGCGCTCGCACCGCGAGCGCTACCGCGCCGAGGGCTGAAAACTCCATATCAGGCAGAACCGGCAGGCTGAACGTTCAGCCTGCCGGTTTCAGCAGCTCTTTTCCATATTCGTTCCAGTAGGGCGCCAGCTTTTTCCAGGGCACCGTGAATTGCGGCAGCCCCGCAGCATAGGGCGCGATCGTGTACGGTTGGAAAACCACGCGCACACCGTCCTCGGCGAAGTACACCGCCGCGCCCTCCAGCGTTTCAACGCGCGCGGCACAGTTTGGAAAATATCGTTCCGCCTCCGCGCCGATCTGCGCAAACATCTCGGACGCGAGCACGGCGCGCAGCGCGTCCGGACGGTCGGTCAGGTCGCGCCAGGTGACGAACGCCCCGCTTGCCAGGTCAAAATTCCACACCACGGTAAATTCCACCGGATGCGCCCCGCCCCAGTCGTTGCAGCCGTCGGCGCGGACACACAGCAGCCGGTCGGTCTGCCGGCTCTCTACGATTGCAAAGCGCTGTCCGGTCATTTGAAAGCCCTCCGCGCCGTTGTCGATATAGGTGCCGATGGCAAGCTGCTCAAGCGCGTGGTACTCCTCGCCCAGCAACGTGCGGCAGCGCTCGATCTCCGCGTTGAACGCCTCGCACGCCGCCGTCATCTCCGCCGGCGGCTCCGCGCCGGGGCGGCCCCCCTCGACCGTAAGGCGCGGCAGCTCGTAGGCGTACCAGGAAAGCATCGTGCCGTCGCGCGCGGTATAGTCGTCCGCGTCCCGCCGCGTTTCCAGCGTGAATTGCCACGCCGGCGCGCGCAGCGCGCAGCCGGCAAGCGTCAGGCAGAGCGTCAGCAGCGCCGCGGCGCGCCGGATGCGCCGAGCCGCCGCAGCCCGCCGCCGGTCTTTCCTAAAATGCGCGCTCAATTCGCCTTCTCCTCCGCCGTGAGTGCCAACAGCCGCGCGCCGTCCGCGCTCAAAAAGCGGCTCAACTCGGCGTAGGGGATCGTGAACTGCGGCAGGCCCAGCGCGCGCGGCGCGATCTGGTACTCCTGAAAGTAGACCGTCATGCCGTTTTCGTCGAAATACGCTTCATAATAATTGAGTTCGGGGATGAGCGACTCAAAAGAGTCGTTGTAGTACGCACGCTCCTCCGAGGCGCAGATGTCCTCCACGATATGATCCGCGATCATTTCGTGCATCGCGGCTGGGTCTTCGCCCAGGCCCACCGAATCGACAAACCTGCCCGTGCCGAGGTCGAAGTTCCAGCTGCAGAGATACCAGTCCGGGTGCGCGCCGCCGAGGTCGACGTAGCCCCGCGCGAGCACGCTCAAAAGGTCGCCGCGGCGGTAGACGTTCTCGATCGTCAGCTCGTCGACGGAGGCGAAAAACTCGATCCCCTCCCGCTTTCTCGACTCGTACTGCTCGCGCGCCTGGTCTGCGATCTCCTCAATGTCGATGTCCCACATGTTCAGCTCGGACACGCCGCCGTTGAACGCATCGCAGATCTTCCGCATCTCCGCAGGCGGCTCCGCATCCGCCGCGCCGCCTGCGTTTTTCAGCACAAGCCGCGGCAGCTCCGTCGTTTTCGTCGCGACCACCGTACCGTCGTCGGCGGTGAATCGCTGCTCGTCGCGCAAAGTCTCCACGTCATAATCCCAACTCGCCGGCTCGGCCGGCGCCGCGCCGTCCGTTCCGGGCGCGACGGCGCCGCTCTGCGTCGCGCTCTGCTTTCCGCAGCCGAAAAGCGCGAGCGCGAGGCTCAGCGCCAAAACGATCACAAACGCTCTTTTCATCCTTCTCCTCCCACGATCACCGGATTCGTCGTCCATTCGCTCCCGCCCGCGCCGCGCGCGAGGTCGGGATACGCCAGCGCATACAGGTCTGTCGCGCGCGCCTCCGTTTCCATCAGACGCTGCGCCGGAGGCGGAAGCTCCCGCACGTCCGCGGGCTTCACCAGCACCGGCAGGCTTGCTTTTTTTCGCATTTCATGCAGCAAGTATTTTCCCTTGTCATTCATTGCCAATACGCGCAGGTACGGCACCGGCTGCGTCCGTTCCTCCGGCAAAACGCCCAAGTAGACCGCAAGCAGCAGCCGGCGCAGCCGCGCATGGGCGTAGCGCTTCGTCTTGACCGCGCCGAGCAGTCCTTCGACGCTCACCGCCGTGCGGCCGGCGTCAAAGAAGCGGTGGTAAAGCCCCTCGCCGCCGTCGTCGTATGCGGCAAGTTCCTCCTCGCGCATCGCGCGCAGCTTTGCGAGGATCGCGCGCTCGACGGCGGCTGCCCGGACCGGCGCCCGCCCCACCGCGCGCTCGGCTTCAAAAAGCCGCAGCATATCGGGCGTAAGACAGCTCTTGAGCGCGTCGGCGCCGCCATCGCTCAAGAGGCGCTCACGGATGTAGGACGCGGAGGCGTACTCCCCCGCCGCGCCGCCGTCGTGCGCCGCGCCGACGCGCGGCAGCGCCAGCGGCACGATACCGCTTTCCAGCGTGCGCAGCGCCTTGCAGTATTCGACGCCGAGGATATCGTTCGGCTCTCCCAGACACGCGGCGTCCGCGCCGAGCATCGTTTCCGCCGCCCGCTGCCGTGCCGAGGCAAAGGAATCGCCCCGCGAAAGCTCCGCGCGGAGCGCCTCCGCAAAGCCGTCGGAGCGCAGGCAGTCCGCGGCGCGCATGAGCCGCGCCGTGTCGGCGCATTCGCTGCCGAACGCAAGCGTGTCCACGACGCCCGTACCCGCCAGCACCTCCACGCCGCCGCGCGCAAACGCCTCCGCCGACGCGGTCGCCCACGGGAGCGGCAGCTCGAGCACGAGGTCCGCGCCGCCGCAAACCGCCGCCTCCGCGCGCGCATGCTTGCGCACGACGGCAAAATCGCCGCGCTGGACGAAGTTCCCGCTCATGGCGCAGACGACCGCCTCCGCACCGCACCGCCGCAGCTCGGCGAGCTGCCAGGCATGCCCCGTGTGGAAGGGATTGTATTCACAAATAACGCCGGCAACGCGCATGGCGCCTCCCCAAAAAATCCTCAAATGCCTTTGCTGCGCTCCAACTGCTCAGCAAGCTTCTCAAGCCTCGTCAAAATTTTGCCTTGTGTTTATCGCTTCTTCTTGTTATAATATATTTGTTGTGACTATATTAGCGAAAAATCGTGCGCGTTGCAAGCGTATCTCAAAAAAAGGAGAAAATAGTATGAATGTTTTGGTTATCAACGCGGGAAGCTCGTCCCTGAAGTATCAGCTGCTCAACCCCGAGACCGGCGAGCTGCTGGCAAAGGGTCTGTGCGAGCGCA
>SVKM01000050.1 GCA_015068465.1 Oscillospiraceae bacterium | reverse complement strand
TCTGTTTCCGCTCGCCGCTCCCTTGCATCTTGCGGAAAGGTCTCGTGTCTCTTTTGTGCGCGCCTCGGAAATGGTTATTCGCCCTCTGCGGAGATGACAATCTCCTCCGCTTCTTGCTCCGCGGCAATCAAAATGGTCTTAGCATACTCCGCGTCGCCTTTCTCCAATGCCTCTGCTGCGTCCGCCATCACTGCAAAAAGCTTAAAATACAGGTCTTTGTAGAGATTCATATGCTGCCCTCCAAAACAAGAGTTATAACAACTCTATAATAACTCTGTTTTGGTTTATACACAAGCGGTAAGTCTAAAATAAAGCCAAATCAGCTTTATAGGAGACGACTTGCATGGAAAACAATGAAAAACACTTTGGCTTGCGCGTGGACGGTACGATTCTTGCGAAGTTCAGATATGTTTGCGGTTATCACGGGCGTTCGGCGAACAGCCAGATCATTCAGCTGATGCTGCAATTCATCTCGGATTACGAACGGGAACACGGAAAAATCCCGCCCGAGGATTTGGGGAAAAAGTACGATCCTGTCAAATGACACCGAGGCGCGTGTGAAAGAGGCGCACACGCCGCCACGACAGGAAACGCAGCGGCAAGCGGAAACAAACGCGACCCGTATCGTTCCGTTCGCGCCGAACAAGGCAAAGTCCCCCTGCCTGCAACGGCAGAGCGCTTTTCTCTACGGAAGCTTGAAACCATTTCTCTTTTGGCAAGACAAAAGAGAAACGGTTTCAAAAAATGTTATTTGATAAGAAAAGAGACTTCCTCTCGGAAGCCTCTTTTGCTTTACTTCGCGTACTCCACCGCTTTGACCTCGCGGATGACGTTGACCTTGATCTGGCCGGGGTACTCCATCTCGTCCTCGATGCGCTTGGCGATATCGTGGGCGAGGATGACCATTTCGTCCTCGCTGACGACCTCGGGCTTGATCATCACGCGCACCTCGCGGCCCGCCTGAATGGCGTAGCTCTTCTCGACGCCGGGGAAGCTGCCCGTGATCTCCTCGAGCTGTTCGAGGCGCTTGATGTAGTTCTCCAGATTCTCGCGGCGGGCGCCGGGGCGTCCGGCGGAGATGGCGTCGGCGGCCTGAACGATGAAGTCGAGCACCGTGATCGGCTCGATGTCGTTGTGATGCGCCTGAACCGCGTGGATGATCTCGTCCTTCTCGTGGTACTTGCGCATGAACTCGACGCCGAGGGAGACATGCGTGCCCTCCATCTCGTGGTCGACGGACTTGCCGATGTCGTGCAGCAATCCCGCGCGCTTGGCGGCGGTGACGTCGGCGCCGAGCTCGGCGGCGATCATGCCGGAGAGGTGGCTGACCTCGATCGAGTGCTGCAAAACGTTCTGACCGTAGCTCGTGCGGTAGTGGAGGCGTCCGAGCATCTTGACAAGCTCGGGGTTCACGCCGCGCACGCCGGTTTCAAGCACCGCGCGCTCACCCTCGGACTTGATCACGGCGTCGACCTCGCGGCGCGCCTTGGCGACCATTTCCTCGATGTGCGTGGGGTGGATGCGACCGTCGGCAATGAGCTTTTCGAGCGCGATGCGCGCGACCTCGCGGCGCACGGGCTCAAAGCAGGAAACCGTGATCGCCTCGGGCGTGTCGTCGATGATAAGGTCGACGCCCGTCATGGTTTCGATGGTGCGGATGTTGCGGCCTTCGCGGCCGATGATGCGGCCCTTCATCTCGTCATTGGGCAGGGGAACCACACTGACGGTGATCTCAGCGGCATGATCCGCGGCGCAGCGCTGGATGGCGGTGGCGACGATCTCGCGGGCGCGGGCGTCCGCCTCATCTCTGGCGCGCTGCTCAAGCTCCTTGATCTTGAGCGCAGTTTCGTGGGTGACCTCGCTTTCGACCTGCTCGATCAGAAACTTCTTCGCCTCCTCGGCGGTGAAACCGGAGATGCGCTCGAGCATTTCGGTCTGGCTGCGCTTGATGATCTTGATTTCCTCGTTCTCCTTGTCAATCGCAGCGTGCTTCTGGTTGAGAGCCTCTTCCTTTTTCTCGAGGGTCTCGGTCTTCTTGTCGATGTTTTCTTCCTTTTGCTGGAGCCTGCGCTCCTGCTTCTGCAGGTCGGCACGGCGCTCCTTGTTCTCCTTCTCAGCCTCGTTGCGCACACGCATGATCTCTTCCTTCGCCTCGAGCAGCATTTCCTTGCTCTTGCTCTCGGCGCGCTTGTGCGCGTCATTTTCGATTTGCAGCGCCTTTTGTTCGGCGTCCGCGATGGTCAGTTCCGCTTTCTTTTCCGCTTGTTTCCTGATCCAAATGCCGAGAAGGACGCCCAAGGCCAGCAGCACGAGCCCGACAATAATGTGGACGGGCCCGAACGCGATCGGTTGTGGGACTGGCATGGCTTCCTCCGTTCTTTCATTTTGATCTATGCAAAATGGGAATTGGGTTCCACAGGGGGCTTCCCCTTATCGCCCCCTAAAAATCCGAATCATATTGTACTCGTTCAAACGGAGTGTGTCAAGGAAAAATCACGGAAGAAAAAAATTATCAAACAGATGTTGCAAATCGAAAATAACTGTGTTATACTGGAACAAAACTGGAACATAGGGGGAAGAACGTATGAGCAAACGCGCGGAAATGCAGCAGCGCATCTACGAGTTTATCCTCGAGAGTATCCGTGAGCACGGCTACGCGCCCTCGGTGCGCGAGATCGGAGACGCGGTGGGGCTCAAGTCGCCCTCGACGGTGCACTATCACCTGGAAAATCTCGCGGAGCAGGGCTATATCGAAAAAGGCGCGTTCAAGGGCCGTGCGATCGTGCCCGTCGACCGGAAGACCACGGAGCGCGCCGAGACCCCGACCGCGAGCGCCGCGCCCGCCGCCGCGCCGAAGCGCGTGCCGATCGTCGGGGACGTTGCCGCGGGCAGCCCGATCCTCGCGCAGGAGTGCATCGAGGACTATCTGACCTTTGACGTCGGCGGACGCGAGGATGAGTATTTCGCGCTGCGCGTGCGCGGCGAGTCGATGCTCGGCGTCGGCATCCTGCCGGGCGATCTGGTCGTGGTTCACCGCCAGCAAGTCGCGCGCAGCGGCGAGATCGTCGTGGCGCTTCTTGGCGACGAGGCGACGGTCAAGACCTTCAGCCGCAGGGACGGCCACATCTGGCTGCTGCCGGCGAACCCGGACTACCAGCCGATCGACGGCGACGAGTGCTCGATTTTGGGCAAGGTCGCGGCGGTGGTTCGCCAGTATTGAGCGGCTGCAAAGAACAAAGAAGGAGCAGGCAAAACGCCTGCTCCTTTTCGTTATTCTGCGGGGATCCGGATGCGCCACTGCGCAAAGCCGCGCAATGGCTGCGCCGCCGTCGGCGAGACGCCCTCGACCACGCCCCGGGGCGTGAGGACGGTGAGGTTTTTGAACGCGAGCGGCAGGATCGGCGCCTCCGCGGCAAGGCACTGGCAGAGCGCGGCCGCGGTCGTTTCGTTTTCGCTTTTGAGGAACGCGTCGAGCGCCTTGTCCACGTCGGCGCTGCTGAACCTGCCGTAATTGAGCGCACCGTTCGTGCCGACGAGGCGCGAGACGTTCCAGTCGGCGGTGAGGCGGACCTCGCCGAGCCAGAGGTCGAAATCGCCGCGCTCGAGCGCGGAAACGTAATCGGACCACGGCAGGACGACCGGCGTGACGGTGATGTGCGCCGCGGTGAGCGTCCGCGCAAGGTACTCGGCGAGCGAGACCTTGAAGGTGTTTTCCTCGTTGACGAGCAGCCGCAGCGCAAGCGGCGCCTGCTCCGCGCCGTCGGGAGCGATCGCGGCGGCGTACGCGCCGCTGACGAAGGGCATGTCCAGCGTTTCCGGGTAGAGCGCCGAGGCGGGGGAGATCGGGAACCGCGCGGGTGCGGCGTGGCCCGCGAGCAGGGTCGATACGACGGCGTCGCGGTCGATCGCCGCATCCATCGCGACGCGCAGCGCGGCGCTGCTCAGAGCAGAGGCTTTTGTGTTGAAACCGAGAAACAGCATCGCGGTCGACGGCGCGTCCGCCATATCGGCGCCGCCGAGCGCGGCGGCGGCGGTCGGGCTGAGCAGGTCGGCGGTCAGCAGGTGCGCCGTCTCCGCGGAGAACAGATACGCCGCGGTGTCCGCATTTTTGGCGGGCGAAAGCGGAATGCGCTCAAGCGGGTAGGCCTCGCTGCCCCACCAGTGCTCCTTGCGCAGCAATCGCGCGCCCTCCTCGTCGGACTGGAACCAGTACGGCCCCGTGCCGAGCGGGACGAGATCCTTTTCCGTGCCGGAACGGACAATGGGGATGTCGAGCAGCGCGGGCAGCGCGCTGTCCGGCTTGATGAGCGTGATGACCAGCGCGCCGCGGTTGACGCGCATCGAAGCGATGTTGGCAAAGCGCGCGCTGTAACGGTCGGACGCCTGTGCGCGGCGATAGGTTGCGAGCACGTCCGAGGCGGAGAAGATGCTGCCATCCGAGAACGTGACGTTTTCGCGCATCCGAAACGTGTAGGTCAGGCCGTTGGAGCTGGCGTCGTAGGAGGTGCAGAGCACCGGCTGCGGCGCAAAATGCTCGTCGAGTGCGAACAGCCCCTCATAGAGCAGCGTGCCGACGACCTGCTGCACGCCGTCGGAGCAGGCGACGGGATCGAGCGTCTGCGCATTGAGATAGGGCAGGGTGAATTCCGTGACCTTTTCCGGCTCCGCCGTGCCGGTGGGGAACTCCTCCTGCTCGACCTCCCAGAAATCGGGCGTTTCGACGGTGCCCTCCGCGTCCCAGCAGCCCGTGAGCGAGAGGCAGAGCGCCAGCGCCAGGGCAAAAGCAAGCGTTTTTTTCATGCGTCCTCCTCCAGCGCGATGACCGCGATCTGCCCGCCGCGGCGCAGGCCGAAGCGGCGGTGCGACCAGTAGCGCTCGCCGCGGCACATCGTGCAGTCGGGATGCACCTCGACGTTGTGCGGGTCCAGCCCGCCGCGCAGCAGCCACAGACGGTTGATCTGCTTGAGGTCGACGTGGTACTTGCCGTTTTCGCGTTTTTCGATGAAGCGGTCGGCGCTTTCGGAAAGCTCGGCGCGGATGGCGTCGGGCACGTCGGCGTCCGTTTCAAAGCAGCACGCGCCGATCGACGGGCCGATGGCGGCATGGACGGTCATCGGATCCGCGCCGTAGGCGCTCATCATCGCCACGAGCGTTTTGAGCGCGATGCCGAGCGCGGTGCCGCGCCAGCCGGCGTGGATCGCGCCGACGCAGCGGCAGGTCGGATCGTAGAGCAGGATCGTGCAGCAGTCGGCGCTGTTGGCGAAAAGCGGGACGCCCGGCACGTCGGTGAGCAGCGCGTCGGCTTCGTAGGGGCGGTCATCGTACAGGAATTTTCCCGCGTCCTCGGCGCGGATGAAGCGCACGAGGTCGCTGTGGACCTGCCGGTTGCCGACGGCGCGCGACATGTCCAGCCCCGCCGCCGCGCCGAGCAGGCGGTAGTTTTCCAGTATGTTTTCCCGCGTGTCGCCGCTGCTTTCAACAAAGTTGAGCGAGTCGAACGGCGCGGGGCTGACGCCGCCGAGCCGCGTGGTGAACGCGTGGCGAATGCCGCCGACAGCGCTCAGGCCGTCGGCGGTATCAAAAACGAGTCCGTTTACGTTGTGTTCGGTAAAAGGCATGGCGTCTCCTTGAAAAAGAGGCGGTCAGACGTCGAGGCGCAGCGTGAGCGCGTCGTAGGTCTCGCCGCCGACGATGCGGCAGCCCTCCTTGCGGCACGCCTCCTTGAAGCCGAGCTTCTCCGCGACGCGGAGCATCGGGGCGTTGCCTGACCAGGTCTGCGTGTAGAACGAGCGGAAGCCCTTGATCTGAAGATACTGCAGGAACATGCGCAGCGCGTCGGTGCCGACGCTTTTTCCGTGGACATCGGTCTCGGGAATGTCGATGCCGACGGCGGGAATGTCGCCGGGATTGTCGAGGTATTCGAGGTAGGTGTAGCGGCTGACCCAGCCGACGTGTCTGCCGTCGAGCTCGATCTCATATTTCCACCGCACGGCGTCGTCGGCGAGCCCCTGGACGGACTTGAAGTATTCGTTCCAGCTCTTGCGCTCGTCCTCCTCCACGCCGATCTCCGACTCCCACGGCGCGTCCATCTTCATCCACTCGGTATCGGTGGTGAACCAGCGGACGTAGTCGTCGATGTCGCTCCTTATCATATCTCTCAGAACGATCATATGCCCACTCCTTGCAGCAAGATTGTCTTGGGAAATTCAGCTTTTTTTCTGTATCATCGGCCGCAGCACTGCTTGTATTTCTTCCCGCTGCCGCAGGGGCAGGGGTCGTTGCGGCCGATCTTCTGCACCTTGCGCGGCTGGCGCTTCACGGTGCCGTCGCCCGCCATCGTGGCGTTGATGCCCTCGGCGACGCGCTCGCGCTTGACCTCTGATTGCGTCTTGACGCGCGCGGAGAAGATGCGGCGCACCGTTTCATTCTGAATGGCGGCAATCATCTCCTCGAACATATCGAGCGAGATGCGCTTGTATTCGTCGACCGGGTTCTTGTTGCCGTACGCCTGGAGGCGGACGCCCTGACGCAGCTCGGTCATCGCGTCGATGTGGTCCATCCAGTATTCGTCGACCACGCGCAGCATCACGACGCGCTCGAGCTCGCGCATGATCGGGGAGGTGAGCGCCTCCTCCTTGGCGTTGTAGAATTTTTCGGACGCCTCGAACAGGACGTTTTCCATGTCGCCCTCATCCATGCCGTCGATCTGCTCCAAGGTCACGGCGCCGCGTGGGAAGTACATGCCCTCGCAGCTTTTGAGCACCTCGGCGGCAACGCCGGCAACCTGCGGGGTCTGCTGCCCGACGGCTACCGTGATGTTGTTGGCAATGCCGCTGCGGATAAATCCGAGGATCGTCTCTTTGATGTCCATGCCGTCGAGCACCTGCTTGCGCTGACCGTAGATGATCTCGCGCTGCTTGTTCATCACGTCGTCGTATTCGAGGACGGATTTGCGCGACTGGAAGTTGCGGGACTCGACGCTCGTCTGCGCGTTTTCGATGGAGCGCGAGAGCATCTTGGCGTCGATGGGCGTATCCTCGTCCATGTCGAAGCGCTCCATGAGATTCGTGATGCGCTCGCCGCCGAACAGACGCATCAGGTCGTCGTCGAGCGAGAGGTAGAAGCGCGTTTCACCGGGGTCGCCCTGGCGTCCGGCGCGGCCGCGCAGCTGGTTGTCGATGCGGCGGGAGTCGTGGCGCTCGGTGCCGATGATGAACAATCCGCCCGCCTCGCGGACCTTGTCCGCTTCGCCTTTGATCTCCTCACGGTGTTTGGCGAGCGCGTCGGCGAACATCTGGCGCGCGTCGAGCACCTCCTGGTTGTCGGTGTCGGCGTAGCCGGTCGCCTCGGCGATCAGCTCGTCGCTCATGCCCGCCTTGCGCAGGTCGTTGCGCGCCATATACTCCGCGTTGCCGCCGAGCATGATATCGGTGCCGCGGCCCGCCATGTTGGTCGCGACCGTCACCGCGCCGAGCTTGCCCGCCTGCGCGACGATTTCGGCTTCCTTCTCGTGGTTCTTCGCGTTTAAGAGGTTGTGCTTGATGCCCTCGCGCTGGAGAAGATACGAGAGCTTTTCGTTCTTTTCGATCGACACCGTGCCGACGAGCACGGGCTGGCCCTTGGCGTGGCACTCCTTGATCTGGCGGATGACCGCGCGGTACTTCGCGTCCTCGGTCTTGTACACGACGTCGGGATCGTCCTTGCGCGCGAGCGGGCGGTTGGTCGGGATCTCAATGATGTCGAGGTTGTAGATCGTGCCGAATTCCTCTTCCTCGGTCAGCGCCGTACCGGTCATGCCGGAGAGCTTCTTGTAGAGGCGGAAGTAGTTCTGGAACGTGATGGTCGCGAGCGTCTTGCTCTCGCGCGCGACGGTGACGTGCTCCTTCGCCTCGATCGCCTGGTGCAGGCCCTCGCTGTAGCGCCTGCCGAACATCAAACGGCCCGTGAACTCGTCGACGATGACGACCTCGCCGTCCTTGACGACGTAGTCGATGTCGCGCTTCATGACGCCGTGCGCCTTGATCGCCTGGTTGATGTGGTGGGCGATGGTGGAGTTTTCGGGGTCGGAGAGGTTTTCGAGGTCGAAATACTCCTCCGCCTTCTTGACGCCGCGCGCGGTCAGCGTCGCGGTGCGCGCCTTCTCGTCAACGATGTAGTCGGCCTCCTCGTTGACGTCCTCCTCCGCCTTCTCGTCGGTTTCGGCGATGACCTTCTTGCGGAAGCGCGCGACGAGGTTTTCCGTGCGGGAGTACATCTCGGTGGACTTTTCGCCCATACCGGAGATGATGAGCGGCGTGCGCGCCTCGTCGATCAGGATGGAGTCCACCTCGTCGACGATGACGAACGCATGCCCGCGCTGGACGAGCTCGCTTTCGAAGATCGCCATGTTGTCGCGCAGATAGTCGAAGCCCATCTCGTTGTTCGTGCCGTAGGTGATGTCAGCGGCGTACGCCTCGCGGCGCTGCTTGCTGTCGAGGTCGTGGACGATCAGGCCGACCGAGAGCCCGAGAAAGCGGTGGATCTTGCCCATCCACTCGCTGTCGCGCTTGGCGAGGTAGTCGTTGACCGTGACGATGTGGACGCCCTCGCCGGTCAGCGCGTTCAAATAGGACGGGAGCACGGCGACGAGCGTTTTGCCCTCGCCGGTCTTCATCTCGGCGATGCGGCCCTGATGCAGTACCACGCCGCCGATGAGCTGCACGCGGTAGGGGTACAGCCCGATGACGCGCTTCGCCGCCTCGCGGACGGTCGCGAACGCCTCGGGCAGAATATCGTCCAGCGTCTCGCCGTTGGCGAGGCGTTCCTTGAATTCCGGCGTCTTTGCCTGCAGCTGCGCATCGGTCATCGCGGCATACTCGTCCGCCATCGCCTCGATCTTGTCGACGATGGGGTAGATGCTCTTGAGCTCGCGCTCGCTGTAGGTGCCGAAAATCTTTGTAAAGAGGCTCATGGGTGTATACTTCCTTTCGGGAAAATGACTGCTTCGGCGCGCTCGCCGCGGCGGCACGCAAAATAACACCCATACACTATAGCATATAGACGGGCAATATGCAAACGCAATTGTGTGAACGGAGTGTAAAATCTCGCGGGGCGCTGCCGCGCTTTTTTGATATTTTCCGCAGGAAACGTCTTGCCAAGTCAAATCAAATTGAGTATAATGGGCTCCGCGTTTGAGAATCAGCCTGTATCGAGGTGGAAAACGGATGAAACGAGACAAGAAGAAAACGGCGGTGCTCACGCCGCTTGTGAAGCGTCACGCCCTGGCGTATCTGCTGGGGCTGGTGACGCTGTTTGTTGTGGATTATGTAAACCTGTTTGTGCCGCAGTTCATGGGCGAGGTGACCGACGGACTGGAGGCGCACGCGCTCGACGCCGCGGGCGTGCTCGCCATCTGCACGAAGATCGTGCTCTGCGGCGTGGTGGTGTTCGTGGGGCGCTACTTCTGGCGCTATTTCATCTTCGGCTCGGCGCGCAAGATCGAGCGCGAGCTGCGCGACACGCTGTTCGCCAAGCTCGAAACGCTGCCGCAGCGCTACTACCACGAGCACAAGACCGGCGACCTGATGAGCTACTTCACCAACGACCTTGAGGCGGTGCGCCAGGCGATCGGCCCGGCGGTCGTGACCTGCTTCGATTCCTCGGTGCTCACGGTTCTGGTGCTGTACCGCATGATGACCAACGTCAGCGTCAAGCTTACGCTCTACACGCTCATCCCGATGGCGGTGCTCGCGGTGTTCGGCTATTTCTTCGGCGAGGCGATCGAGCGCCGCTACGCCAAGATGCAAAAGGCGTTCGCGGAGCTTTCCGATTACGTGCAGGAGAGCGTTTCGGGCGAGCGCGTGGTCAAGGCGTTCGTGCAGGAGGAAAAGCAGTCCGAGGCGTTCCGCGCGGTCAACGAGAACAAGCGCCGCGCGACGCTCAACGTCGTCAGGCTCGACGCCGCGTTCGGCCCGATTTTGCACTTCCTCGTGGGGCTTACCTACGTCGTTGCGATCGTCGCGGGCGGGTACTATACGATGCTCGGCGACATGACGCTGGGCGACTTCGTCGCGTTCAACATGTATATCGGCTCGCTCGTGTGGCCGATGCTCGCGCTCGGCGACAGCATCACGATGATCTCCCAGGGCGTCGCGGGCCTCGGGCGGCTGCACGAGGTCATGGACGAGCAGAGCGAGATCGTCGACGATCCCGAGCCGGACGAGGTCGGGAGCCTGACGGGGCAGATTTCTGTCAAAAATATGTCGTTCGCCTACCAGAAGGACCTTCCCGACGCGCTGCACGACGTGAACGTGGAGATCGTGCCCGGCGAAACGCTTGCCGTCATGGGGCGCACGGGCGCGGGCAAGACGACGCTGGTGAACCTCCTGTGCCGCGTGTACGACGTGACGGAGGGCGGCATTTCCTTCGACGGGCACGATATCCGAAAGATACCGCTGCACGTGCTGCATGAGAACATCGCCTACGTGCCGCAGGATAACTTTCTGTTCTCGGCGACGCTGGCAAACAACATCTCGTTCGGCAAGCTCGACGCGACGCGCGAGGAGATCGAACGCGCGGCGCGCGACGCGGACATCCACGACAACATCGTCGATTTCCCGGAGGGCTACGACACGATGGTCGGCGAGCGCGGCGTGACGCTTTCGGGCGGGCAGAAGCAGCGCAGCTCGATCGCCCGCGCGCTTTTGAAGGACAGCCCCATCCTGATCCTCGACGACGCGCTCAGCGCGGTCGACACCGACACGGAGGAAACCATCCTCGAAAACCTCAAGCGCGTGCGGCAGGGCAAGACGACCATCATCATCGCCCATCGCGTCTCCACCGTGCAGAACGCCGACCACGTCCTCGTGCTCGACGAGGGACGGGTCGTGGAGTACGGCGAGCACGACGCGCTGCTTCGGAAGGAAAACGGCGTGTTCGCGACGATGTGGAAGAAGCAGCAGCTGGAGCGGCAGCTGCTCATGGAAGATTGAGGGGAGGGGTGAAGCAATGGCTCAGATGAATGAAGAACTCCTCGAAACCAAGTATGACGGCAATGTGTTCGGCAGGCTCTTTGCCTACGTCAAGCCCCATGCCGCGACGATCGCGCTGTGCCTTGTGCTGGTGCTGGTCGTCACCGCGCTCAACCTCTACCGCCCCATCCTCATCGGCGACGCGATCGACAACTACATCGAAGCGCCCGCGGGCAGCGTGCCCGAGGGGCTTTCCCGCGAGGAGCTGGCGGAGCTGCGCGCGGACGACTACGCGGGCATCAGGCATACGGCGGTCGTCTACACCGTCGTGCTGCTCGTGACGCTGGTGTGCCACCTTGCCGAGGTGTGGCTGCTGCAAAAGACCGGACAGACCATCATCTACACCATCCGCCAGGAGGTGTTCGAGCACGTCCACACGCTGCCGCTGCGCTTTTTCGACACCAACCCCGTCGGGCGCATCGTCACGCGCGTGACGAACGACGTCGAATCGCTCAACCAGATGTACACGCAGGTGCTCGTGCGCCTGTTTTCCAACACGGTGCTCATCATCGGCTACGCCGCGGTGATGCTGCGCATCAACAGGGACCTTGCGCTGCTGTGCTTCGCGTTTCTGCCGGTCATCTTCGTCATCACGCTCATTTTCCGCACGCTCGTGCGCCGCACCTACCGCATCGTGCGCACGAAGATCTCCAGCCTCAACACGTTCCTCTCCGAGAACATCTCCGGCATGAAGCTCATCCAGATCTTCGCGCGCGAGAAGGAGAAGTCCGAGGAGTTTGCCGGGCGCACAAAGGACCTCTATCACGCGCAGATGAAAGAGATGCTGACCTTCGCGGTGTTCCGTCCGGGCATCTCGTTCATCGCGAATTTCGCCCTGGCGCTCATTCTCTACCGCAGCGGCGTCAGCGTGCTCACCGGCGCGGTGACGCTCGGCACGATGTATATCTTCACCAACTACATCCGCTCGTTCTTCGAGCCGATCCAGGAGCTCGCCGAGCAGTTTTCGACGCTCCAGAACGCGCTGGCGTCGGCGGAGAAGATCTTTACCATCCTCGACGAGAAAAACACGATCCTCGAGCCCGAGCAGCCCGCCGAGGTGGACGAGATCAAGGGAAAGATCGAGTTTCGCAACGTCTGGTTCGCGTATGAGAACGAGGACTATGTGCTGCGCGACGTGAGCTTTACCATCGAGCCGGGCGAGAAGGTCGCCTTTGTCGGCGCGACCGGCGCGGGCAAGTCGTCTATTCTCAACCTGATCGGGCGCTACTACGACATCCAGAAGGGGCAGATCCTCATCGACGGCGTCGACATCCACGACCTGCCCACCGAAAAGCTGCGCCGCGCCATCGGGCAGGTGCAGCAGGACGTGTTCGTCTTCACCGGCGACGTCAAGAGCAACATCCGGCTGCTCGACGACACGATCACCGACGCCGCGATCGAGAAGGCGGCGGTCGCGGTCAACGCCGACCACTTCATCGCGCACCTGCCCGACGGCTACGACGAGCCCGTGACCGAGCGCGGCGCGACGCTCTCCGCCGGACAGCGGCAGCTTTTGAGCTTCGCGCGCACGCTCGCCTACGACCCGCGCATCCTTGTGATGGACGAGGCGACGGCGAACATCGACACCGAGACCGAGCAGCTGATCCAGGAGGCGCTCGAAACGCTCATGCGCGGCAGGACGACGATCATGGTCGCGCACCGGCTCTCGACGATCCAGCACGCGGACTGCATCTACGTCATGCACAAGGGGCGCATCCGCGAGCGCGGCACGCATCAGGAACTGCTCGCGCAGGACGGCATCTACAAAAAGCTCTACGAGCTGCAGCAGTGAGCAAAAACGGCAAAGGCATTCGCCTTTGCCGTTTGGCATAAAAGAAGGACACGTTTCTCTTGCAAGATGTGTGCAGATGTGCTAAAATCAAATCAGCAACAGCGACCGACCTTTGCAAAAAATGGGGGAGGACAGCGATGAAACTTTACTTCTACGGCGCGGACCGCGCCGTGACCGGCTCCTGCCACTGTGTTTCGATCAACGGGAAGAAGATCCTGATCGACTGCGGCTTGCAGCAGGGGCGCGACGAGCTGGACAACACGCTTTTGCCGTTCGCCGCGAACGAGATCGACTACGTGCTCATCACGCACGCGCACATTGACCATTCGGGGCGCATCCCGCTTTTGGTCAAGCAGGGCTTCCAGGGCGAGATCCTGACGACGCGCCTGACCGCGCGGCTTCTGGAGATCATGCTGCTCGACTCGGCGAACATCCAGGAAAGCGAAGCCGAGTACATGAACCGCAAGGGCGAGCGTGCGGGCCACGAGCATGTGGAGCCGCTTTACACCATCGCGGACGCCGAGGCGGCGATCCAGTACATCCGCACCTGCGACTACCGTGAGACCGTCGAGCTGTGCGAGGGCGTGGAGGTCACGTTCACCGACGCGGGGCATCTGCTGGGCTCGGCGAGCATCACGATGGTGCTCACCGAGGGCGATGTGATGAAGACCGTCGTCTTCTCGGGCGATATCGGCAACGAATCGCAGCCGATCCTGCGCGCGCCGGAGCTTTTGAAGCACGCGGATTACGTGCTCATGGAATCCACCTACGGCAACCGCAACCACGAGGGCGAGTGGAACTATGAGGGACGCCTCGCCCAGATCATCGACGAAACGCTCAAGGCGGGCGGCAACGTCATCATCCCGTCGTTCGCGGTAGGCCGCGCACAGGAGCTTTTGTACTTTATCCGCCGCATCAAGGAGCAGGGGCTTGTGAAGTCCGTGCCCGATTTCCCGGTCTACATCGACTCGCCGCTCGCCAAGGCGGCGACGCAGATATTCTGCGGCGATGTGCACGGCTATGTCGACGAGGACGCGCTGGACCTCGCGACGGACGACAAGCGCATGTTCTCGTTCACGAACCTGCACATGGTCGAGTCCGGCGAGGAGTCCAAGCAGCTCAATGCCGACCCGACGCCCAAGGTCATCATTTCGGCGTCCGGCATGTGCGACGCGGGCCGTATCCGCCATCACCTCAAGCACAACCTCTGGCGCTACAACAGCACCGTGGTGTTTGTTGGCTATCAGGTGCCGGGCACCCTCGGCCGCC
>SVKM01000049.1 GCA_015068465.1 Oscillospiraceae bacterium | reverse complement strand
CGGCGTCCTTCACGCTGCTGCAGGAGCAGCTCGTCGACGTGCTCTCGACGCTCACGCCGCGCGAGGAAAAGGTTTTGAAGCTCCGCTTCGGCATTGAGGACGGCCGTCCCCGCACGCTGGAGGAGGTCGGCAAGGAGTTCAACGTCACACGCGAGCGCATCCGTCAGATCGAAGCGAAAGCTCTGCGCAAGCTGCGCCACCCCTCGCGCTCGAAGAAGCTCAAGGACTTTCTGAATTAAACCGCAAAAAGCGGGGGAGAGCAACACTCTCCCCCGCTTTATCATGCTTGCCTGCGCGGCGCCCTGCGCAAACACGCCTCTCAGTCCACCTCGTCCATTGCCTTCTGCACCTTGGCTTCGAGCACGGTCTGTGCCGCCTGTGCAACCGGGCCGGATTTCTCCGCATACTGGTCCTTGAGCTCCTGGAACTTTTTGAGCGTCGCCTCGCGCGTGCGCTGCGCAAGCTCCGGCAGCTCGCCGCCCCACTGCTTCTCCGCCTCGGCGTAGCCCTTCTCAAACGCCTCGATCATCGCGTCGAGCTTGTCGGGGTCGCCGCCGGTGAGCGCGGTCGCGTACTGGACAAAGCGGTCGCTGGTCTGCTCCACGCCCCAGTAGCCGTCCTCGGCGGTGTCTTTCTTCGCCTGCTCGACGTCTTCCTGCGTGAACTTGCCCGCTTTGATCGCGTTCATCACGCTGTCCTTGCTGATGAGGCCCGCCATGTCGGCTTTTTCGACCTGCTCGCCCAGCATCTTGCGGACGAGGTTCATCATGCGCTCTTCGTTCTCGCTCTTGAGCCGATCGATCGTTTCCGTATCGACCGCATAGCCCGTGCGCGTGGCGCTGGCGCTGTAGGTACGTCCGCCGTCCGCCTTGAACGACGCCGCTTCCGCGTCGGTAGAGACCGCCTTCGCGTCGGCTTCCTTCGTCTCAGCCTTGGTGTTTGCCGCGTCAGACGTCGCATAGACGCTTGCCTGATTGACCTTTACGTTGCCGATATCCATTGTATCCTTCCTTTCTGCACAAGTGCATTGATCCGGCCGGCAGTCGCCGGAGGCCGTTCCGAGCGCCCGCAGCCTCCAATGCCTTGCCTGTACGTCGGGCAATCGTCCTTGATTGCATTTTATATATCGGCAAAAATTTGGAAATAGTTATACTGATTTATTATTTTTGCAAAAATATCCGCGCAGCCGCTCCGACTCCGCCGCAGCGAGCGCGTAAACGCCGTCAAAATCGACAAACGGATTGTATGCGCGCTCGAGCGCGTCGTGCTCCGCCTTCGCGCGCGCAAGCGCCTCCGCCGCCTCGTCGCGCAGGGCGCGTTCGAGCCGTCCGGTAAAGCGGAGCTTCGCGCGTCCGGCACGCGTAAGCGCCCCCTCCGCCAACGCGTCGAGCCGCAGCCGGCGGTACGCCTTGCCGGGATAGGGCAAGCGCGCGCTCGACGTCACGAACGCAAGCCCCCGCGACGGGATCAGGACGTGCCGCAGCTCCTTCGGGCGCAGCGGGTCCGGGCAGGCGAGCACATCGCAGCCCGCGTCCGCCGCGGCGTCGCAGATGCGCCCCAGCTCCGCGCCCGCAAGCCCCCAGCTGTCCGCAAGCTCATAAACGCGCGGGCAGAGCGCGTCCACGGTCTCGAACCGGCACAGCTCCCCGCGGCACGTCGTGCCGCCGAGAAACGCGTAGTCGACGCGCCCGCGCTTTTCCGCCGCACCGCGCACTTCGCGGCGCAGAATGCCGTCGACGCGACGCGCGAGCTTGTCAAAATCCATCGCCGCAAACACGGCGGCACGGCGCTCGTCCGAGAGCTCGCGCACCGCGCGCAGGATGCGGTACGCCGAAGCGTACGCCGCGCGGTAGGCGTCCGAATGGGCAACGATCTCCTCGCGCGCCGCCTTGGTTCCCGCGACGTCGTAGAATTTTGTCAAGTCGACATAACGCTCATTCGCGACGGTGTAGGTCGGCTCGAGCACGTGCGGGCTGGTTGCGTCCACCAGCCCGATTTTCAGAGATGGGATCAGTACGCCGTCGAGCGAATCCGGGTCCCCCGAGCAGTTTACATAAATTATATTTCCCTCTTCCTTTGCAAGCTCCTTCGCCACCGCGCGCATGAACGACGATTTCCCGCAGCCGGGGCCGCCCTTGATGAGCAGCAGGTCGTCGAAGCGGGCGTTGAGCAGCTGGTCGTAGAGCGAGAAAAAGCCCTCGCCGCTGTTCGCGCCGAGGAAGATGCTGACAGAATCGTTCATCTCAAACGCCTCCCGATAAGAATTCGATCGCAGTTCAGCTTATGCGCCCCGGCACGTCCGCGACAAAAAACGGTTGATTGACTTTTTTTCACGCCTCGCATATAATGTGCGCGTTATGGATGAAAACAAAGAACTGACAACCGAAAAAAAGCCGCTGTGGACGCGCGACTTCACGACCATCACGCTGGGAAGCATCGTTTCGATGCTCGGCGGGTCGATGGCGGGCTTCGCGGTCAGCCTGTTCGTGCTCGATTACACGGGCTCGCCGATCTACTACGCGCTCTACATCTTCCTGCACACGCTGCCGCAGATCGCAGCGCCGCTGCTCGCGGGCCCGCTGATGGACAAGTTCTCCCGCAGGCGCACGATCTATATGCTGGACTTCTGCTCGTCGGCGATCTATCTGATCGTCGCGCTGCTGGTGCTGACGGGGCATTTCAGCTTCGTGATCCTCGCGGCGATGACGCTGCTCGTCGGCACGATCGACAGCGTGTACCGCGTCGCGTTCGAGAGCTTTTTCCCCATGCTCATCAGCGAGGGCAACTACTCCAAGGCGTACTCCGTCTCCTCGACGCTCAGCGAGCTGACGCTCGTGATGATCCCCATCTCGACGTTCCTCTACAAGGCGTTCGGCATCACGCCGCTGCTGTTCGCGAACAGCGCGTGCTTCCTCGTCGCGGCGCTCTTCGAGATACGCATCAGCGATGTGGAGAAGATCGCTCCGAGCGCGGAGAAATACGACGGCAAAAAGTATCTGCGCGACACGAAGGAGGGCTTCCGCTATCTGTTCGCGGAAAAGGGGCTGCTGTGCGTCGCGAGCTACTTCTTCTTCAGCTCGTTCGGCGGCGGCGCGGGCTCGGTCGTCACGCTGCCGTGGTTCCGCGACAACTTTGAAAACGGCGAATACGTCTATATGTCCGTCTGGGGCTTCACCGTGCTCGGGCGCGCGATCGGCGGGATGCTGCACTACAAGTTCAAGCTCCCGGCGGAGAAAAAATTTGCCATCGCGCTGACGGTCTACATCACCATCGACGTGCTCGAGGGCGCGTACCTCTACACGCCGCTGAACGTCATGCGCCTCGCGTGCTTTTTGATCGGCATCCTCGGCGTCACGTCCTACACCATCCGCATCTCCGCGACGCAGGCTTACGTCCCCAACCACATGCGCGGGCGCTTCAACGGCGCGTTCGCCATGCTCGACACCTCCGGCGCGCTCATCGGCGAGGCGGCGGCGGGCGCGGCGCTCAACTACCTGCCGATGCGCCCGACGTTCAGCGTTTTTATGGCGATCTGCGCGCTCGCCGCGGTCGTTTTCATCTACGGCGGCAGGAAACACATCCGCCCGATCTACAACACGCACGCATAAACACTTGACTTGCCCGCGAATCCGTGGTATAAAGTTACTACCAATGTTTTGGAGGATACGAATTATGGAAAAGCACATTGTGACTCTCGAGACGCGCGACCTGTGCGCGAGCGCGAAGAACGGCGGCTGCGGCGAGTGCCAGACCTCCTGCCAGAGCGCCTGCAAAACCAGCTGCGGCATTGCCAACCAGCAGTGCGAGAACGAGAACCGCTAAAAACAACGAGCAAAAGCGCCGCCTGTTGGCGGCGCTTTTCCTTGCAAGGAGTACCTATGATCCATCAATATAAGCTAAACGGCTACAACATCGTGCTCGACGTCTGCTCCGGCTCCATCCACGCCGTCGACGACATGACCTTCGACATGGTCGCGCTCTACGAGGGGCGCGAGCGCGCGCAAACGCTCGCCGCCATGCGTGAAAAATACCCCGAAGCGTCCGACGCGGAGCTTGGCGAGGTCTATGACCAGCTCACGGCGCTCAAAAACGCCGGCAGGCTCTTCGCCCCGGACACGTTCGCGCCGATGGCGGGCAAGCTCAAGGAAAAGAGCGCCGGCGTCGTCAAGGCGCTGTGCCTGCACGTCGCGCACACCTGCAATCTGAACTGCGCCTACTGCTTCGCCAGCCAGGGCAAATACCACGGCGAGCGCGCCGTGATGTCGCTCGACGTCGGCAAGCGGGCGCTGGACTTCCTCATCGAGAACTCCGGCACGCGCCGCAACCTCGAGGTCGACTTCTTCGGCGGCGAGCCGCTGATGAACTGGGACGTCGTCAAGGAGCTCGTGCGCTACGCCCGCGCGCGCGAGAAGGAGGCGGGCAAGAACTTCCGCTTCACGCTCACGACCAACGGGCTGCTCATTGACGACGACGTGATCGACTTCTGCAACCGCGAGATGCACAACGTCGTGCTGAGCCTCGACGGGCGCAAGGAGGTCCACGACCGCTGGCGCGTGGACTACGCCGGCAACGGCAGCTGGGAGCGCATCGTGCCGAAGTTCCAGAAGCTCGTCGCCGCGCGCGGCGGCAAGGGCTACTACATGCGCGGCACGTTCACGCACGGCAATCCCGACTTTTTGAAGGACATTCAGACCATGCTCGACCTCGGCTTCACCGAGCTGAGCATGGAGCCGGTCGTCGCCGCGCCGGACGATCCCAACGCGCTCACCGAAGACGATCTTCCCATCGTCATGGAGCAGTACGAGGAGCTTGCGAAGCTCATGCTCGCGCGCGAGAAGGAGGGCAGGCCCTTCACCTTCTACCACTACATGATCGACCTGACCGGCGGCCCCTGCATCTACAAGCGCATCTCCGGCTGCGGCTCGGGCACCGAATACATGGCGGTCACGCCCTGGGGCGACCTCTACCCCTGCCACCAGTTCGTCGGCGAGGAGAAGTTCAAGCTCGGCGACATCTGGCACGGCGTCACGAACACCGAAACGCAGGGCGAATTCGCCGCGTGCAACGTCTATGCAAAGCCCGAGTGCCGCGACTGCTGGGCGCGGCTCTACTGCTCCGGCGGCTGCGCAGCCAACGCGTTCCACGCCACCGGCTCGGTCACGGGCGTGTATGAAACGGGCTGCGAGCTGTTCAAAAAGCGCATGGAATGCGCGATCATGCTCGCGGTCGCGCGGCAATTAGGTTGACATAATGAATACTCCAATCTGTGACTTTGTCCGCGCCTACGCGGCAAAGGCCCCCCTGCGGCTCCACATGCCGGGACACAAGGGCGAGGGGCCGCTCGGCGTCGAGGCGCTGGACATTACCGAGGTTCCCGGCGCGGACGTGCTTTACGCGCCCGAGGGAATCATCGCCGAGAGCGAGGCGAACGCCGCCGCGCTCTTCGGCAGCGCAAGGACGGTCTACTCCACGGAGGGCTCGTCGCTGTGCATCCGCGCGATGCTTTATCTCGCGCAGCTCCACGCAAGATCGCAGGGGCGCAGGCCCCTCGTCCTCGCCGGCAGGAACGCGCACAAGACCTTCCTCTCCGCCGTCGCGCTGCTGGATATCGACGTGGAATGGCTCTTTTCCGAGGACGAGGGCCACGGCGTCGTTTTATGCGCCGTCAGCGCCCCCGCGCTGGCGCATCGGCTCGGAACAATGCCGGAAAAGCCGGTTGCAGTTTACATAACTTCGCCCGATTACCTTGGGAACCGCGCCGATATTCCCGCGCTGGCGAGGGTTTGCCATCAGCACGGCGCGCTGCTGCTCGTCGACAATGCGCACGGGGCGTATCTAAAGTTTATGTCAACCTCAGAGCACCCCTTGGACCTCGGCGCGGACCTGTGCTGCGACAGCGCGCACAAAACGCTCGGCGTGCTGACCGGCGGGGCGTATCTGCATCTCTCGAAATCCGCTCCAAAAGCGCTTTGCGACGCTGCCGACCGCGCGATGTCGCTCTTTGCCAGCACCTCCCCGTCGTATGTGCTTTTGCAATCGCTCGACGCGGCGAACGCGCAGCTGAATAGTGATTATGTAAATAGTCTTATGTTTACCATTGGGCGCGTCGCCGCGCTTCGCAGCGCGCTGCGCGCGGACGGCTGGGCGCTTGCCGGCAGCGAACCGCTCAAGCTGACGCTCTGCCCCAAATCGCGCGGCTACACCGGCGTCGAGGTCGCGGATATCCTTGCGCGCCGGGGGATCGTTTGCGAGTTCGCCGACCCGGATTATATTGTTTTTATGTTGACCCCGGCACTTCCCGAGGACGCCTGCGCCAGATTGCTGTCCGCGTTGCGTGCGATGGCGCCACGCGAGGCTGTCGAAACGCAGATTGCAAAATTATGTCAACCAAAAGCCGTCCTTTCGCCGCGTGCCGCGATGCTTGCGCCGTCGGAGACGCTGCCTGTCGAGGACGCGCTCGGGCGCATTCTTGCCGCCCCCGGCGTCAGCTGCCCGCCCGCCGTGCCGATTTTGGTCTGCGGCGAGCAGATCGATGAGAACGCGGTCGCGGCATTCCGCTATTACGGCGTCGAGCGCGTCGAGGTCGTGCGCGAGGCGATTGTCGAGGTTGACATAAATAATATTTCAGCCGCAGGCGCGGTCCACGCCGCCGCGTGGCAGGCGTCGCACCGCTCGTTCTGCGCGCCGGATTTCGTCGCCGCGCACACGCCGGAGCGCCAGACCGGCTATCTGCGGGAAAAGATGGAAAAAGGCAGCCGGTTTTATCTGCTGCTCGTGGAAAAGCCCGTCGCGCTCGTTTCTGTGACGGGCAGCCTGATCGAAGACCTCTATGTGCTGCCCGAGCGGCAGCGCATGGGCTACGGCACAAAGCTGCTGCGCCATGCGATCAAACAATGCGACGGCACGCCGACGCTCTGGATCCTGGAGAACAACACCGGCGCGGCGCGGCTCTATGAGCGCATGGGCTTTGCCCCCACCGGAGGGCGCACGGACGGCGGCAAGCTCGCCGAATTGGAATATAAGTTGACATAATATAGGATGGGCTATGGACAGGACGGAACGGGTGGAGCTGGCGGTGCTGTGTCTCCTGACGGACGGGGACAAGCTCCTGCTGCAAAATCGCGTCAAGCGCGACTGGCACGGCTATGCGCTCCCGGGCGGCCACGTCGAGCCCGGGGAATCCTTTGTGGACGCCGTCATCCGGGAGATGCGGGAAGAAACCGGGCTGACCGTTAAAGAGCCGAAGCTCGCCGGTGTGAAGCAGTTTCCCATCGAAAACGGGCGGTATCTTGTCCTGCTTTTTAAGGCTGAAAACTACGAGGGGACGCTCCGCTCCTCCGAAGAGGGACAGATGGAGTGGTTCTGTTACGACCAACTCCCCTCGCTTGATACCGTCGACAATCTTGACAAACTGCTCAACGTCATCAACTCTCCGGAATTGACCGAATTCCAGTATCTGGTGGACAAGGACCGCTGGACGGTATCTCTCAAGTGACGGCCAAATCGTATAAAAATGGTGCGAACGAAACGTTCGCACCATTTTTATGTCAACTTATTTTCATCGGATGAAGTGCGTCCACGCGTGCTCTTCCGTTTCGGGCAAGCCGTATTTCTCCCTGCCGAGCGCGATGGATTTCATCAGAAACGCCATGTTGCGCGCAAGCGTGCGCATGATCTGCCTGCCCTCGGCGTCCTGCTCGGTGTCGCCGGGCGCGCGGCCGAAGGCGTCGTTCCAGTACTGGCTGGACGCGATGGGCATGCCACTGATGGAAAAATACTTGTTCAACGCGTCCATTGTCGCGGTCGTGCCCGCGCGGCGGGCAACGGAGATTGCTGCGCCGACCTTCATCGTCTTGTCAAACGACGTCGAATAAAAAAGCCGGTCCAGGAACGACTCGAGCGTGCCGCTGGGCGAGGCAAAGTATACCGGCGTCGCGACCACGAGGCCGTCCGCCGCCTCAAACTTCGGCGCGGCGACGTTGACCGCGTCGTCAAAGACACATTTTCCCGTCTTGGCGCAGGAGTTGCAGGCGATACAGCCGCGGATTGCTTCGCTGCCGATGCGCATGGTCTCGCTTTCGATGCCCTCCTGCGCAAATACCTGCTCCATCTCACGCAGCGCGATGGCGGTATTGCCGTTCGGATGCGGGCTTGCGTTGATCATCAATACTTTCATAAATACCTCCCATCTTTTGCAAAGCGGGCGCTGCCAACACCGGACAACACCCACTTGATTGCAAAATTTATGTAAACCATTCATCCTTCGCCCTGCGCTCGTAGTTGTGTTCGAGCATCGCCTTGTGCGAGAGGAACGCCTCGTCGTCGAAGAATTTTGCGCCCATCGGGCACTCGCGCACGCAGGCGTGGCACTTGATGCAAACGCCGGTCACGTTCGACACGTCGTTCGGGTCGATCGAGCCCATCGGGCACAGCGCTGCGCAGACGCCGCATTGGACGCAGGCGTCGGAGGTCTTGGGCTTCGCCTTGAGAAAGTTCTTCGGCGCGCCGTCCATGCCGAGCGGCGTGTAGTACGGCGCCGCGGCGTCGCCGGGCACCGCGGGCGGCGCGGGGAGCTCATTCGCCTTGGCGACGCGCGTCGCGACCGCCGCGCCGAGCTTGGCAAGCTCGGCAAAATCGTCCGCGTCGGGCCGCCCCTCCGCCAGCGTTTCGGAAAACACATGGCGGCAGGCAAACGCGCCCGCGCCGACGGTGTGGAACCCATCGTCCGCCAGACACGCGCACAGCTCCGCGAGCGAGTTGTCAAACGCGCGGTTGCCGAACGTCACAAGCGCCACGGCAAGCGCGCCGTTTCCTTTGACGCGCTCCTTCCAGTAAGGGAGCAGCTTGTTCGGCAGCTTGCCCGCATAGGTCGGGCTGCCGCAGACGACCAGATCGCCGTCTGCAAATGCCTGCATGCCCTCCCGCGCGGCAGGAAGTGTTATGTCAACCGTTTCCAATGAAACGCCGAAGCTCTCCGCCAGCGCGTTTGCGAGCGTCGTGACCATGCGGCGCGTCGTGCCGGCGGGGCTGAAATACAAAGCATAGACCTTATGGATGTTCATAACAAGAATCCTCCAGGATTTTTCGCCATATTTCGCGGTTGCCCCGAAAGGGACGAGCGAAATGGCATTTTTGATTTTACTTTGTGATCAATCACAAAGTAAAATCCTCCGCGCTGTACTGCTCGGTCTTGAGCGCCGCGGGACGCGGCGGAACGCGCTTGAGCGGGTCGTAGGCAAAGCGGCGGCAGTGGTCCGACGCGTCCATGACGCCGCGGTACGGGCAGGCGACCTCTTTTTCGCTCAGCACACTGGCGCTGGTGCAGTAAGCGCAGCGCTTTTCCATGTTCTTGCGGAACAGTTTCATGCCCCCGCCCCCTTACAGCGCCTGCAGCGTGAGCTTGTCGTCCTCCATCACGGCGCGCAGCTGCGTGACGGGGTTTTCGTAGGAATTAATGATCTTCGCCGCCATCACGTCTTCAAGCTCCTTCTGGATCGTGCGGCGCAGGTTGCGCGCGCCGTAGGTCTGGGAGTACGACTTCCTGACGAGGTACTCGACCACGGCGTCGTCGTAAGTAAAGTGCAGCCCCTTGTCCTCGAGGCTCTTTTGCAGCTCGCCGAGCATGATGCGGGCGATGTCGGTGAAGTTCGCCTCGTCGAGGCGGTTGAAGCAGATGATCTCGTCCACGCGGTTGATGAACTCGGGGCGCAGGAATTCATTGAGCGCCTTCATCGCGCGCTCCTTGTTCTGCTCGTTCATCGTCATGCCGAAGCCGAGCGAACCGCCCTTGCGGTCGGAGCCGGCGTTCGAGGTCATCACGATGACCGTGTTCTCAAAGTTCACTTTTCTGCCGTGCGCGTCAGTGATCTCGCCGTCGTCGAGAATTTGCAGCAGGATGTTCAGCACGTCCGGGTGCGCCTTTTCAATCTCGTCGAAGAGAATGACGGCGTAGGGCTTGCGGCGGATCTTCTCGGTCAGCTGCCCCGCCTCATCGTAGCCGACATAGCCCGGGGGCGAGCCGACGATGCGCGAAACGGAATGCTTTTCCATAAACTCGGACATATCGAGCCGGATCAGCGAATCCGGGGAGTTGAACAGGTCCTGCGCAAGCTGCTTGACAAGCTCGGTCTTGCCGACGCCGGTGGGGCCGACAAAGATGAAGCTGACGGGCTTGTGCTTGGGTGAAATGCCCACGCGGCTGCGGCGGATGGCGGCGGAAACCGCCTCGATCGCCTCGTCCTGCCCGACGACGTGCTCGCGCAGGCGCGCGTCCAGCTCGGAAAGGCGCTTGAACTCGTCCTCGCGGATGCGGCTCGCCGGGATCTTCGTCCACAGCTCGATCACACGCGCGAGGTTGTCCATGGTGAGCTCCGGGTCGCCGTTTTTGCACAATCCGTCGTACTCGGCGTTGAGCTGCAATTCGCGGCTGCGGATCTCCGCAAGGCGCTCGAAATCGGGGTTCTCGGTCTCACCCTCCAAAAGCTCGCGCTCCTTTTGCAGGTCGTCGAGCTCGCGGCGCACCTCCATGCGGCGGTTGATGTCCTTGTCGTGCAGGTTGAGGTCGGAGCAGGCTTCGTCGATGAGGTCGATCGCCTTGTCCGGCAGGAAGCGGTCGGTGATGTAGCGCTCGGAGAGCAGCACCGCCTGGCGCAAAATGCCCTCGGGGATCTTGACGCCGTGGAAGCCCTCGTAGTAGTGCGCGATGCCCTTTAATATCTTGAGCGTGTCCTCGATGTTCGGCTCGTTGACGATGACGGGCTGGAAGCGGCGCTCGAGCGCGGTGTCCTTCTCGATGTGCTTGCGGTACTCGGTGAACGTCGTCGCGCCGATGACCTGGATCTCGCCGCGGGAGAGCGCGGGCTTTAAGATGTTTGCCGCGTTCATGCTGCCCTCGGCGTCGCCCGCGCCGACGATGTTGTGCACCTCGTCGATGACAAGGATGACGTTGCCGGTCTTGCGGATCTCCTCAATGAGCCCCTTCATGCGGCTTTCAAACTGTCCGCGGAACTGCGTGCCCGCGACGAGCGCGGTGAGGTCGAGCAAGTAAACCTCCTTGCTGCGCAGCTTGAACGGCACCTCGCCCGCGGCGATGCGCTGGGCAAGCCCCTCGGCGATGGCGGTCTTGCCGACGCCCGGCTCGCCGATGAGGCAGGGGTTGTTCTTCTGGCGGCGGTTGAGGATCTGCACGACGCGCTCGATCTCCTCGGCTCTGCCGATGACCGCGTCCAGCTCGCCCTTGCGGGCGCGCGCGGAGAGGTTGATGCAGTAGCTGTCGAGGAACTTGTGCTTTTTCTCGTTCTTCTTCTCACCGCGCGGCGCACGCTGCTGCGTCTCGCCGCCCTCGCCGCTCTGCGCGCTCTCGCCGGAGCTTGCCGGCGCCCCGCCGAAGAGCCGGTTCAAAAACGGGAAGGTCGCGGTCTTGCCCTCTTCCTCCTCGTCGACGCCATCGTCCGCAGGCTCGATCTCCTCCAGATTTTCCGCGCCGCCAAAGGCGCCGAGCATCTCGTTGGAGATGGCGTCGAGATCCTCGTCGGTGATGCCCATGCGGCGCATCACCTCGTCGACCTGCGGCAGTCCGATGCTCTTGGCGCATTTGAGGCAGAGCCCCTCGTTGACGTTCTGACCGTTTTCCATTCGGGTCAGGAAAACGACCGCGACATTTTTCTTGCATTTGGAACAAAGTTGTGGCTGCATAGTGATAAAACCTCCGTTGGCAGTAACATCCCTTACCGGGAAATGGAAACGATCCCCTGGATCGGTGAACGGTTGAGGAAAAACGGCAGAAGCAGGCTGTCATCCGCGTGCCCGGTCACGAGCTCCACGCCGAGGCCGTCGGCGATATGGACCGCGACGAACAGCAGCGCCGCCGCCTCCAAAAGGCCGAGCAACGCGCCGCCGACGCCGTTGACCGTGCTGAGCACCGGCAGGTCGAACGCAAGGTCGAGCAATCGCACGAGGAGCTTGAGCACGATCAGCAGAACAATGTAGAGCACCAGCACCAGCACCGTATGCACCGTGCCGCGCACCGCCTTGCGCAGGGCGTCTGAGATCGTATTGCGGAACGCCTCCTCCGCTCTTTCCGTCATCTTTTCCGAATCGGCGGAAAACCGCGTCGTATCCAGCAGCTTTTCCGCCTTGCCGGCGTCGATGCGGTACTGCGCAAGCAGCTCCCGGATCGACTCCAGCGCCTGCCCCGAGCCCTCCTGCACGGCCGCTTCAAACAGCGCGCCGAACTTCCTGACGGCCGCGTCCTCGACCTTGGGCGCGACGATGTCCGTGACCGGCTCGGTCATCAGATTCGCGAGCCACAGCGAGCCCACGATCGCCGCGATGACGACGGCAAGGCCCATCAGGCTCCTGAACAGGCCGCGCACCGCGCCGATGACCGCGCCGGCGAGCAGCACCGCGATCAGTACGATATCGACGATACTTGCATTATCCACGTTTCTCACCTATTTTTCAAGTATAAATCATTGTAATTCAAGGATATTTACGGAACGTTCACAAATCATTTCGGCACATAGAGCCACGCGCGCGAAGCGCCGAGCAGCAGCACCGTCCCGTCCGGGCGCATGACCGCCTTGCGCGCAAACTCGGTATTGGAAAGCGTCGCGTACTCCGTGAGGTCGGACGTATAGACCGTCAGGCTGTCGCCGTAGAGCACCGCGAGATACCGCCCCGCCGCCGACACGTCCAGCACCTCGCGCCGGACGTCGAGCGCGCCGAGGGTCTCCCCCGCCGCATTGACCGTCAGAAGGCGCAGCGCGCTGCCGGAGCGGTAACGCGAGAGCAGCAGCGCCGTAAAATCTTCGCCGCCCGCGCTGCGCGCGCGCAGATACGGATAGCTGTAGCGGCAGCTGCCGGAGAGCGAGCCGTCCGCGTTGAACACGGTCAGCCGGTCGTCCTCAAACGCCGCGAGCCGTTGGCCGAGATTGTCAAGCGAAAGCACCATCGACCCCGAAAGCGTCGTCGTGCTCACCGCCTTTTCGCTGTCAAAGGAGTAAAAGGCAAGCGTGCTGGCAAAGACGCCGTCCGCCTCGCCGAGCGTCACCGCCGCGACGTGGCGGTTGTCGCCGAGCACCCGCGCGTCGGAAACGTAGCGCTCCGAGGAATTGAATTCGAACACCGTGCGCCCCGAAGCGTCGTAGACCGTGACCGCGGCGCGGTAGCCGCTTTTGAGCGTCGTAAGCGCCAGATAGCCCGCGTCGTTGAGCGCGGCGGAAATGATCCCGTTTCCCGCCCTGTCGCTCATGTCGCGCACCAGACCGCGCGTGCCGAGAATGTAAAGCTCCGCGCCGCCGACGTCGTAGACCGCCGCCGTCTGCCCGCACGCTTCGATGGCGGGATTGACAAAATTCACCGTGCGCGAGTAGACCTCCTCCCCGTTCTCGCCGAGCAGGAGGATGCGCGTCGTGGACACGGCAAGCAGCTTTTTCCCCAGCAGCGCGTAGCGCGCGGTGCGGTCGCTGTCGAAGCGGAACATCTCCGCCTTGCCGTCCGCGTCCTGCGTGACCTTGTTGTAGGAAAAGAGCCGGCGCAGGCTGTCCATGCTGTCGATGTCGCGCCAGGCGGCGAAACCGACCGCGCCGAGCACCAGCGCGAGCAGCAGCGCGAACGGCAGCACGCGGCGCCATTTGATCGGCTTGCGCTTGTGCTGCGCCTTTTTTGCCCGCTTGATCTCCTCGCGTATTTCGTTGTCGCGTTTCGTATCAGCCATTGAGCCGTTCATCCTCATACCAGAGTTTCGTCAGGTACAGCCCCCCCGGCGGCACCGTCGGGCCGGCGAGCGTGCGGTCGCCCGCGTCCAGGATGCGGGGGATGTCCTCGGCGGTCAGCTTGCCCTCCGCCGCGTAGAGCACCGTGCCGGTGATGGCACGCACCATGTTATACAAAAAGCCGTTCGCGCAGACCTTGAGCTCGAGCAGCTCGCCGCTTCGGTTTACATAACAATAATACACTGTTCGCACGGTGGTCCGGGTCTCGGTGCCGACGCTCCGCACGGCGCGGAAGTCGTGCGTCCCTTCAAACGCGCGCGCTGCCCGGTCCATGACCGTTTCGTCGAGGTGTTTGGG
>SVKM01000048.1 GCA_015068465.1 Oscillospiraceae bacterium | reverse complement strand
TTGCCGTCGTCGATGATATACATCAGGTGGTCGGCAGCGGTGTTCTCGGTCAGGACGACAGCCGCGACGATGTAGCGGTTCGCGTCGTAGACGAAGTACGCGTTGGACTTGGCAGCGCCGCCGACGGTGGTGGTCGCGTTGAACGCGTTGAGCTTGACGATGGTCTTGTCAAGCGCCTCGTACTTATCGGTGTCAACGCCGATCATGCTGGCATTCTTGACGCCCTTGGTCACGCCGGTAACGCGGGAGATCGCGCCGGTCAGGACCGCGGGAGCAGTGCCGGTCTTCACGGAGTCGTCAGCGACAGCGGAGATGTAGATGGTGTTGTCAGAACCGACAGCGAACAGGTTCGCGCCGGCCTTGTCGGTGAACGCCATCGTGGTGTGCTTGCTGTCGATGTCGGGGTTCACGTCATAGGTCGGGTCGAGAACGACGGAGTACTGCGCAGGGCCGGCACCGGTGACTTCGCCGGCGAACGCGAGACGGTTGCGCAGAACGATGGTGCCGTCAGTCGCCTTGGCATACTCGAACCAGGTGTTGAGGACCTGATTGGACTTGCCGGCAGCGTTGAAGAAGGCACGGGCGTTGCCCTGAGGTGCCAGAGAGACGGTCTTGGTCGCCATGGTGCCGTCCATGAAGATCAGGTTCGCCTTGAGCGTGGTAGCGGCCAGAGCGGTGCTGTCCTTCTCATAGCCGGCGACGAAGACGAGGTCGGTGTCCTTGCTGGCGTACTGGATGCCGTACAGGTGGCTCGCCTGACCGTCGGTGTAGAGGTCATAGGTGAAGCCCTGCAGCTCGCGCAGCGTGTAGTTGCGCAGGATGGTCGCATCGGTGTGCGCGGTGGCGGCAATGCCGTACTCGTCCTTGCTGTCGACGGTGATGGTGTCCATGCCGTCAACGACGGTGTAAGCGTTGATGTAAGCGCCCTTGACGATCTCGGGATCGCTGACCTCGCGGACGACGTTGTCGTCGCGGGTCATCTTGACGAGAACCCAGTCGCCTTCCTTGTAACCGGTGAGGTCCGCGGCAACCTTGGAGGTCGCGGCCTTCTTGGTCTCGGGAGCGTCGTCCGCG
Source organism: Oscillospiraceae bacterium (assembly GCA_015068465.1). Classification (GTDB taxonomy): domain Bacteria; phylum Bacillota; class Clostridia; order Oscillospirales; family Oscillospiraceae; genus Hominicoprocola. Next base: position 13,211 of record SVKM01000048.1, on the reverse strand, counting down.
GTGTAAACGCCGAGGAGCAGGTTCTTGTCGGTGGTGTTGTAGTCAGCAAGCGCCTCGGCAAGCCAGGTGTTGCGGACGACGATGGTCACGACGGGGACCTTGGCGGTGTCGTTGGTGACGACGCCGTAGTTGTAATAGCTGTCCTCGTCGAGGTAGACGGTCAGCTCGGTGCCGGCGCCGGCGATGCGGTTGGCAATGGTGTTCAGGCCGTCGCCCATCCAGCTGCCCTGATTGCGGATGCGGGTGATGACTGCCGCTTTGGTCGGGTTGGTGTTCGCGGTCAGCTCAACGCCGTCCACATAGATGTTCCAGAACGCGAACGCGCCGGTGAGGTCGTTGGCATACTGGGACAGCAGGGTCGCGCCGCCGAGGACCTTGTAGAGCTCGGAGCCCTTGACATCCTCATTGGTGGTGAAGACCACGATGTCGCTGTTGACGAAGGAGCCGACAACCTCGCGGTTCAGGGTCCACGTGGTGCAGGGACGGCCCCAGTCGTCGGTGTCATGGGAGTTGCGGGTCAGCTTGGGGAAGTGACGCTCCGCGAACTCGACCATGTAGGTACCACGGGCGGAACCGTCGTTCACGGTCGCGGTGGAGATGGTCTGGGTGTCACGGGCAGCGGTGGTCTCGTACACAGCGGCGGTCTTGCCAACAGCAGAGATGTTGGTCAGGAGGTTGGTGCCGTTGTAAGCATAGGTGACCATCGGGGTCTTGAGGACGTTGAACGCCATCTGCGCGGCGTCGGCACGCTTGACGATCTCCTTGGAGGCAGGGGTGTCCATGCCCTTGTAGAGGTCGATCGTGGTGGCGATACGCGCGACGTTGAACTCCCACTCGCCGCCGACGAGCTCTTCAACCTCAGCAACATAGCCGAGGGAGACGAGCAGCATCTTGGAGAACGCGGCGAAGGTCAGGGAACCGGCGGGATCGAAGGTGCCGTCGCCACGGCCGGCGATGATGCCGGTGGAAGCGCAGTACTCGATGTAGCCGGACGCCCAGTTGGACGCGGGAACGTCGGAGAACTTGCCGCCGTTGCCGCTCAGGTTGTCCGCGGCAGTCTTGCCGAGGTTGAGGGTGGCAATGATCTTGGCGGCCTCAGCACGGGTGAGCTGAGCGTCGGGGTTGAGATTGTTGTTCTCATCACTCTCGAAGATCTGGATCGAGTTGAGGACCTTGAAGGCCTCTTCACGATCCGCGGCGACCTTATCGGTGTCCTTGAGGTCGCTCCAGGTAGCGGCGTTGGTGCCAACGGTCGCAAGACCGAGGGTCATGACGAGCGCCAGGACCAACGCGAGTAACTTTTTCATAAGGGGGCGGAAACGCAAAAAGGGCGGCCGCCGAAGCAGCCGTCCTTTTTCTCATATTACTTTAATATTTGCATCAGCCGCCGTAGCCGTTGCCGGAGTTGCCGCCGTAATAGCTGTTGTAGCCGTTGCCGAAGAATTCATTGAAGAAATCCCACGGGTCGAAGTAACCGCCCTCGCCGTTGCCGTAGTAGTAATAATTGTCACCGTTCTGGGGCTGCTCCTGCTGCGGCTGCTGCGCCGGCTTCGCGGTCTGCTCGGGCGTCGCGTCGAAGGTGATGCTCAGCGTGACCTCCGTGCCGTTGCGGTTGACGGTGACGCTTGCGGTGTCGCCCGCTTTGTAGCTCTTCTTCGCGCCGTTGAGGTCTTTCATGCTCGTGATATCCTTGTCGCCGACCTTGACAATGATGTCGCCGACCTGGAGGCCCGCCTTTTCGGCGGCGCCGCCCGCCTCAACGGAGCTCACGCGCACGCCCGCGTCCACGCTGTAGCCGTTCTGCTGCGCGCGGCGCGCGGTGACCTCCTCCGCCGTGATGGCGAAGTACGGACGGTTGGTGACGCGGCCGTTCTCCATGATGTCTTCGACCATGGCGATGACGTCGTTGATGGGGATCGCAAAGCCGAGGCCCTCGGCGACGGTGTTGGCGTAGGCGCTGTACTTCGCGCTCACGATGCCAACGACCTCGCCGTAGGTGTTAAAGAGCGGGCCGCCGGAGTTGCCGGGGTTGATGGCGGCGGTGACCTGGATCATGTTGAACGGTGTGCCGTCGACGTTGATCTCGCGGTCGACGCAGCTCACGATGCCCTCGCTCATCGAGAACGTCAACTCGCCGAGCGGGTTGCCGATGGCGGCGATGTCGTCGCCGATCTGCAGCGTCGCGGAGGAGCCGATGGTGACGGGCTTGAGGTCGGTCGCGTCGATCTTGAGCACCGCGATGTCGTAATCGGAGTCGCCGCCGATAATCTTCGCGGCGTATTCCTTGCCGTCGTAGAGCGTGACCTTGACTTCGTTCGCGCTGTCGATGACGTGGTAGTTCGTGACGATGTAGCCGTCGGCGGTGATGATGAAGCCGCTGCCTGCCGACGCGCTCTGTACGGTCTGGTTAAAAATGTTGGTCGTGGTTGTGGTGTTGATGGACACGACACTGTTGATGTTCGCCTTATAGAGCTCGGAGAAGCTCAGGGGCTTCGTGCCCGTGACGGCGACGGTCTCAACGTTGACCGTCTCGCGGTCACTGACCTCGATGGCGGTCGTGTCCGCGCTGCGCTTGCCGCCGCTGACCTTCGCGCCCAGCGCGCCGGTCGCGCCCGCGCCGACCATGCCGCCGATCAGCGCGCACACGAGCATCAGAGCGACAAGCTTAACGGCGCCGTGCTTCTTTTTGGGCGGCTCGGCGGACTCCGCCGGTTCCTCGGCATAGTTGCGCGTGTTGACGACCGGCTCGACGCCGCTCTTATCGCCCTTGCGATAGCTGTAATGGTAGAGATTGTTTTCGTCTTCGTAATACATGACGATTTCCCCCTTATGTCATGCCGCGGTGCGGCTGATGTTTTTTCCTCTTGGGATGCTTCGTATGATAAAACATGTTTATGTCCAAATTGTGAAGTCGAGTTTTCTTTTTTTTGAACATTTCTGTTTTTTCTTGCGCTTTGCCAGGAACCATTATAAAATAAGGAAAAATTTGCGGGGGAGAGACGCATCGTGCTGCGCATCGACAACATCAAAACCGAGCCCGGAGCAGGCGCGGAGGCGCTCAAAAAGCGCGCCGCGGCAATTTTGCGCGTGGACGCGGGCGCGATCGGCGATTTTCGCGTGCTGCGCCGCAGCGTCGACGCGCGCGAGGGCGTGCGCTTCGTCTGGTCGGTCGCGGCGGAGGTGAAAAACGAACAGGCGGTCCTTAAGCGCTGCCGGAGCAAAAACGTTTCGCGCTATGCGCCGGCGCGTTATGAGCTGCCGAAGCCCGTCGCGGCGGGCGAGGAGCGCCCGGTGGTCGTCGGCGCGGGACCGGCGGGGCTTTTCTGCGCGCTCGTGCTCGCCAAATGCGGCGCAAGGCCCATCGTGCTCGAGCGCGGCAAGCCGGTCGAGGAGCGAAAGCGCGACGTGGAAACGTTCTGGCGCACGGGCGTACTCGACACCGCCTCCAACGTCCAGTTCGGCGAGGGCGGCGCGGGCGCGTTTTCGGACGGCAAGCTCAACACCGGCACGAAGGACCCGCGCCACGGCTGGATACTGGAGCGCTTTGTCGAATTCGGCGCGAGCGGGGACATTCTGATCGACGCCAAGCCCCACGTCGGCACCGACAGGCTCTATGTCGTGTTGCAAAACCTGCGGCGCGAGCTGCTCTCCCTCGGCGCGGAGGTGCGCTTTGAGCACCGGCTCGTCGGCGTCGACGCCAAAAACGGCGCGGTCGCCGCGCTGAGGGTCGCCGCGCCCGAGGGGGAATACACGCTTCCCGCGCGGCAAGTCGTGCTCGCGCCGGGACACAGCGCGCGCGACACATTCGAAGCGCTGCGCGCGCTGGGCGTGCCGATGGAGCCCAAGCCCTTCGCGGTGGGCGTGCGCATCGAGCACGCACAGCGCGACATCGACGCGGCGCAGTACAAGGAGGCGGCGGGAAACCCCGCGTTGCCGCCGACAAGCTATAAGCTCGCCTATCACACGCGCGACGGGCGCGGCGTGTTTTCGTTCTGCGTTTGCCCCGGCGGCACGGTCATCGCCGCGGCGTCGGAGGAGGGGCGCGTCGTCACCAACGGCATGAGCGAATTTGCCCGCGACGGCGAAAACATCAACGGCGGATTGCTCGTTTCGGTCACGCCGGCGGATTTCGGCGGCGCGCCGGACGACCCGCTCGCGGGCGTCGCGTTCCAGCGCCGGCTGGAGGAGGCCGCGTACCGCGCGGGAGGCGGGGGCTACGCCGCGCCCGCGCAGCGGGTCGGAGATTTCCTCGAAAACCGCCCCTCGACGGCGGCGGGCGCCGTCGCGCCGACGTACCGCCCCGGCGTCAAATGGGGGAACTTGCGCGCGTGCCTGCCCGATTTCGTCTGCGATTCGCTCGCCGAGGCGCTGCCGGAGCTTGCGAAGAAGCTCCCGGGTTTTGCCGCGCCGGACGCGGTGCTCACGGCGGTGGAGTCGCGTTCGTCCTCGCCCGTGCGCATCCTGCGCGGCGAGGGCTGCTGCTCGGCGCTGCGCGGGCTGTATCCCTGCGGCGAGGGCGCGGGCTACGCGGGCGGCATCATGTCCGCGGCGGCGGACGGCATGCGTGTCGCCGAGGCGATCCTTGCGACGATGCCGCGGGAATGACGCGCCACACGTTTTGATAACAAATCATTATTGATTCGGAGGATATTACAATGGGTAAAACGATCGGCGTCATCATCGACTTCCTCAACGACGATTTTCGCAGCCGGATCGACGCGGCGGCGGCGCGGTACGGCTATAAAACGCGCTATTATCCCGACAGCGCCTCGGCGGTCGGGAACGTCGACGACTGCGAGATACTCTACGGACACTGCTCGCAGAAGGTCATCGCGTCCGCCGGGAGCCTGAAGTGGTTCTGCTGCTGCTGGGCGGGCGTCGACCCGTTCTGCAAGGACGAGCTGTATCAGAATCCCGACTGCCTGCTCACCAACTCGTCGGGCGCCTACGGCGTGACGATCGCGGAGCACCTCATCATGACGGCGCTGATGCTGCTGCGCCGCCAGATGGAATACACCGAGGTCATCCGCGCGCATGAGTGGCGCGTGCTCCCGGGCGGCATCCGCTCACTGTACGGCAGCCGCATCACGGTGCTCGGCGCGGGCGATATCGGCACGGAGTTCGCGCGCCGCGCCAGGGCGTTCCGCCCCGCGAAGCTCATCGGCGTGCGCCGCAGCGCGAGAAGCGGCGACGGCGCCTTCGACGAGATGCGCACGACGGCGGAGCTCGATTCTCTCCTGCCCGAGACCGATTTGCTGGTCATGGCGCTTCCCAACACGCCCGACACCGTGAACATCCTCGATAAGCGCCGCATGGCGCTTTTGCCCGAGGGCGCGCTCGTCATCAACGTCGGGCGCGGCACGGCGGTCGACCAGGACGCGCTGATCGCGGCGCTGGACAGCGGCCATCTCGGCGGCGCGGCGCTCGACGTCGTGGTGCCCGAGCCCCTGCCCGCCGACCATCCCCTGCGCGAAGCGAAAAATCTCCTGCTCACGCCGCACGTCGCGGGCAACATGACGCTCGCCTACACGCGGGAAAAGGACGTGGAGATGTTTTTGGAGGACCTTGAGAGCTATGTCGCGGGCAAGCCCCTGAAGCATCTCGTGGATCGCAAAAAAGGCTATTGATACTGCGCCGCAACTTGTGGTAAACTATACGGAGTTTTTGAAGAGAGGATAAATACCCCATGGAAAGCAAGAAGTTTTATATCACAACGCCCATCTACTACCCCTCGGCGAAGCTGCACATCGGCCACACCTACTGCACCGTCGCGACCGACGCGATGGCGCGCTACAAGCGCCTTTGCGGCTACGACGTCATGTTCCTCACCGGAACGGACGAGCACGGGCAGAAGATCGAGGACAAGGCGAAGGAAGCGGGCGTCACGCCGCAGCAGTTTGTCGACAACATTGTCGAGGGCGAGCACGGCGTGCTCGATCTGTGGAAGCTGATGAACATTTCCAACGACCGCTTCATCCGCACCACCGACGATTATCACGTCAAGTCCGTCCAGCGCATCTTCAAGCGCATGTACGACAACGGCGACATCTACAAGGGCAAGTATGTCGGCAAGTACTGCAAGCCCTGCGAGTCCTTCTGGACCGAGAGCCAGCTCAAGGACGGCAGGTGCCCCGACTGCGGCGGCGAGGTCTACGAGGCGGAGGAGGAGGCGTATTTCTTCCGCGCGTCCAAGTACGCCCAGCGCGTGCGCGACCTGCTCACCGGCACCGATTTCCTCCAGCCCGCGTCGCGCGTGAACGAGATGGTCAACAACTTCATCGACTGCGAGGGCGGGCTGCAGGACCTCTGCGTTTCCCGCACGAGCTTCAAGTGGGGCATCCCCGTCGACTTCGACGACAAGCACGTCGTCTACGTCTGGCTCGACGCGCTCTTTAACTACATGACCGCGCTCGGGTTTGAGAACGACAGGTATCACGACCTTGACAAGTTCTGGCCCGCCGACGTGCATTTCGTCGGCAAGGAGATCGTGCGCTTCCACGCGATCTACTGGCCCGCGTTTTTGATGAGCCTCGACCTGCCGCTGCCCAAGCACGTCTACGGCCACGGCTGGCTGCTGCTCGACGGCGGCAAGATGTCCAAGTCCAAGGGCAACGTCGTCGACCCGTATATCCTCGCCGAGCGCTTCGGCGTGGACGCGCTGCGCTTCTTCCTGCTGCGCACGTTCCCGTTCGGCTCGGACGGCAATTTCTCCAACGAGCTGCTCATCAACACCATCAACGTCGACCTCGCCAACGACCTCGGCAACCTCGTTTCCCGCTCGGCGGCGATGGTCGAAAAGTACTTCGGCGGCACGCTGCCGAAGACGAACGCCCCCGAGAGCGTGGACGACGAGCTGCTCGCGATGGCGAAGGCGCTGCGCGGCAGGTACGAAGCCCAGATGGAGAAGTACCAGTTCCAGAACGCGCTCGACGACGTTTTCAAGGTCATCGCCCGCGCCAACAAGTATATCGACGAGACCGCGCCCTGGGTGCTCGCCAAGGACGAGGGCAAGCGCGACCGCCTCGCGGCCGTGCTCTACAACCTGCTTGAGACCGTGCGCATCTGCGCGGTGCTGCTTACGCCGTTCATGCCCGAGTCCGCGGAGAAGATCTTTGACCAGATCGGCGCGACCGCCTGCGAGCGCACCTGGGAGAGCGCGGCGGTCTTCGGCGCGCTGCACGACGCCGTGACCGTCGCCAAGGGCGCGGCGATCTTCCCGCGCATCGACGCGGAGAAGGAGCTCGCCGAGCTCGAAGCGCTGCACGCGGCGCAAAATGCCGGCGCCGGCGCCGTGGAGCTGGAGCCGTTTGCGGCCGAGAGCGTCGATTTCGACACGTTCTGCAAGAGCGATTTCCGCGCGGTCAAGGTCAAGAGCTGCGAGGCGGTGAAAAAGAGCGACAAGCTGCTGCGCTTCACGCTGGACGACGGCACCGGCACGGACCGCCAGATCCTCTCCGGCATCCACAAGTTCTATGAGCCGGAGCAGCTTCTCGGCAAGACGCTGCTCGCGATCGTCAACCTGCCGCCGCGCAAGATGATGGGGCTCGAGAGCTGCGGCATGCTGATCTCCGCCGTCCACAAGGAAAACGGCGAGGAGAAGCTGCACCTCGTCATGCTGGACGACGCGATCCCCGCCGGCGCAAAGATGTGCTGAAGCAATTCGTTTGAGAACCGCTTCGCTGGGTTCTCAAACGAGAAGGCTTCGCTGCGCTTCCCGCACGCCAAAGGCGCACGGGCGCTCCGCGCAAAGAGAAAAATCTGACGCGCCTGTCGTCAGATTTTTCGATCCAAATTTTTTTCGCGTCTGCGGACGCGAAATATGGAGAACGCTATGGCCTTGATCTTTGACACACATGCCCATTATGACGACGAGCAGTTCGACGCGGACCGCGTCGAGCTGCTCGCTTCCATGCCCCAAAACGGCGTCGGGCTCATTATTGACCCCGGCTGCGACGAGGACACCTCGCGCCGGGCGGTCGCGCTCGCGGAGCGGTTCCCGCACGTCTACGCGGCGGTGGGCTGGCACCCCGAAAACTGCGCGCCGTTCGTGCCGGAGGATATCGGCGCGCTGCGGGAGCTGGCAAAGCATCCGAAGGTCGTCGCGATCGGCGAGATCGGGCTGGATTACTACTGGGCGGAGAACCCGCCGAAGGAGTTTCAGCAGGACGTGTTCCGCCGCCAGATGGCGCTGGCGGAGGAGCTGGGGCTGCCCGTCATCGTCCACGACCGCGACGCGCACGCCGACAGCCTGGAGATCGCAAGGGAGTTCCCGAACGTGCGCGGTGTGTTCCACTGCTATTCCGGCAGCGTCGAGATGGCGCGCGAGCTGTGGAAGCTCGGCTGGTACGTCGGCTTCGACGGGCCGCTGACCTACAAAAACGCCCGCAGGACGGTCGAGGTCGCGGCGGAGGCGCCCGCGGAGCGCATTTTGATCGAAACGGACGCGCCGTATCTTGCCCCCGTGCCGCTGCGCGGCACGCGCAACGACTCGCGCAGCCTCGTCCACGTTGCCGCGAAGCTCGCGGAGATACGCGGCGCGACGGCGGAGGAGATCGTCGCGCTGACGGCGGAGAACGGCAGACGATTGTTCCGCATCCCGTGAGCGGAGAGCGCGCGAAAAGTTGATTTTTTGCGGCGTTTTTGCCGTCAAAGCGCCACTTGACAAGCGGCGCGCGGCACAATATAATATATCGTCAGTCAGAAACGCGCTCCGCGCGCGTGAAAGAAAGGATCGAGCGACATGAAAAAAGAGTACAAGATGAGCGAGGAGCGCCATCAGGAACTGAAGGACGAGCTGAATTACCTCAAGACCGTCCGCGAGAAGGAAGTGGCGGAGCTCATCAAGGAAGCCCGCGGCTTCGGCGACCTTTCCGAAAACAGCGAGTACGACGAGGCGAAAAACGAGCAGGGCAAGCTCTACTCCCGCATCGCCGAGATCGAGGATATTCTGCTCCACAGCGTCATCATCGAAGAGGGCGCCGAGCAGGGCAACACCGTGACCATCGGCAGCCGCGTGGTCGTCGCGGAGTTCAAGGGCAATAAAACGGGCAAGGAGCTGCCGGAGTACAAGGTCGTCGGCTCGCAGGAGGCGGACCCGATGAACCGCGCCATCAGCGAGGATTCCCCCTTCGGCAAGGCGCTGATGGGCAAGAAAAAGGGCGACACGGTCGTCGTTGAGGCGCCCGTGGGCGAGATCAAGTACAAGATCGTCAAGATCGAACGATAAGAGGACAGAATCATGGCAGAAGAGAAGAATGTCAATACTGCGCCGGAGCAGGACCTCAGCGAGATTTTGAAGGTCCGCCGCGAAAAGCTCAAGGCGCTGCAGGACGCGGGACGCGACCCGTTCACCGTGACGAGGTTCGACGTCACGCACCACACGCAGGATATCCGCGACAACTTTGACGCGCTCGAGGGCAAGCCCGTTTCCATCGCGGGCCGCCTCATGTCCAAGCGCGGCATGGGCAAGGTCAGCTTCTGCGATTTGCAGGACAAGACCGGCCGCCTCCAGCTCTACGCCAGACGCGACGAGATGGACGAGGAGGCGTACAACGAGTTCAAGAAGTACGACATCGGCGACATCGTCGGCGTCAACGGCGAGGTCTTCCGCACCCAGCGCGGCGAAATGAGCGTGCGCTGCAAGGAGGTCACCCTGCTCTCGAAGTCCCTCCAGCCGCTGCCGGAGAAGTTCCACGGCCTCACCGACAAGGAGATCCGCTACCGCCAGCGCTATGTCGATCTGATCGTCAACCCCGAGAGCAAGCGGAATTTCGAGATCCGCAGCAAGTTCGTCTCCTATCTGCGCCGCTATCTTGATTCCCTCGGCTTCATGGAGGTCGAGACGCCGGTTTTGAGCCCCATCGCGGGCGGCGCGAACGCGCGCCCGTTCATCACGCACCACAACGCGCTTGACATCGACATGTACATGCGCATCGCGACCGAGCTGCACTTGAAGCGCCTGATCGTCGGCGGTATGGAGCGCGTGTACGAGGTGGGCCGCATCTTCCGCAACGAGGGCATGGACACCAAGCACAACCCCGAGTTCACGACCTGCGAGCTGTATCAGGCGTACACCAACCTCGAGGGCATGATGGATATTCTGGAGAACATCCTCTCCGGCGCCGCGAAGGAGATCCACGGCACCTACAAGGTCCAGTGGCTCGGCAACGAGGTCGACCTCACACCCGGCTTCCGCCGCCTGACGATGGCGGACGCGGTCAAGGAGTATGTGGGCGTCGATTTCATGGCGTGCGAGGGCGACGCGGAAAAGGGCGTCGCGCTTGCCAAGTCCGCCGGCGTGGACATGGACGGTGTGGACAAGACCTGGGGCAACGCGCTCTACGAGACCTTCGACCAGAAGGTCGAGGAAAAGCTCGTCCAGCCGACGTTCATCACGATGTACCCGGTCGAGGTCTCGCCGCTTGCCAAGCGCAGCCCGAGCGACCACTATCTCACCGAGCGCTACGAGCTGTTTGTCTGCGGCTGCGAGATGGGCAACGCGTTCTCCGAGCTCAACGACCCGATCGACCAGTACGAGCGCTTCCGCGCGCAGGCGATCAAGCGCGCGAACGGCGACGAGGAAGCCGACATGATGGACGAGGACTTCGTCCTCGCGCTCGAGTACGGCATGCCCCCGACGGGCGGCCTGGGCTTCGGCATCGACCGCTGCGCGATGATGCTCTGCGGCACCGATTCGATCCGCGACGTGATCCTGTTCCCCACAATGAAACCGCTGGAGTGAGAAAGCGTTTCAAAAATTGCAATATCGCAAATTCTTCAAAAATCAGCAGCCTTTTTACTTCTTAAAAGTTGAATCTGAAATTTCCGCAAAAGTGTTTTACACCTATTTTACACCTTTTTAAAAATAAATGAGAAGCGATATAGCAAAGCGCCCTTACCGGAGACGGTAGGGGCGCATTTTTGGTGTATTGTCAAAGTGTGAACCGTGCTTTACCAAATGTGAATCAAAAGCAATTATCCTGTATTGTGGTGCAGATAAAGGAGGTTGCGCCATGATTGACAATTTAAACACAAAGATTCACGATTTGCGCTGTCAGCGCCGTATGCGGCAAGATCACCTAGCCGCTCAAATTGGAGTTGGGAGGTCTACTATGTGTGCGTATGAAAACGGATCACGCAGACCGCCCTATGAGACTTTGATTGTACTTGCGGATATTTTCAAGGTAAGCACCGATTATCTGCTGGGTAGAGATCATGCAAGACTAATAGATGCCGGTGGATTGACAGATGAACAATATGCACTGGTTTCTTCCCTTGTTGAACTAATGACTCGCGAGAATAAGCGGTTGGAGGATTGCGATGCGTAGACGGGTAATTATAGCCGCAATAGCGATCATATTAGTTGTTACCATGATTGCTATATTGTTAAGCACTTTAGCCAGCGAAAGAATAGAAAGTCCCGATATATTGCGAATACTACAAGCAGAGCAGAACCAGACCTCGCAGGATGATGCCATATATGAAGAACCGACAGACGGATATATCTCCATACCTAGCTTTGACTATATGAGCTTCCGCGCGAACAGGAAAAAGCAGACGGTAAAGTTGGAGAATCCGGCAAAAAACAAGTGTTATTTCCAAATTCGGCTACTGTTGTCGGGCGGAAACGAAATATATAGCAGCGATATGATAGCGCCGGGGGAGACAGTTACCACAATTACGCTCAACAAGGCGTTGTCAAGAGGTCAGTATGAGGATGCAATCTTGCAATACTCCTGCTACACGCTAGACACCTTAAAAGCCCTAAACGGCGCAAATATCAAAGTTACATTGGAGGTCGTGTGATGAAAAGACTACCTGCCCTTATTCTTGCCGCAATGATGGCAACAAGCGTTTGCGGCGCAACATTTGAAATGGAATACTCGACGCAAATCGAATACTTATTAGCAGCCAACTATACCGTAGAAATACCCTATAATGTTGATCTCAATACCGACCAGACTATAACGGTCAGGGCGTATAACGTCGATGTACCGGACGGGGAAGAGTTAGTTGTAAGCGTTGACACGGAAAAGTCAGGTTTAACAGATGGATTGTTTTGCCTGAAAACCGCCGACAATGAGAATTCAATTGAATGTACCATAAGCGTAATGTCGGGCAGCGGTGAAGATGCCGTTGCGGTTGGATCGTTAGCCGAGAATGATAATGTGGTTGCGGTATTTGGCGCGGGAGATAATACGTTGATGCAATTCGGCAGCTTATATATCAATCCAATCAAGGACACGGCAAGGCGCGGTCATTACTTTGGCAATATCTACTATACTATTGAGGTCAAAGATTATATGTAATAAAGAGCAACCGCCTTTTCTGCCGAAGAAGCGGCAGAGGCAATAAAGGTGCGAGACAGAAGAAATTCAAGGTTTCCAAGTATAGCCGCAACTGCCGCAGCGGTTGACGGTTTTGCTTGCTCCGATCAAGCCCCATGTCCAGTTGACACCACGCGCTCCGGTGGTGATGGCGGTGGAACGGCAACGGGGACATACTAAAATATCTCGATTATTATACGGAGAATAAAAAGCAGAAGCGTCAAAAAATTGTGGTATTTCTTTTGTTTCAATGATAATGTTTAAAAGCCTGTTAGCGTCTGTTCCATTAATTAAGCCGCCAAACATATTAAACAATTTTCTCTCCGTTTGTTCTTTAAAATCGTCTGTGATATTTTCACATGACAATACATCATTTAATATTTCGGATAAATCACATTCTTTTGAAATGATTCTACCGTTTATTTCAGCGTCTATGCGGCAGATTGTTGATTGCATAATAATCCTCCTATTTACGTCACTTAAATCCATAGGTAATGTGAAGAGTTTTATTGATGGAACGACTGTTGCATTGAATCAATTGAGTAAGCAAAGTTTGTTGACTTCAGCTTCTTTGTTAAATATGAATGCGGAGCAAATTGCGTTGGCGGCAAACACGGGGAAATTATCTATTGCGGAAGTTGCTGAGATTCTTGTTGCAAAGAATTTTACAAAAGAAAAAGCGAAGCAAGCTCTTATTCTCGCAGGATATGAGCCGGAACTAGTTGATTCTACATTGGAAATGTATAGTTTTGCGGCAGCAGAGACAACAGCAGCAGGTACAACTGCCGGATTGTCTACCGCGCTAACCGGACTTGGAGCGGTAATTAAAGCACATCCGATTTTATTTACAATTTCTGCTTTGTTGGCAATTGTTCCATTAGCAAT
>SVKM01000047.1 GCA_015068465.1 Oscillospiraceae bacterium | reverse complement strand
TCCTTAGTACGAGAGGACCGGGATGGACGTACCTCTGGTGCACCAGTTGTCCTGCCAAGGGCACAGCTGGGTAGCTATGTACGGACGAGATAAACGCTGAAAGCATCTAAGCGTGAAACTCCCCCTAAGATGAGACCGCTCATCCTATAAGGAGTAAGGGCACAAATAGACGATTTGTTTGATAGGCCGGAGGTGGAAGCGCAGTAATGCGTGCAGCTGACCGGTACTAATAGCCCGAGGGCTTGACCTACAATGAATGCAGGCAAATGCCTTGCCTCCCATTTCCTTCTCTTTGTTCGGTTTTCAGGGTATGACCTTGAAAATCAAATTGTCGGAGCTGATGTTCCGGCAATAGTTGGTGCTGATTAGGGCGAGGGTCCACCCGTTCCCATTCCGAACACGGAAGTTAAGCTCGCTTCTGCCGACAATACTTGTCTGGAGACGGACCGGAAAGATAGGTAGCGCCAACACGAAAAAGCGTTCCGCAACAGCGGAGCGCTTTTTTGCTATTTTAGAGAAATCAACTGCCGATTGAGTTCTCAACAAACAATGGATCATTTCTTTTTTGCCTGCGCCCTGCTACAATGTGACCGTGGGCCCGCAATACTGATTTGAGAGGACAACGGACAATGAACAACGACATCGGAAGGAAGATCCGGGAGCTTCGCACCGCGAAGCTGACAACGCAGGAGCAGCTTGCCGTATTTCTCGGCGTGACGCCGCAGGCGGTCTCACGCTGGGAATCGCAGGGCTCCTATCCCGATATTGAGTTGCTGCCCGCGCTCGCGGACTATTTCGGCGTGACGACCGACGAGCTGCTGGGCGTCAAAAAGGACGAGCGCGAAGGCCGCCGCGCGGAAATGAAGCGGGAATTCGACCGCCTGTCCGACGTTTGCGGCGGAACGCGGGAGGAGATGATCGCCTCCGCCCGACGCGCCGTGGCGGAGTTTCCGTCGGAGGAAGAATTTCAGCTCAATCTGGCGTATGCACTCCAACTGGCGATTTGGGACGAGAGCGTCGACGAGTCGGAACGCAGCGAGGCGGAGGAAGAGGCGGAGAGAATCTACGAGACCGTTTCGGAGACAACAAAGAATATCAATATCAAATGTGAAGCCGTTCAGGGGCTTGTCCGATATTACTCCTATTACGCCAAGGACGACAAGCGTGCCCTCGAACTGGTGGAGCAGCTGCCGTCCATGACGGACAGCCGCGAGTTCATACGGGCGTGGAGCGTAAAGGATGAAACGGGAACTTATTTGCAGGAGGTCATCGGGCTTTGCGCGACCTACCTCGCCGTGAACATCAAGGAACTGGCGTATGACGACGAGCGGACGAACGCGCCGGACAACGCGGTGAAGGTGGAGATGCTGCAAACCGCAAGCAAGATCGTCCGCATGATCTACGGCGAGGATATGCTCTACGCGCACGCGCTCGCGGCGAATCTCGCGCGGCATACGGCAGTATTCCAATTAAAGCTCGGCAGAACGGACGACGCGCTTGCTTCGTTGGAGGAGATGGCAAAGCACGCGGCGATCTATGATGAAACGTGCGAGCGGGACTTGGGAAAGCGCTTTTCCTCCCCGTTTCTGGACGCCGTCGGCTGGGAGCAGAACAGCGCCCGCTTTCCGGAAAAGCAGGAGCCGAACGTGTGCCGCCAGCAGGCAAAGCTGCTGGAAAACAGCCGCTACGACGCGCTGCGGGACGAACCTCGCTTCCACGCCGTGCTGGAAAAGCTGGAGGCGGCCGCGGGATAATTTTCCGCTCTGTGCAACCTTTTTCCCGGCAGGATCGTATGGTAGTTGAAGGACCTTCAAAAATACAAGGGAGCATTTTATGAGACTGTCGGTGGACGAGACCTTTCAAAAGTACGGCGACCGCGTTTTTTCCGCCGCGTTCAGCGTGTGCCGGAACCGCGCGGACGCGGACGACGTGACGCAGGACGTGTTTCTCAAATACCATACGACCGATATGGACTACGAGAGCGAGGAGCATATCAGGGCGTGGCTGATCCGCGTCGCGATCAACCGGGCAAAGGATATCGCCGGTTCCTTCTGGCGGCGCAACAAGGTCGCGTGGGAGGAGTACATGGACGATCTGCCGTTTGAAACGCCGGAGGACAAGGGGCTTTTCGAGGCGGTGATGCGGCTGCCGGACAAGTACCGCGTCGTGATCCATCTCTTCTACTATGAGGATTACTCCGTGGAGGAGATCGCGCAAATCTTGAAAAGTCCGACGGGAACGGTCAAAAGCCAACTGAGCAGGGGACGGATGCTCCTGAAAAATATGCTGGAGGAGGAATGGAACGATGACGAATAAGGAAAAGTACCAGAGAACGTTTTCGACGCTCCACGCCTCACCGGACATTTTGACGGAGGTCAAGGAAATGAAAACGAACCACAAGGTATATATCGGCAAGCTCGCCGCGGTGTGCGTGGCGGCGGTGATGGTGCTTGCTCTGGCGGGCGGCGCTTACGCCGCTGATGTTGGCGGTTTTCGCCAGACCGTACAGATTTGGCTGCACGGCGGGCAGACGGATGCGGTATTCGAGTCAAACGGGAATGGCGAATACACGCTGACCTACACCGACGAGGACGGTGTGGAGCACCAGAGTGGGGGCGGCGGCGTTGAGATCGACCAGTTTGGCCGCGAGCGTCCGCTGACGGCAGAGGAGATGCTGGAGGAGTTCGACGGCAGCTCGCCCGACATCGAATTCAGGGACGACGGCACGGTATGGCTCTATTTCCGCGAGCAGAAGATCGACCTGACGGATCAGTTCGACGCGGACGGCTTCTGCTATTACAAGCTCAACGACGGCGAGCGGGATATGTACCTGACGATCAAAAACGGCCACGGCATGGCGATCGACTACGACGGCTTCACCACGCCGAAGAGCTCGTTTGAGGATTGAGCGCGCAAAAAAAACTGCCAAGAGAGAAGAACGCTTGACGGCGTTCTTCTTTTTTGTTACGATACCGGAGGAATGAAAAACAAGCGAGGTGCCACCATGAAAAACTATGACGTCATCATCATCGGCGCGGGTCCCGGCGGTATCTTCTCCGCCTACGAGCTGTGCCACAAGAAGCCGGAGCTGAAGATCGCGGTCTTCGAGCGCGGCGGTGAGCTGGAAACGCGCAAGTGTCCCATCGACGGCAAAAAGGTCACGAGCTGCATGCACTGCCCGACCTGCGCGATTATGAACGGCTTTGGCGGCGCGGGCGCGTTTTCGGACGGCAAGTACAACATCACCAACGCCTTCGGCGGCACGCTGCACGAGTACATCGGCAAGGAAACGGCGCTTGAGCTGATGCGCTACGTCGACGAGATCAACGCCGCCTTCGGCGGCAGCAAGACCAAGCTCTACACCACCGCGAGCTCGTCGCTCAAGACGCTGTGCGTGCAGAACAATCTGCATTTGCTCGACGCCTCGGTGCGCCACCTCGGCACGGACATCAACTACGAGGTGCTCACGAATCTCTACAACGATCTGCGCGGCAAGGTCGAATTTTTCTTCCGCACGCCGATCGCGTCCGTGAAGAAAAACGACGGCTCCTTTGCGGTCGTGACCGAGAAGGGCGAGGAGTACAGCGCGCCGTACTGCATCATTTCCGTGGGCCGCAGCGGCAGCAAGTGGATGGAGAGCGTCTGCGCCGAGCTGGATATCCCCACGCGCTCCAACCGCGTCGACCTCGGCGTGCGCGTCGAGCTGCCGGCGGAGGTGTTCAAGCACATCACCGACGAGGTCTACGAGAGCAAGATCGTCTACAAGACCGAAAAATATCAGGACCTCGTGCGCACGTTCTGCATGAACCCGCGCGGCGCGGTCGTGACCGAGAACACCAACGGCATCGTGACCGTCAACGGCCACAGCTACGAGGATCCCGCGAAGCAGACCGAGAACACCAACTTCGCGCTGCTCGTTTCCAAGCACTTCACCGAGCCGTTCAAGGACTCCAACGGCTACGGCGAGAGCATCGCGCGCCTAAGTAACATGCTCGGCGGCGGCGTCATCGTGCAGCAGTTCGGCGACCTGATCCGCGGCCACCGCTCGACGCCCAAACGGCTGAGCAAGTCGTTTTTCATCACGCCGACGCTCAAGGCGACGCCGGGCGATCTGAGCCTCGTGATGCCCAAGCGCATTCTCGACGGCATCATCGAGATGATCTACGCGCTCGACAAGATCGCCCCCGGCACGGCGAACCCCGATACGCTGCTCTACGGCGTGGAGGTCAAGTTCTACAACATGGAGGTCGCCATCGACGAGCATCTGGAAACCTGCCACCCCGGGCTGTTCGTCATCGGCGACGGCAGCGGCGTGACGCATTCGCTCTCCCACGCGAGCGCGAGCGGCGTATACGCGGCAAGATATATCATGGAAAAGCTGTAATTTTGGAGGGACGCTTATGGAACCGAGAGCTTTACTGGACGCGCTGCACGTTGCCGAGCGCCTCAAGGACGCGACGCGCCACTGCTATACCTCAGGAGGGCGGCACGAGAGCGTCGCGGAGCACAGCTGGCGCATCACGCTGATGGCGTACTTCATCCGCGACGAGTTTCCCGAGGCGGACATGGACAAGGTCGTTCGCATGTGCCTGATCCACGACCTCGGCGAGTGCTTCACCGGCGATATCCCGTCGTTCGACAAGACGGCGGCGGACGAGGAGAAGGAGGAAAATCTGCTCTTTTCGTGGGTCGCGTCGCTCCCCGAACCGTACTCCACGGAGATGCGCGCGCTCTATGAGGAGATGGCGGCGCGCGAAACGACGGAAGCAAAAATTTACAAGGCGCTCGACAACTTCGAGGCGGTCATCCAACACAACGAGTCCGACCTTGCGACGTGGACGGAGAACGAATACACGCTCAACCTCACCTACGGCGAGGATAAGGCGGCGTTCTCGCCGTATTTGACGGAGCTGCGAAGGCTCATGCGCGAGGATACCGAGAAAAAAATAGCGGAAGCATAAGAAGAGGCCGCCTCGAAAGAGGCGACCTTTTTTTCCTGTGCCGCGTTACGGCTGCGCGGCGTCCTCCGCCGGGCAGAGCGGGGCATAGCTGCCGTCCACGAGGAACACCCGATAGTGGTGCGCGGACGGAACGGTGAGGGACCGGGACTCGCCGAGGATGCTGCCGCCGCCGGCGGGGAAGGTCTCGGTCACGACGCCCGTCAGCCTGCCGTTTTCATCGTAGCCCGCGGCGATCAGTGTGCTGTTCGCCGGGGCGACGACGGTCGCGGTCACGGCGCCGCCGGACACGCTGACGTTCGAGAGCGCGGGGCGGAGGACCATCTGGACTACGTTCTTGCCATCTTCTTGGACCAGCTTGCCGACGCAGAAGCCGTTGTCGCCGTGAAACTTCTCCGCGTCGGCGTCGGTGAGCGTATAGCCGTTGCCCGCCTGCGCGACGACGGTGCCCTCGTAGTCATCATAGACCCAGAGCTCCGGGTCGTTCGTGCCGGCATGGACATGGACCCAGAGCGCCGCGCCGTCCGCCAGCGGGGCGGCGACGGTGATGCGCTGACCGTACAGCTTCACGTTGTTACCATTGTTGTTCCGGACGACGGGCGCGCCGCCGACACGGAACGTGCTATTGGGATTGTTGAAATACACGCCGCCGCCGTTTTTGACATCGTCCGCTGTGTTGTTGGAGACCGTGCCGCCGAGCATGGTGAATGTGCCATTGCTGCCGACGACGCACACGCCGCCGCCCTTGCCGCTGTTGCTGGCTGTGTTGCCGGAGACCGTGCCGCCGGTCATGATGAATGTGCCGCCGCTGACGACGCACACGCCGCCGCCGTAGCTGCCGTTTCCTTGCACGTTGTTGCCGGAGATCGTGCCGCCGGTCATGGTGAACGTGCCGCCGTTGACGCACACGCCGCCGCCGCGGCTGAAGTTCCCATACGCGTGGTTGCCGGAGACCTCGCCGCCGGCCATGGTGAACGTGCCGCCGTTGACGTACACGCCGCCGCCGGTACTGGCGTACGCCATGCCGCCGGTAATCCTGCCGCCGCCGCTGTCCATCAGCGTCAGCGTGCCGTTGACCGTGAGGGCGTTGCCGTTAGCGCCCAGCTGCAGCCCACGGTTGATGGTGTGACCCGCGAGGTCGAGAAGGACGGCCTTGTCCTCGGGGACCGCCAGCTCGTCGCCCGCATGATCGCCGCCGCCCTCGCCGAATTTGACGTTGTCGGTCAGCTTGATATAGCCGCCGGCGTTCAGCGCGTCATACAGCGCGGACCATGAGCTGACCTCTTGGGAGTCTGCTATGGTAAACTCGGAGTTCGAGCCCAGTTTGCTGCGATCCGCGCAGAGGAGAGGCGTAGTGTTGCCGAACGTGCCAGCGACGATCGTTACGGTGCTTTTGGTATGCAGGAAAAAGACGGACTTGAGGGCCGTGCAGTCGGTGAACGCGCCCGCGCCGATGCTCGTCACGCTGTCCGGGATGACGACGGACTTGAGTTTCTCACAGCCGCTGAACGCGCCCGCGCCGATGCTCGTCACGCCGGACCCGATGACGACGGACGTGACGTCGGTCCCCCACGGCGCGTCTTCATCTGCATAGTCCGCCATCGCGCCCGTGCCCTCGCCTGTTTTGGAGATGGTCAGCGCCGTGCCGTCCAGCGTCCATGTCAGGCCGCTGCCGCACTCGCCGCCGGTGGGGGCGTCCGCGCGGGCGGGGAGCGCCGCGAACGGGAGCAGGCTCACGAGCAGTAAGACCGCGAGCAGGATGGAACGTGTTTTTTCTCTGTGTCTCATGTTTCGCTGCCTCTCTTACGTTTCTTTCATAAAAAGCGGATATTTTATGGAAGCCGCTGTGCGAAGCCGCAGCGGCGCGTCTCATGCGATCTTCCGCGCGCCTGACGACGCGATAAAAAGCAGACAGAAGCCTTGCTCAGGCGAGGAAGCCCTTCAAAATGCGGTCCTCCGCCTCCTCCTCGGTCAGGCCGAGGGTTTGCAGCTTCAACAGCTGGTCGCCCGCGATCTTGCCGATGGCGGCCTCGTGGATGAGCTGCGCCTCGGTGCTGTTCGCCGTGATGGCGGGGACGGATTCGATCTTCGCGCTGCCCATGATGATGCTGTCGCATTGGACGTGCCCGAAGCACTTGTCGTTGCCGACGACGATGGGGCGGAAGACCTGCTTCGATTCGTCCTGCGCGACCGAGCGGGAGATCACGCGGCCCTTGGAGTCCTCGCCGTCGAGCACGATCTCCATGTCGCTCTCGGCGAGCTGATGGCCGTGGGTCAGAAGACGCTCGGTGATCAGCGCCTCCGCGCCCTTGCCGCAGACGATCTTCGTGTAGCGCTTGGTCGAGTCGATGCCGCGGATCTGCACGGTTTCCATCTGGATGCTCGCGCCCTCGTCGAGATAGACGACGGTCTGCGGATTCATGATCTTCGCGCCGGTGCCCTCGCCCTCGCCGTAGTGCTTTTCGGCGTAGCGGACGCGGGAGTTTTTGCCGATGTGGAAGGTGTGCACGCCGTCGTGGCGCGACTCGTCGCAGCCGGAGTTGTGGATGCCGCAGCCCGCGACGATGTCGACGTCGCAGTTCTCGCCGACGTAGAAATCGTTGTAGACCATCTCGGAATAGTCGCTCTTGCTGATGACGACGGGAATGTAGCACTTCTCGCCCTTCGTGCCGTCCACGATGTGAATGTCGATGCCCTCCTTGCCGTCGGTACGGGGATCGATCTTGATGTGCTCGGTGCTCTGCCGCGCCTCGCAGCCGCCGTCCTTGCGGATGTTGAGCGCGTCGACGGGCTTGCCGACGATGCCGGCGATCTTCTCAAGCAGCGCCTGGTCGACTTCGTTGATCATTTTCCCGCCTCCTTTCGCGTCATCACAGGGCAGGAGCCGAGCGTGTCCGCCATGATCTTCGGGAAGATCTCGTCCGCGCTGCCGCGGTACTGAAGCTCGCCGCCGCCGAGGACGATGATCTCGTCGGCGAGGCGGATGATGCGCTCCTGGTGCGAAATGATGATCATTGTCGCGCTGTGCGTGCGGTGGATCTCCTCAAACGTTTCCGTCAGGCGCGCGAAGCTCCAAAGGTCGATGCCCGCCTCCGGCTCGTCGAAGATCATCAGCTCGCTGCCGCGCGCGAGCAGCGTCGCGATCTCGATGCGCTTGACCTCACCGCCCGAGAGCGACACGTCGACCTCGCGGTCGAGGTAGTCGTTGGCGCAAAGCCCCACCTGCGTGAGATAGCGGCAGCACTTGTCCTTGGAGAGCTTGTCGTCGCCGGACGCGATGGTCAAAAGGTCGCGCACGGTGATGCCCTTGAAGCGCGGCGGCTGCTGGAAGCCGTAGCTGATGCCGAGGCGCGCGCGCTCGGTGATGTCGAGTCCGGTGATATTTTTGCCGTTATAGATGATTTCGCCGTCCGTCGGCGTGACAAGTCCCATGATGACCTTGGCAAGCGTCGTCTTGCCGCCGCCGTTGGGACCGGTGAAGACGACCAGCTTGCCGTCCGGGACCGTGACGGAGACGTCGTTTAAGATCGTCTGCTCGCCGAGCGCGTCATGGACGGTATAGGAGATGTGCTTGAGCTCTAACATGATTGTCCTCCGTGTTGATTTTTCTCGCACATTAGTATAGCAAATTATTCCCGTAAAATCAATGCGGATAAGCAGTCTTTGCGGCGTTTTGCATAGGATAGGGGAGAAACTTGAAAACGGAGGGCTTTCTATGTCTGATCTCATGCCGTCGGCACTCCCGACCGAGGCGGATTACCGCCGCTACGACCGCATCTGGCGCAAGGTGTCGCCGGAGCTGAATCCCTATCCCGAGGTGCGCGCGGCGCAGCCGGCGCTTACGATGGAGCCGCGCCCGGGCGAAGAGCGCGACTGCATGGGCGCGGCGGCGCGCGGCGAGCTTGACGCGATCCGCGATTTTCTGCGCGACGAGCTCGCGGACGCGCAGACGTACCGCCACCTCGCCTCGCTCGCGCCGTCGCCGGAGGGAAAACGCCTCATGCGGCGGCTTGCCGAGGAGGAGGCGGGGCATGTGCGGGCGCTCCAGACGTCGCACTTCCTCATCACCGGCGGGACGTACCCCGTGACGGTCGTCTTGCCGCCGCAGCCGAAGCTGCTCTGGCGCGACCGTCTGCGCGAGCGGTATCACGAGGAGACAAGCGGCGGCGCGCGCTATGCCCGCGCGGCGGAGGAGACGGCGGACGTGTGCCTCAAAAAGCTCTTCGAGCGCCTTTCCGCCGACGAGTACCGCCACGCGGAATCGCTGCGCCGACTGCTTGAAAGGACGCTCTGAGAAGGGCGGGGCAGGTTCGCTTGCGCCGAAAAAACACGCCGTTGAAAAAAGCGCCGGAAGCTGATATAATCCCCCTGTTCGCAAGACGGCGGACAGAAGAAAGAGAAAACGGGAGGGCTTTCCCATGCTTGACGTATCCCATGTGACGAAGAAATACGGTAAGGTCGTCGCCTGCGACGATTTGACGTTTCACCTCGACCCCGGCAGCGTGACCGTGCTGCTGGGGCCGAACGGCGCGGGCAAGAGCACGATCATGAAGTCCATCATCGGATTTCTGCGCTACTCCGGCGAGATCCGCGTGGGCGAGTACGCCAACAAGACCGTCGAGGCGCGCCGCCTGCTCGGCTACATCCCCGAGATGCCCTCGCTCTATCCGAATCTCACGGTGTCGGAGCATATGGAGTTTATCGCGCGGGCGTACCGGCTCAAGGACTATAAGCCGTTTGCCGACGAGCTGTTCGAGCGCTTCGAGCTGACCGACAAGAAAAAGAAATTCGGCGACGAGCTGTCCAAGGGCATGCAGCAAAAGCTCAACATCTGCCTGGGACTTCTGCCGCAGCCGAAGATGCTGCTGCTCGACGAGCCGATGATCGGCCTCGATCCGCACGCGATCAAGCAGCTCAAGGAACTGATCGAGCAGATGCGCGCCGACGGGAAGACCCTGCTCGTGAGCACGCACATCATCGACAGCGTGGACATGCTCTGGGACCGCACGATCATCATGCAAAACGGTCAGATCCGCACCAATATCACGCGCGAGGAGCTTGACGCCGACGGACGCACGCTCGAGCAGCTGTTCTTCGACGTGACTGAGGGCGTGGAGCGCGGCGACATGTCCCACGGCGATGGCGCGGAGGCGCAGGAGCAATGAGGCTGTTCGGATATTATGCGCTGCACTCGTTTCTCAATCAGGTCAAAAAGATATGCAAGACCTGGGTGCTGGTTTTCATCCTCGTCTGCGCGCTCTTCGGCGGGTTGATCGGCTACGGCGCGGCGCGCATCGCAACGGCGGCAGAGCAGCAGGAAGCGCACGCCGCCGAGACCGGAGACGCCGCGCCGGAGGAGGAAAAGCCGTCCTACCTGGAAGCGCAGGGGATCGACGCGATGGCGATGGTCGAGCTGGTCGCGGGTTTCGCTATCCTGGGGCTTCTGACCTATGAGGCGCTCAGCGCCGACCGCAACGGCAGCAAGATCTTCCTGCCCGCGGACGTGCCGCTGCTCTTCGCCTCGCCGATGAAGCCGCAGTCGGTGTTGATGTTTCGCTTGATGACGCAGCTCGGCATGGCGGTGTTTCTGGCGTTCTATCTGATGCTGCAAATTCCGAATCTGATGAACGCGGGCTTGACGTTCTGGGGCGCGATCGCCGCGATCGTGACGTTTTGCCTCACGACGGTCGTCGGAAAGTTTTTGCAGGTGCTGCTCTATCTTCTCTGCTCGGCGCATCCGCGCTTTAAGGACAACCTGCGCCGCATCATTTACGCGCTGCTGGGGCTGACGCTCGCCGGCTATCTCGTCTTCTGGAAGGCGTGCGGCGGCGACTGGCTGAGCGCCGCGATCGGATTTTTCTGCGCGCCGGGTTCGCGCTTCGTGCCGCTCTGGGGCTGGCTGAAGGGCTTTTTCCTGTTCGCGGCGGAGGGCAACGTCGGCGGTATGCTGCTGTGCCTTTTTCTGGTCGCCGCGGCGATCCTGCTTTTGATCTGGGCAAACAGCCGCGTCAAGGCGGATTTCTACGAGGACGCGATGGCAAAGTCGGAGGAGACCGCGGAGCTGCTTGCGAGCGCGCAGCGGCAGCAGGAGGGCGGCGTCGGCCTCAGAAAGCGCAAGAAGGACCGCAGCGAAAAGCTCCGCCGCGATACAATGCGCCACGGACAGGGTGCGAACGTCTTTTTCTTCAAGTCGCTCTACAACCGCTTCCGCTTCGCACACCTCGGCGTCTTTACCAAGACGACGGAGACCTATCTTGCCGCAACGCTGGGCGTGTGGGCGCTGTGCCGTTTCGTGTGGGACACGGACGCGGGGCTTCCCATCGTGCTCTCGCTCGCGGGGCTCGCGTTTTTCCGCGCGCTCGGCAACCCGCTCGAGGAAGATACCAAGATGGGCTTTTTCATCCTGATCCCCGAGAGCATGTGGGCGAAGCTCATGTATTCGCTGCTCGGCGGCACGGTGAACTGCATGCTCGACGCGCTGAGCGCGTTGATCGTCGCCGTGGCGCTCACGGGCATGAACCCGCTGCTCGCGCTGTGCTGGCTTTTTTTCATCGCCTCGGTCGATTTTTACGCCACGACCGTCGGTGTGTTCATCGCACTTTCCGTGCCGGTCTCGGCGGGCAAGACGGTCAAGCAGCTTGTGCAGATCATGTTCGTCTACTTCGGGCTCCTGCCCGATATCGCCATCATGGCGATCGGCATCGTGATGGGCTATACCGCCGCCGCGGCGGTCGGCGCGGCGGTGCTGAACGTCCTGCTGGGGCTGATCTTCTTCTCGATTTCGCCGCTGTTTCTGGAGCCGGGCGGCGGGAAGAAGGCTCAATGATCGCAAAGGAGGGGAGCGTATGTACCTTTTGGTCATCCGCCACGGCGAGTCGGAGGCAGACATCCTGCACGTTCACGAGGGGCGCGCGGATTTCCCGCTGACCGATCGCGGACACAGACAGGCGGAAGCCATGGCGGCGTATGTCGCGGAAAACCATTCTGTTGCGCGCATCTATCACAGCACGCTCACGCGCGCGCGTCAGACTGCGGAGCATCTGGCGGCGGCGACCGGCTGCGCGCTCCGGCCCGACGAGGAGCTCATGGAGTTCAACAACGGCCTGCTCGCGGGCCTTCCCTACGCCGCGGCGGACGAAAAGTACCCCGAGGTGCCGGACCTGCCGCTCGATCAGGCGATGTACGGTATGGAGAGCAAGCTCGCCTTCCGGGACCGCGCGGAGCGCGCGCTTGCGCGCATCCTCGCGGAGACGGGCGAGGACGAGACTGTTGCGGTCGTGTCCCACGGCGGCATGATCAATCAGCTCTACCATGCGTTTTTGCGTCTTCCCGTCGCGGACGGATGCAGGTTCGCCACGGGCGACACGGGCATCCACCTGTGGGCGGTGCGCGGGGGAAAGCGCGCGGTGCTCATGGCAAACGCCGAGGGGCACACGAAGGGAATATAGATATGAAAAAGGGGGTTCGCACGATCGTGCGAACCCCCTTTTTGCAGGTAAAACGGGTCATTCAAAGCTGATGATATAGTAGTAGACCGGCTGACCGCCGGAGAGGACGCTGACCTCGGCGTTCGGCAGCTTTTCCGTGAAGCAGGCGGCGTCGACGTTCGCCTCCGCCTCGTCCACATCCTCGCCGTAGAAAACGTTGACGAACTCCGCCCCGCGCTCATTTGCCGCGTCGGCGAGCTTTTCGAGCAGCACGGAGATGCTCTTGTCCACGCCGAAGAGCTTGCCGTCGAGCAGTGCGAGGAAGTCGCCCTCGTGGATGTCGTTGCCGTCAAAGTCAGAGTCGCGCGCGGCATAGGTGATCTGCGCGGTGGCGACGTTTTTCGCCGCGTCGAGCATCGCGCGCTCGATCGCCTTCGCGTCGCCGCAGTCCAGATCGACCGCCATCATCGCGGAAATGCCCTGCGGCACGGTCGAGGTCGGGATGACGACGATCTCGCGGTCGGTCAGGCCCACGCACTGCTGTGCCGCCATGACGATGTTCTTGTTGTTCGGCAGCACGAAAACCGTGTCCGCGTTCGTGCGCTCGATCTCCTTCAAAATGCTCTCGGTCGAGGGGTTCATCGTCTGCCCGCCGCTGATGACGCCGTCGACGCCCATGTCGCGGAACACCTCGGCAAGCCCGTCGCCCGCGCAGACCGCGAGAAAGCCGAACGGCTTGCGCTCCTCGGGCTCGGAGGGCGTCGGAGCGGGAGCGTCCTCCGCCTCCTCGTCCTCAAGCTGGTCGGCGGAGATGGTCTTGCGGCCCGCCGCCATGTCCTCCTGCTGGATGCGCATGTTCTCGATCTTCGCGACCTCGAGCGTGCCGTACTGCTGCGCCATGTTCAGCGCATCGCCCGGCGTGTCGGTGTGGACGTGGACCTTGAACATGTCGTCGCCCTCACTGACAACGATGCTGTCGCCGATGGAGTCCAGATACTCGCGGAAGGGCCTGAGGTCGCACTGCCTGGTCTTGCGCACGATGAACACCGTGTCGAACGTGAAGGTGATGTCCTGGTCGCCGAGCCCGGCAAAGTCCGCCTTCTCGCGCGTTTCGGCGTCTTCGTCCACCGTGGGCATCTCCTCGCCGCGCAGGCTCGCGAGCATACCCTCGAGAATGCACAAAAAGCCCTTGCCGCCCGCGTCCACGACGCCGGCGCGCTTCAAGACGGGGTTCATGTTGACGGTGTCCTTGAGCGTGATCTCGCCTTGGCGCAGCGCGGCTTCGAGAATGTATTCGACGCTGTTGTTTTCGCCGGCGGCCCTCATCGCCGCGTCGGCGGCGAGGCGGGAGACGGTGAGGATCGTGCCCTCGGCGGGCTTCATCACGGCGTTGTACGCCGCGGCGACGCCCTCCTGCATGGCGCTGGCAAAAGCCGCGCCGTCCACGGACTCGATGCCCTTGAGGTCCTTGGAAATGCCGCGGAAGAGAAGCGATAAAATAACGCCGCTGTTGCCGCGCGCGCCGCGCAGCATCGCGTTCGCCGTGATCTTCATCACCTCGTCGATGGTCTGAGGGTTCTTGGCCTTGAGCTCCGTCGCCGCGGTCTGGATCGTGAGACACATATTCGTGCCCGTGTCGCCGTCCGGCACGGGAAATACGTTCAGGTCGTTGATGCTCTGCTTGTTCGCCGCGACGCGCGCCGCGCCGAAGAGAAGCATCTCTCGGAGCATGGCTCCGTTGATGGTATCCTGCATGGAAAGCGGTTCCTCCAATTATATCGTGATGCTGTCGACACAGACGTCGACGCTGCGAATGCGGGCGCCGGTGTTCTTGTTGACCAGATAACGCACCTGCGAGATGATCTCGCGCGAGATCGCGACCATATTGACGCCGTGCTCGACGATGATGTGCAGCTCAATGGAGATGTCCCCCTCGTCGTGCTGCGTGATGTGGACGCCCTTGCTCATCGCCTCGCCGCGGAGCAGATGGACGATGCCGTCGGTCATGGAACGGTATGCCATGCCCTTG
>SVKM01000046.1 GCA_015068465.1 Oscillospiraceae bacterium | reverse complement strand
CGTCGTCGATCTCGGTGCCGCCGCTGTTGCTGTTGGCGGTGTTGCTGTACCACTGGTAGGACAGCGTGCCGCCGTCGCTGACGGTGGCGGCGACGGACAAGGTGCGGCTCGCCGCGGCCACCGCGTCGCCGTAGGTCCAACCGGTGAGGCTGGCGATGGGCTGCGGGTCGATGACAGGTGCTTCCACATCCTTCGTCACCGCAGTCAGGATGATGTTGCCCTTCGTACCCGGCGCGATGGTGATGGTCGCGCCGTTGTCATACTCCTCATTGACCGTTGTCAGCGGGGGAGACACCTCGTTGCCCACAAAAGTACCCGCCGTGGTGACCTTCCATTTGTTTTGGAAGATTTTGCCAACAGGCGGCGTGTACGACGACGGTACGGTGACGGTAACGCCCTCTTTCCAGAACAGATACGACTGTTCAGCATTTGCGGAAGCGTCGGTAAAGGTGACCGTATAGTAGTTGACGGAGGTTGGCTGCACGGACGCGCCCGTGCTGCCGCCACTGCCCTTGGTTCCGCCGGTGGTTTGAGGTCCCATATTCCAATCAGAAGGCATATTGAGATAGCCGCCCTTCCCCCCGGCTCCATTGCTGCCACTCTGACCAGCGGTGGGATTCAAATTGGCATAACCAGCGGCGCCGCCTCCGCCGCCTCCGCCGCCTCCGCCGCCTGTGCCGCCGCTCCCATAGTTCGCACCGGCTCCGCCGCCCTGGCCGCCTCCGCCGCCTCCACCGCCGGTAGCCTGAAAAGTCATTCCACCCGAAATATGCTGCTTCGTTCCGCTGATTGCGCCTCCACTTCCGTTGCTGCCCCAGGATGTGGACTTGCCGCTGCCGCCCGTTGCGGTTATTGATAATCTGGTCTGGACATATATGCTGCCAAAGGCAGCGGCGGCAGTACCGCTACCTCCGGCGGAGCCATTTGTTGCCGAAAGCATACCAGTTGTACTACCATTATTCCAACCCAGTTCTCCCTTTCTACCGCCGCTGCCGCCGTTGCCGCCGTTGCCGCCGTTGCTACCGATCCCTGCGCCCGCGCCTCCGCCGCCGTTGCCGCCGTTGCCGCCGTTGCCACCTTGTGCGTAAGAACTACGGCCATTATCTTTAATGTAGTTCACTGTTCCGCCGCTACCATTGACGCCTGCCGTGCCGTTCGCCGCGTCGCCGCCTTTGGCTACTACAGAGCCCTCACCCAGCAGGTACAGGGTGCTGCCGGAGGGCACCAGAATACCCGCGCCGCCGCCGGTCTTTCCGCTCGCGTTCCCGCCCGTAGCGGTGAGCGTCTTATCCGCCTGGACGTAGATGTAGACCGTCGCGCCGGACGCGATAGCAAGGCCCGGGTTCCCCGCAGAGCCGGTAAATGTGACGCTCTCATTCACATAGTAAACGCCGGAAGAAAGCGGCCGCCCCGTCGAACTGGTCAGCGTCGTCACCGTTATGTTCGCCCGAGCGGGCAGCACCGTCGCGGGCAGCAGCCCGACGAGCATCGCCAGCGTCAAAAGCCAGCTTGTGAGTTTTCTTCCTGTTTGTTTCATATCCGGTACCTCCGTTTCCCGCCGTTGCGGTTGCGTTTACCACAGATTGTGTATTATGTGGTAAACGCCGCGCCGGGACGCGCCGAAACGGGCGCGGAAAACGAGCGGGAACGCCGCGTTTTTCCGAAAAAAGACAGCACGACAAGCCGAACGTCAAAAATGAAAGGCGTCCGGCTGTGCTGCCATGCCCGCAAAAACCGGGAAACCGCGAAATCACGCAAAAATGCGTTGATTTTTGTGCGGGTTTTTGCTATACTGTAGGCACTTTAGTTATGTAATTACCACATAATACACATTATGTTGTACTTATTCCCTTCGAAAAAAGTACGCTGGTCGCCATTTCGCTCGCCGCTGGCGCGGCAACCGCGAAATATGGCTTCATAAAATCAGGCGGAGCTGACCCAGCTGCCGCCTTTCTTCTTGCCCGCTTCGCCTCGTGTAGATGCGGGTGGTGTCCACGCTGCTGTGGCCGAGGATGTCCGCGAGGCGGGCGAGGTCGCGGAATCGGTCGTAGTGCGTCCGGGCGAACAGGCGGCGCAGGTTGTGCGGAAAGACTTTCTTCGCCGCTACCTTTGCTACCTCCGCCAGCTTTTTGAGCATCTTCCAGACGTTCGAGCGGTCCAGCGGCTTGCCCGTCCGGGTGACGAACACGCTGCCGCTGGTGACGCCCCGCCGTTCGCAGTAGGCTTTCAGCTTCTTCGCCAGCGCGTGGGGAATGAGGATGGCGCGGAGCTTGCCTTTGTTCTGGATGGCGGCTTCGCCGCGCCGCAGGCTCTCCACGGTGATCGCCCCCAGCTCGCTGACCCGCAGCCCGAGAGCGCAGAGCGTCTGGATTAGCAGCGCAAGGCGTTCGTCGCCGCTTTGTTCGGCGGCGCGTACCATGCGCTCATACTCCCTGTGGGTCAGTTCCCGGTCGGCTGGCAGGAAGGTCTTGCACTGGACGCGCTGATATTTGAGCCGCCAGTCCGAGCCGAGGAACGACAAAAAGCGGTTGACCGCGCCGAGAACGGCGTTGACGCTTGCGGGGGCGTAGCCGCGCGCCGCGAGGTAGTCCCGAAACCCCGCCAGCGCCGCGCGGTCGGCAACGCCGCCGGGTGAAAAGTCCATCAGCAGCCGCGCGCAGCGCGCATACTGCGAAACCGTGGCGGCGCTGTACTCCCGCTCGGCAAGGGAAAGAGCAAAGCAGTCTATGTCAGCGTCAGTAAAAACGAGCATGATTTGTTCTCCTTTTTCCGTAAAATGGGTAAAAGAATAGTATATCATGCCCGTTTTTCGGGGGTTTATGTGATCTGTTTATAGAAGCTCCGTGAGGTTTTCAACGCGCATTTCTCCTTTCGCTTGCCGCCGCAGCGCGCGCTTGACGAGCCTGCCGGTGTTGCCGACAAGCCCCGCGTCGTAGCAAATGAGGTATTCGCAGGTTTTTATCATGTACTCGTTGGCGCGGACGATGGCAAAGGGCTTCGGTACAGTCTCCATGCCCTCCGGGTAATAGGTGCGGTCATAGTCGCCGGTATCGTGGTCGAACGGATAGTAGGGCAAGAGCAGCGTGAGTATCACGTCCGGGTGGCGCTCCTTTGCCCGCCGCACCGCGCCCGCCGCCATATAGTCGAAGCGCCCGTAGTGTCCGGCGACAAACTCGGTAACGCCATATTCCGCGATATGGCGCTCTACTGCTGCGTCCAGCAGCGGACGCAGCGTTTCGGGCGCGTTGCGGTGCCCGATGAAAAAGCAGCTTGGCATAGCATCGCACCTCCGCGCTTACTTTATCATAGTTCAACACAATAGTACAGTTACAGGGACTATTTTTCAAACCACTTACCTATAATTATTGGTACAGTTACAGGAACGAGCGGTGATGAAATGCAGTTGAATGAGGCAATCAGCGAACGACTGATCGAGCTTTTGAAAGCGCGCGGAATGACGCAGTACCAGCTTTACATGAAAAGCGGCGTGCCAAAATCGACCATTGGCAATGTCATCAACTGCGCCTACGATTCCGTAAAACTCCGCATCATCCACGAGATGTGTCAAGGATTGAATATCAGTATCAGCGATTTCTTCAACTCGCCGCTGTTTGAGGAAAGTAATCTGGAGCCATGATGCCTGCGCCGCCTTCGGGCGGCGCTTTTGCTCTAACCGCAAGAATAGCACACTTTCATAAATTTGTCTATCATCGTAGACAATAAATCGAGGCTTTGCCTTTACTGTTGTTACGAGGGGTGTCTGCGATGATAGACTTTGACAACATGGCGGTTGCGCGAACCGTTTACAAGCTACGGCAGGAAAAGGGCTTGTCACAGGAAGTATTCAGCGGCTTGGCGGGATTGGCGCGCAGCCATATCTCCATGATCGAAAGCGGCGCGAAGCAGCCCAACTTCGAGACCATCTGGCGCATTGCCTGCGCCTTTGACCTCGCGCCGCACGAGCTGGTCGAGCGCATCGAGCGCGAGGCGGAAAACGGGAACGATTAACGCGCGTCCGAAGCGAATCGGGCGCGCGTTTCCATAAATTGCTATGAAACATTTGTTTGCTTTTTGCGTTCCTCTGTGATATGATGGCGTTACTTTCATCCGAGGGAGGCGGTCGGCATGGCGGGGCGTATCTACGTTGCAATAGACCTCAAAAGCTTCTACGCGAGCGTCGAGTGCGTGGATCGCGGGCTTGATCCGCTGACCACCAACCTCGTCGTGGCGGACAAGAGCCGCACGGACAAGACCATCTGCCTCGCGGTGTCGCCGTCGCTCAAAGCCTACGGCATCCCCGGAAGGCCGCGACTCTTTGAGGTCGTGCAGAAGGTGTGCGAAGTCAACGCGCAGCGCGAGCGTCGGTCGCCGGAGGGCAAGCTCTATGTCCGCATCTACGACGATACCGTGACGCGCTCCGATCCGACCGTGGCGGTGGACTACATTGTCGCGCCGCCACGCATGGCGCGGTATAAGAAGGTCAGCACCGACATCTACAAAATCTACCTGAAATACGTTGCGCCGGAGCATATCCACGTCTATTCTATCGACGAGGTATTCATGGACGTGACGGAGTACCTGACGCTCCACAAGATGACCGCGCACGAGCTTGCCATGACGATGATCCGCGATGTGCTGCACACCACGGGCATCACGGCGACGGCGGGCATTGGGACGAACCTCTTTCTCTCCAAGGTCGCTATGGACGTGGTGGCGAAGCACATCCCCGCCGACCGCGACGGCGTTCGCATCGCGGAGCTTGACGAGATGGAGTATCGCCGGCAACTTTGGGGACATGAGCCGATCACGGACATTTGGCGCGTCGGCCCCGGCATCGCCAAGAAGCTCGCGGCACATGGGATGTATACGATGGGCGACGTGGCGCGCTGCTCCGAGGGTTCGCCGCTTGGATACTACAACGAGGAACTGCTCTACGACCTGTTCGGCGTCAACGCCGAGCTGCTGATCGACCACGCCTGGGGCTGGGAGCCCTGCACGATGAAGGAGATCAAGGCATACCGTTCCGAGAGCAACAGCCTCGGCTCCGGGCAGGTGCTCCAGCGCCCCTACGACTTCGAGGGCGGCAAGCTGATCGTGCGCGAGATGACCGATCTTCTGAGCCTTGACCTTGTGGACAAGGGACTTGTCACCAACCAAGTCGTGCTGACGATAGGCTACGACATCGAAAACCTCACCGATCCCGCGCGGCGCGAGGCATACCACGGCAAGGTCATGGTGGATCATTACGGGCGCAGGGTGCCGAAGCACGCGCACGGCACGGAGAATCTGCCGCGCTACACCTCCTCGTCGCGGGAGATCGTCGCGGCGGCGATGAAGCTCTACGACCGCATCGTCGATCCAAAATTGCTGGTGCGGCGCGTTTACGTCGTCGCGGGCCGCGTGCTGCCGGAGGGCGACGCGCCGGAGGAGCCGAAGGCGGAGCAGCTTGACCTGTTCTCGGATTATACCCGCGTCGAGGAGCGTGAGGCGGAGGACAAGGCCGCACGGGAGCGTGAGAAGAAGCGCCAGACCGCCATTCTCGCCATTCAAAAGAAGTATGGAAAAAACGCCATCCTCAAAGGCATGAACTTCGAGGACGGCGCGATGACGAGGGAGCGCAACGGCCAGATCGGAGGTCATAAGGCATGACGAAGCGCAGCTATGACGATATCATCCATCTGCCACACCACGTTTCCGTCGTGCATCCGCAGATGTCGCTCTACGACCGCGCGGCACAGTTCGCCCCGTTCAAGGCGCTCACGGGCTATGAGGACGACGTGGAGGAGACCGCGCGCCTCACGGACGAGCGCATTGAGCTGGACGAGGAGCGCATCGAACAGCTTGACGCGCGGCTTCAGCTCTTGGAGGAGCATCTTGCAGATTCGCCCACGGTGTCGATCACCTATTTTCAGCCGGACGCCCGCAAGGACGGCGGCAGCTATGAGACAGTCAGCGGGATCGTTAAGAAGATTGACACGGTTCGCCGCGTCATCGTCCTGCGGGACGGGCGCGAGGTCGCCATTGGCGACGTCTACGGCATTTCGGGCGAGCTGTTTTCAACGATGGAGGCATGGTGAGCGTTATGTGCGGACGCTATCGTTTTACAATGGAGCAATGCGAGGAGATCGCGCAGATCATCCAAGAGGTGCAAAGCAAGTTCGGCACGCAGGCGGCAGAGGCGGTGCGGCAGGGCGAAGTCACGCCCGGCTGCAAGATGCCGGTGCTGATCGCCTCGGACGAGGGGCCTACGCCGGAGCTGATGGTATGGGGCTTTCGGACGCCGAAGTCTATGCTCATCAACGCAAAGGCTGAGACCGCGCTGGAAAAGCCGACCTTTGCCGAGAGCGCGCGTTATCGGCATTGTGTAATTCCTTCAACGGGGTTCTACGAGTCGGATGGCTACAAGCGGCGTTACCACTTCACGCTGCCGGGTGAGCAGGCGCTCTACATGGCGGGGATCTACGATGTGCGCGGCGGCGTTCCGTGCTTCTGCATCCTCACGACCGCTCCCAACGACTCCATGCGCGAGGTGCATGACCGTATGCCGCTGGTGCTGGAGCGGGAGCAGATCGAGCCGTGGCTGTATGATATGTCGGTGACAGAGTATTTCCTGAGTATGACGCCGCCGCTACTGGATAAAGAGCTTTTGGACGCGCAGATCGGGCTGTGGTAACAGGATTCCTTTCTCTGCGTTAGTTCTTCCGATAGAATGGGCCGTTCAAGGCGCGCCATGATGACGCGCCCCTCGCGTCAGGTTGAGGGTATGATCCTCCCTTGGCGGAGGGGCGCGTTTTTCGCGCTATTGTATCGTGTATAGATTCGACGTCCGGCTGCCGTTCTCGCGGAACCGCTCGTCGCGCCTGATATACCCGGCCTGCTCCAAGTCGGCGAGCGCCCTTTGCGCCGTCCTGCGGGAGAGGTGCAGGTCGGAAGCAATGCGCTTCACGCCGGGCCAGCACTTGCCGTCTGCGTCGGCGCGGTCGCGGAGATACATATAGACCGCCCTCGCGCGGTGCGTAAGCCGCTCGTCGGCATAGATGCGCTCATTCCAACTCATGGCTTGTACTCCCTTCTCCCGTACTGATAGGCGCTCTCCCGGCGCTCCTCGCGCGCAGGTTCCGCCCGCGGCTCCGGGACAGGCGGCGTTGCCGCCTGCGCCCTCGGTATCTGCGCCTGCGCCGCTGCCACGCGCATTCCGCCGCGCGGAGGCGCTTTTTTTGCTATGGGCTTCGGCTTGCGAACGGACGGGTTGGCTTCGTGGACGCGCCGCATGAGCGTGTCGCGGTCTGCGTAGGCGACCTTGCGCGCCGCGCGCTCCGGCAGGATATAGGGTTCGCCAAACGAGATGCCCCATTCGAGGAACAGGCGCAGCCGTGTTTTCATGGGGTGCGTGCCGGTTTTCATGACGATAAAGTTTCCTTTGGGAATGCTCTTGAGCTCGTCCGGCGTCATCAGCGGCCGCTGCATCATCTGTAGCGTGCGCGAGGTGTCCTTTCCCTTACTGACGGAGCCGGAGAGGATCGTCTGATTCCCCAGCGCCTTGGACAGCACCTCGGCGGTCTGCGAGTTCGGCGCGAAGCCGCCGAAGATCGTGTCCTGGCAGTTGTCCGTGATGATTTCCGCGCCCTCCTTGCCGTAGTTCTTTTCAAGCTGCGCGAGCGACTGGATGATCGGCACCAGCGTCAGCTTGCGCGAGCGGCCCGCGCTGAACAGCGGGAGGATATCGAACGCGGGCATTGTGCCGAGCTCGTCGCAGAAGAACACCACGCGGTTTTTGAGCGCGCCGCCGTTCTCGTCCGCCACCGCGAACAACTCACGCGAGAGCGTCTGGATCATAAGCCCCGCCATGAAGTTCTTTGTCGAATCCTCCTCCGGGAGTATCAGAAAAATCGCGGACTTGTTCGCGGCAAACGACTCCGCGTTGATGGCGCTGTCAAAGCACAGCACCTGCTCCAGTTCGCTGTCGAGAAAGGCGTTGAGGCGGGAGAGCACCGTGGACAGGACGGAGAGCATCGCCTGATCCGCGCTGTTGAGCGCCGCGCCCGCGAACCACTTCGCCTTGTGCGTATCGGGCAGAAGCTCCATGAGCGCGGCAAAGCCGTTTTTCTGCTCGGCGTCCTCGGACGGCTCCAGCATCTCCTGCACGAGCTTGAAGACGCTGACGACGTGGCGGCGCTCCGCGGGATCGGCGTCCGTGGGCGGGAGATACTCCGAGAGCACCAGCACGACCGCCGTGAGCAGACCCTCGGCGGCGTCGTAGAAAAACGAGTTCTGCCCGTACTTGGACGAGTCGCCGTCGGGGTTGATGATGGTCTTGGCGAACAGCTTCGCGTACTTCTCCGCCTTTGCGCGGTACGCGAGGTTGTCCGGGTATTCCCGAGCCTTATCCATGTAGGTGTTGATGAGCGTCAGCAGGTTGTATCCATCCGAGCGCGTGGGATTGCGTAGGTCGATCACGGCGACGTCGTAGCCGTAATGGCCTTTTGCCACCGCGCCATAGTTGCGCGCGAGGTCTCCCTTGGTGTCGAGCGCGAGAAAGCTCATGCCGCTGGCGCAGGCGTACTCCAAGTTGGGATAGAGGAAGAACGCGGTCTTGCCGATGCCGGACGCGCCGATCATAAGGACGTGGACGTCGTCGCTGTCCACGAGCGCGGTGACATTCCAACGTTTCTTCCGCACGTCGCGCCAGCTCTTGAGAATACGCTGACTCTCGCTGCCGAGGATCACGCCCTGCGTTTCGGGACGCGACTTTACATCCTTCCGCCAGAGCCTGGGGCGGAACGGGACGCGCCGGAAGCTCCCGTGGATCTCGTCCACGGTTGCCCAGCGCGCCGTGCCGTGCTGCCCGTCACCCACGGTGCGGGACTTGATGCCGTTGAGCGATTGCTGGTTGCTGACGGCGAGCACGACGCAGACGAACAGACTGAGCGCGGCAACGGCAATCATCAAGGGCCACACATTGCTTGGCATACCTGCCTCACCTCCTGCGTCTGGCTCTGCTCCACCAAGTCCTCGTTCCAATCCTTGCGCTCCGAGACGAGACGTTCGGTCTCCACGCCCTGTACCGCAAGCTCCGCGGCAAACCGCTCGCTTGCCGCATGGCCCGCGCTGTCGTTGTCGAGGCAGAGGAAAACGGTATCCACGCGCGGCATCCGTTCCAGCATCTTCTGCACGGGCAGGAGCGACGTGCCGCAGCACGCGACATAGCTGTGTTCCTTCCAGAGGTGCGGATGCATCGTGATGTACGACATCATGTCAATGGGCGCCTCGAACGCGAGCAGGCATCCCGTGCGCCCGATATGGTGGAAGCTGTAGCTGGGATCGCTGCCCTCCACATTGATGCGAAACGCCTTGCCGAAGCTGACCGTGCTTCGCAGATGCGCGTGCCGGGGGACGCCCTGCTCGTCCGTGCCGACGAAGACGCAGTTGTGGTGCTCCGCGTCCTCGTAGAGCAGTTCTTCCCGCGCGAAGTGGGAGATCACGTCCTTGTCGATGTGCCGCTGCTTCATGAGGTAGGCGAACACACGGCGCATATTGAGATTCGCCGCGGGCAGTTCAAACGGTTTTCTTGGCGCCTCTGGCTTTTCCCGCGCTGCGGGATACGCCATGCCGTGCGCGCCGCCGAGGAGCAGCGTCACGGCTTCGGGATAGCTCTTGTTGTAGAACCGTTGCACGAACGCGATGGGGCCGCCGCCGCGCTGCGCGGCATGATCGTACCATTCACTGCCGCGGATGGTAACGCTGTGGTCGCTCGCAAGGCGCTTATCGCGGCCGGAGCGGATGAGCGTTTCCCCTCGCAGGCGCAGGAATTCTTCAAGGTCGACCGCGCCCGCGCGGAGCTTTTGTTCTTCTGTGAACGGGATATACTGTGCGATGGGAAACACCTCCTGATTTACAGGTTTGAGTTGCATATTATTGTTCTTTCGGTTATACTGTGGTTAATAAATTTTGAGAGGGGGAAGCGTTATGCCGGGTGTTTACACCGTACCTCAACTGCGGGACATCCTGTCGCCGGTCTTTGACCGATACGGCATCCGCCGCGCCGTGCTGTTCGGCTCATACGGCAAAGGCACCGCGACCGAAAAGAGCGACGTGGATCTGCTGGTCGACAGTGGCTTGCGCGGTCTCCGCTTTGTCGGGCTGCTGGATGACGTCCAGCGCGCCGTTGGCAAGGACGTCGACCTGTTTGATGTGACGCACATCGAATCGGGTTCGCTGATCGACCGTGAGATCCACGATACGGGAGTGACCGTGTATGGGAGGGAGGCAGTTTAGATGGAGATTTATACTGTCGATGAGATTCGGAAACGTATTGCTCCTGTTGCAAAAAAGCATGGGCTGAAAGCGGTTTATCTGTTCGGTTCCTATGCGCGCGGAACTGCAACGGCAGAGAGTGACATAGACCTTTTGGTTGATATCTCCGGCACGAACATCAAAAGCCTTTTACAGCTCTCGGAAGTCCTTTGCGATTTTGAGGAGGCGTTGAGCAAGCAGGTCGATTTGGTAACTACTCGCTCGCTTGAACAGCCGATTCGTATGCCCAGCGATATATACTTCCGCGAGAATCTCAGGAATGAGAGGGTGGAGATCTATGCTGTCGCCTGATTTGCAACGCATTGCACATATTCGTGATTATTGCGTGGAGATTGAAAAAACAATAGAGCGATATGGAAAGTCTTTTGAGGTTTTCAATCAGGACGCTGACTATCAACGTTCGATATCGTTCAGCATCATGCAAATTGGAGAGCT
This sequence comes from Oscillospiraceae bacterium, assembly GCA_015068465.1. Classification (GTDB taxonomy): domain Bacteria; phylum Bacillota; class Clostridia; order Oscillospirales; family Oscillospiraceae; genus Hominicoprocola. Next base: position 3,792 of record SVKM01000046.1, on the reverse strand, counting down.
GTCCAGCAAATTATCTGCCGAATACCGCAGCGCAACAGCAAACCGCATCCAGTGGGGGCCGGTGAAAGGAATGCGTAATTTAGTGGCGCACGATTACGCAAACGTGAGTCAGGACATCATTTGGGAGACGGCAGTTACCGACATACCCATTCTGAAAGCGTTTTGTGAGGAGCAGCTTGCAGAGCAGCAATAAAGGGGAGGAAGCATTTTCACAATGCTTCCTCTGCTTTTACATTCGCTGCTGATGCTGTACATGATCCTCGTGATCGTCCGCCTTGTGTCCCATAGCGATGCGCTTGTCCTGCATCTTCTGACGACGCTTCCTGTCGATCTGCAAACCCATGTATGTGCTGTCGGTAACGGCGTTGTCCGCAAATATCCGGCTCATGTGATGGAGCATCCGCAGCACCGCGGCGCCGGTAGAGGCGTGCTGCCAGTCATTCCTGTGGTCGAGAAAATATTGCGCGTAGGTATTCCCTTGCGCCGCAGAGCGGGTGAGGTACTGGATCGCCCGCTCCATATCCTGTGGCACGTCCCGTCCCATGAGGTAGAGCTTGCCGAGGGCATACTGTGCGTACTGATTCCCGCGCTCTGCCGCACGTCCGAGGTAGGAAATCGCGGCGTCCACGTCCTTTGCCGTCTGCTCGCCCATAAGATAGACCTTGCCCAGCCGGTACTGTGCGTATTGGTTCTCCCGCTCCGCCGCTTTTTCGAGCCAGCCGATGCCCTCGGCGGAGCGCCCCTGCTCCAGCAGGAGCTTGCCGAGCGCGTACTCCGAGCAGTCCAGCTCCCGCGCTGCGGCTCGACGGAACCACGCTTCGGCGGCGTCCGCGTTCCGCTCGACGCCCACGCCGTCACGACAGCACTTACCGAGCTGGTGCGCGGCGACGGCGTAGCCCTCGCCCCACAGCTTTTCGAGCGCGGCAACCGCGTCGCGCTTCGCGTCCCTGTCCGCCGTCTCATCGTAGAGGATGTTCTTCGCCCTGCGGTAGCGTTCCGCCTTTTCGTAGACCGGGGACGCCTTCGGCAGCACGGGCGGCGCGTCGATATATTGCTCCTCGGCATCCTCCGGCTCGTCGTCCATGCGCTCGTCATCGAACGCCGCGGGGCGCTCCGAGAGTTGAAGCGCCTCGCGGATGACCATGTTCCGCACGGGCTTGAACTCCTTCTGCTGACTCAGCGGCTTGCGCTCCGGGAGCGCGCTGCTGTAGGTGCGGCAGACCTCGTCCCGCATCTCCTGCCAGAGCGAGTACGCCTCGGCGACGCGCTCGTCGCGGGAGATCTCGTCCACGATGGCGTCCACGATCCGCTTGGTCGCGGGCGGCAGGTAGCCGTAGACCTTCTTGCCCTTGACGTCCCGCAGCCGCTCGGCGAGTTCGTCGGTGAGCATTTCCAGCCTGTCGCTGCGGATCGTTTCGCCGCCCATGCGTTCAATGAGCGCGCGCATCCGCGCCTCGGCTTCCTCCTGCAGCGTGTTGCGGTACTCCGTCTGGCGCTTGTACACACAGATGAGATCCTGCTCAAAGAGCCGCCGCGCGAACGCGGACTTGACCCTTCGGATACCCTCTTTGGTGAGGTAGCCCTCCTTGGGATCGGTGGAGTAGACGACCATGTGGATATGGACGTGCTTTTCCTTTTCGTGCAGCGCGGCGTACCAGCGCAGGTGGTTGGGCGCGATCTTGTAGCCCTCCGCAATCTCATTGACGCAGGCGTTGACCGCGGCGCGCCAGTTCTCCGCGTCGGTGAAGCCCAACCGCTCGGCGTCCTCACGGCGCATGGACACCACCGGCGTCCACACGTTGCCCTGATGATTTGCCACTTCTCGCACGACGGCGGAGAGGTTTTCCACCTTGCCGTTCGCGTCCCACAGTCCGTGGTCGCCGTCGCTCCTGACGCCGGGGCGGTGTGAAACATAGTCGAGGAAGTTCTCGCGTCCCTCCAGCGTCATGACGTACTGCTCCCAGAGCTGCTCGATGAGCGCGGAGGCCGTCTTGCGTGTCGGCGCGGCGCGGTAGTCCTCATACTCCAGCAGCTCCTTGGCCTCTGGAAACTGGCGCAGCGCGCGATCGATGAACGACTCCTGCTTATCCGAGGGCGCGAGGTCTGCGTTGTCGCTCCGCAGCAGCTCCACGCCCTCGCGCGTAGCGATATAGCGTGTGCGGTGTGAGAGCTTCGCGGCGTCCTTCCCGCCCTTGAGATAGGGCGAGATAAATATGAACCGTGCCACATTTCACCTCAGAGCTGGCGCTGGATGTCGAGCGCGTTGTCGAAACTGATCTGGCCGCAGGTCTCCTTGACCTCCTGCGCCGCGTAGCCGCGCAGCTCGCGCCTGTCGATCTCCGCGTCGCCGAAGTGCGCGGCGATGGTGTGGCACGCCATGTTCAGCTCCACGCACCACTTGAACAGCAGCGAGCGCAGGCGGTTATTGTTGTTGTCGAGGATGCCGCGGATCATGTTGGAGAGCACCTCGCAGAGATACTTTGATGCGTCGTTCGTTTCGAGATAGCCGGTGTAAAACACCAGCGCCTTTTCGATGAACTCGCTGCGCGTTTCGCAGTTGTCCGGCGCCATCCATGTATCGATCTTTCGGATCGTGCTCGGCTTCAGCCAGACCGCCGTTCGCGTTTTGCTTTCACTTTCCATTTTGGTTCCTCCTTCTGCTCAAACTGCCGTGACACAGCAAAAAGCCGTTTGTTTTCGGGCTTTCACGTTGCCACGACCACCTAAAATCGCTTTTTCTCCGTTCACCGACCACCTTGCGGCAACCGGGAAAAGCCCCGCATTGCGGGGCTTTGTGCGCGAGAGGTGGTCGCTTGCGACCACCTCTCTTTATCTCGTGCATTTTTCGCGTCCTCCGTAACCGTGCCAAAGCGTCCCCGGCACCCAGCCCGCCGCTTTGCGACGCCCCTTCGATACTCGCCCGAAAGCGGGGCGACACGTCGCGCAACAGCCCCCGTGGGTGCCGGGATGCCACCCCCGCCGAACCAATCGGACACAGGCGCAACAACGGCGCGACACGCGGTCAGCACATCGTCGGGGCCATACCCATGCTGGGAGCTGCCTGCTCCTGCGTTGTCAGCTCCCTGCCGCTGAGATGGTCGAGCAGACGTCCCGTTCGCTCGTCGGGCGACTCGCCGTTCCGCAGGTCGGCGTGATACGCCGCCGTGACGACGTCCCTGACAGAAAACGAGTGCCAGCCGTCCGTGATGTTCAGCGCGGAAAAAGTACCTGCGTCGAGGTCGATATCGAACGCTCCGACCACGCGCCCGGTGTTCTCCCGGCGCTCTTGCGCGTAGCTGTCGAACGTATCCGGCGGGATGTCTGTTGCCGTGGCATAGTAGTGTCGGAAGTCCGAGCCGTGTCCCTCCTTGCGGTTGTAGTGACGCATCGAGCGCGCTGCGGCGAGGAGGTCTATCGGCTGCTCCATGAGGAAGCAGCTCTGCTCGCCGCGCTCGGTCACACGGAACACAGCGAAGCGGCGGTCGGCCTCGCGCCGCGCCTCGCGTTCCATGCGCTCCTCGTAGACCTCACGGCTGATCTGCTCGTACTCGTAATCCGGGAGCAGATGGTTGCACAGCTCGTCGAGGAAGCTCTCCATCCGTTCCTGCAAGGTTTCGTCCTTGAGGTGCCGCTCCAGCGCGTCGTACCATCGTTCGTCCAGCCACAGGACGATTTCTCTACTGCTCATGCTGCACCTCCTGTTTGTTCAGAGCGCCGGAAGCGGGCGCGGACTTGGACGCGGGACGCGGCGGGCGCTTGACTTTCGCCGCCGCCTTGCTGTCGATGCATACA
>SVKM01000045.1 GCA_015068465.1 Oscillospiraceae bacterium | reverse complement strand
ATCGCCGTCAAGGACCCCGCGCACACCACCGAGTTTCTCGGCGTGCTCGCTTCGTCCGGCAACTGCTACGTCGCGACGTCCGGCGTCTACGAGCGCTACTTTGAGCAAAACGGCGTCCGCTACCATCACATCCTCGACCCGCGCACCGGCTTTCCCGCGGACAAGGGGCTCGTTTCCGCAACCGTGATCTGCGAAAGCGGCGTCTGGGCGGACGCGCTGGCGACGGCGGTGTGCGTGCTCGGCACGGACGACGCGCTCGCGCTGCGCCGCGCGCTCGCGGACACGACGCCGTTCGATCTGATCCTCGTCACTGAGGACGACCGCGTGCTCTACACCTGCGGTGCTTTCACGCCCGCGACCTACAACGGCTATACCTATGAGCAGGTCTCCTGACGCAAAAAGCCTCTGCGCGCTCGCTCTGGCGCTTTGCCTGCTTCCGCTCGCCGCCTGCGCCCGGCGGGAGAACGGCGGATTTGCGTGCGAGTACGGCGTCTTTTTGAGCCACGAGGGCGATCTCGCGGCGCTCGAAGCGTATCGGACGGTCGTGATCGACGCGCAGTATGTTTCCGCGGAGGACGTCGCCGCGTTCCGCGCGCGCGGACACACGGTCTATTCCTACCTCAACGTCGGCTCGCTCGAGAGCTTCCGCGATTACTATGACGCTTATCGCGACCTCGCGCTCGGCGCGTACGAGCACTGGGACGAGGAGGTCTGGATCGACGCGGGCAGTGGGGCGTGGCAGACGTTCATCCTGCAAACGCTCGCCCCGCGGCTTCTCGAAAAGGGCGTCGACGGCTTCTTTGTCGACAACTGCGACGTATACTATCATTATCCGCGGCAGGATATTTTCGACGGCCTGACGCGCATCCTCAAGGGGCTTCGCGCAAGCGGCGCGCGCGTCGTGATCAACGGCGGCGACGCGTATCTTACCGCGTACTGCGCCGACGGCGCCCGCGCGTCCGACGTCGCCGACGGCGTCAACCAGGAATCCGTGTTCACGTCGGTCGACTGGGACGCCGGCTCGTTCGGCCGGGCGAGCGCGGAGGACCGCGCCTACTTCACGGACTATGTCGAGCGCTGCGCCGCGCAGGGTCTGGAGGTTTTCCTGCTGGAATACACGACGGACGCGGCGCTCATGCGCGAGATCGACGAATACTGCGCCTTGCACGGCTTCCGGTACTATGTCTCCGGCTCGCTGGAGCTGGGCGCGGACGCCGGCGCGGCGGCATAAAGCAGATTCAATTTTGAAAGGAGCACCTGCCATGAAACCGTATTTTTCCAACGCCTTCGGCGCGGCGCGCAACGCCAGCCCCGACGGGAAGACCAACGAGCTCCAGCTCGACTTCCTGCTGCAATACATGGAGTCCGAGGCGAAGATGACCCCGAAGGGGCCTGTCACCGCGTCCGCGCGCAAGAGCGAGCAGCTCACGAGCGTGCTGCTGACGCAAAACGGCGTCGTCGCGCTCATTTCCCTGCTCCGCAAGACGCTGGGGCCGGAGTTCGACAGCATCGTCGCGTTCTGCGAGGCGCAGGAGGAAGCGCAGCAGGTCTGACGCGCCCGAATGAATAACCCAAAACCCGCCCGGATATGGAAAACATTTCCATATCCGGGCGGGTTTTACAGCTGTTTTTTATCCGTACACGTTCTCCCACTTTTTCGACTCGAAGAAGCGGTCGATCGAGTTGATGATCTCGTCCTTCTTCATCGTCTTGAGCAGGTATCCCTCCGGCTTGAGGCGCATCACGCTCAGCACGCTGTCGCGGTCTGCCTTGCCCGTGAGGAAGATCACGGGTATCTTCGCGGACGTCGGCTCGCTGCGGATCATTTCCAGCACCTGCGGGCCGGGCGTGATGGGCATGTCGTAATCGAGAAGGATCAGGTCCGGCACGTGCGCGGCGATGTAGGTGATCGCCTGCATGCCCGAGCGCACGACGGTGATGCGGTAGCGCGCGCACAGCCAGCTCTGCATCATCTTGAGGAAGGTCACGTCGTCGTCCACGAGCAATATGTGCTTGCCCTTGTTGCGCTCCGCGCCCTTGGACATGATGTTGTGCACATCGCGCGTGATGCTCTTGACGTCGATCGGGCGCATGAACTCCTTTTCGATCATGGACTTGGGGATGGTCTCCTCGATCTCCGTGAGCTCCTTGGCATAGCCGACGGCGCACACCACCTTCGTCTCGCCGAAGCAGATGTCCTTGATGTAGACCAGCACCTCGGGCGATTCGTACATGAAATCGCCCGCGAAAATGACGATCACATCCGCGCCGTCCTGCTCCGCCCTGATGCATTCGATATCCGGCTCCACGGGAACCGCCGTGATATCCATGGCTTTGAGGCCGGAGACCAGCGCGTCGGTCAAAAGCGCGGAATTCTGGTTGACCAGCAAGACCTTTCCTGCCATAACCGTTTCCTCCCTCTCAGTTCAGCAATTCGCCGATTTTCTCCCAATCGAAATCATCCGCCGCACGCAGGATGCGGGAACATCGCTCGCGCTCGCTCTCGGGGATGCGATAGCCGCGCAGATAGTTCGCCAGATACTCCACGCTGTCGAAGTCCATGCTGCTCAAGACCTCGCGCATCGCGTCGTAGGCCTCCCGCACCTTTTCCTCCGACAGCAGCGGAAGCGACTCGTCCTCCTCCTGCGCCGCGCACAGCGGGGCAAGCTGTCCGCCGAGCGCGCGATAGCGCATGAGCAGCTCGTCCAGACCGCCGAGCATCTGCTGCGTGTCGCCCGCCTTGCCCGCGAGCTCGAGCCGCTCGGCAAAATCGCCGAGCGCGGCGGCGCCGATGGCGCGCGAGGTGCTCTTGAGCGCGTGTACCTTTGTAATGACGCCGCCCATATCCCCCTCGCGGGAGAAGCGTTCGATCTCCTCCGCGTTCGCCGAAACGCTGCCGGCGTAGATCCCCAGCGTTTCGAGATAGGTTTCCTCCGTGCCGCAGTGCCGCAGTCCGACGCTGATATCCAGCCCGTCGATCTTCCGCAGCCACTCGGGCAGCGTGCTGTCTTCATCCTCCGGAAACAGCCCGTCGTCCGCCCGCGGCTTCTCCTGCGGCTGCGCCTCCGCGTCCAGCCAGAGCGCCTCGCTTCCCTTCCAGACGCTGATGTCCGCCGTCCGCTCGGTCATCCGATAGTCCGTATCCTCGTCGATCATGGCAAGCATGACCTTCGCGATATTCGGGTCGAACTGCGTGCCGCTGCACCGCTTGAATTCCTCGCGCACCGCGTCCTGCGTCCAGCAGGGCGAATAGATGCGCGTCGAGGTCATCGCGTCGTAGCTGTCCGCGACGCAGAGGATACGCGCCGTCTCGGGGATATCGGTCCCCTTGAGCCCGTCGGGATACCCCGTGCCGTCGTAGTGCTCATGGTGCGAGCGCGCGCCGCCCGCAAGCTCCGGCATCTGCGTAATGAGGCTCAATATCTCGCTGCCGATGATCGTATGGCGCTTGATCTGCTCGAACTCCTCCACGGTGAGGTGCTCGTCCTTGTTGATCAGATCCTCGCTCACGCCGATCTTGCCGATGTCGTGCATAAGCCCCATCTCATAGAGCTGCGACTGCTCCTGCGGCGTCTTGCCCATACGCCGCGCGATCTCGGCGGCATATGCCGCCACGCGCAGGGAATGTCCGTTCGTGTAATGGTCCTTGGCGTCGACCGCCTTTGAGAGCGCGAGCATCATCTCGCGGCTCAGGCGCTCGGCGCGCAGCGTCTGGCGCCTGACCTCGCTTTGCAGCCCGTGCTGCAGCCGGTCGAGGGCGACGATGCGCCGCGTGCGCTGCAAGAGCACCTCCGGCACGAAGGGCTTGCGCACGAAGTCCGCCGCGCCGCTGCGGAAGCAGGCGATCTCCGACTCCTCGTCCCTGGCGTCCGTGAGAAATATCACCGGAATGTCGCTTGTGTCCGGACGCTCGCGCAGGGCGCGCAGAACCTCAAAACCGTTCATCTGCCCCGAATCGACGTCCAGCAGGATGACGTCGGGGCGCAGGCTCTCCGCCTGGCGCAGCGCGTCCGCGCCGCCCGAGCAGGTCGTGACCTGAAAGCTTCTGCCGAGGATGTCGCCCGCCATGCGGCACAGCGCCTCGTCGTCGTCCACGATCAGCGCGCGCAGCTTGCTCTGTGCCTCGGGCTTCTCCTCCGGGACGTCCGCGGCCTCCTCGCGGCACTTCTCCGGCGGGAGATAGGTGAGGAGCATTTCTTCCAGCTTCTCGCCGTCCACAGGCTTTGACAGGTAATCCGTAAAGCCCACCGCCAGATAGCGCTCGCGCGAGCCCGAAAGCGCGTTCGCGGTCAGCGCGACATAGACGGTGTTCTGCGCGTCCGGCAACTTTTTCAGCTCGCCCAGCGTTTCAATGCCGTCCATACCCGGCATCATGTGGTCGACGAAAATAACGTCGTAATGCTTCCGCGCCGCCATCTCGATCGCCTCGGGGCCGGATTCCGCCGTGTCGATCCGCACCTCCGTCTTTTTGAGAAGGCCCTTCACGACGGAAAGGTTGAGCGGCGTGTCGTCGATGACGAGAATATCCGCCTCCGGCGCGTGCAGGCGCGCGCGATAGGTGCGCTGCGCGGCGTCCACCTCGTAGTGGCCGGTGAACTTGCCGATGCTGTCCCATTTAACGACGGGCTGCTCGACCGCGAAGGCGAATGTCGAGCCCTCGCCGTAGACGCTGTCCACGTCGAGATCGCTGCCCATAAGGCGCAGGAGCTGGCGCGTGATGTTCATGCCCAGGCCTGTTCCCTCGATGGCGCGGTTGCGCTTTTCCTCCGCGCGGAAAAACGGGGTGAACAGCTTGTCCAGATGTTCCTTCCTCATGCCGATGCCCGTGTCGGACACGCGGAACTTGAGCAGTATCTTGTCCTCGCCCCATCTGGTGTAGCCGATGTCCAGCGTCACCGAGCCTTTTTCCGTGTACTTCACGGCGTTGGTGAGCAGATTCAGCGCGCACTGGCGGATGCGTATCTCGTCGCCGTAGAGGATCTGCGGCGTGCTCTCGTCCACATGCACGATAAAGCGCAGGCCCTTGACCTCCGCGCGGCTGCGGATCATGCTCACGAGGTCGTTGATGACCGTCGTGAGGTCGTACTGCGTCGGATGGATCTCCATCCGCCCCTCCTCGATCTTGGAAAAGTCGAGGATATCGTTGATCAGCGAGAGCAACGTCTTGCCCGCGTCGCGGATGTCGCCCGCATAGGAGCGGATCTGCTCGTCGGCGCTCTCGCGCAGTATCATCTCGTCCATGCCGAGGATCGCGTTGATCGGCGTGCGGATCTCATGCGACATGTTGGCGAGGAAAAACGACTTTGCCCGGTTAGCGTTGTCGGCGTGGCGCTTCTGCTCGCGGCGGAGCATCTCGTCCTTCGCCGTCTGCATCGCCGTCGCGCCCAGCAGGGCAAGAAGCCCCAGCCCGAGGTACACGCCGAACCCGATCGAGCTGGAAAGATAGAAGTTGACGATCTCCGCAATGCCGAAAACCAGCAGCAGCAGCATGCCGACCGCCGTGATGGAATACTTTCGGATGCGCCTCGAACGCAGATCCGTGGCGATCGTAAAGATTGCCCACAGAATCGACATCAGCGCGAGGATATGGGAATAGATCAGCGTATCGTAATAGCTTGCAACGCCGGAAAAGTTGAGCAGCGAATTGAGCAGGAGCTGCGAGAGCATGCCGGTCTCGAACAGCACATACTCGCGCTCGTAGCGGTGCTCCTGGATCTCGTTGAAGTACATGAGCAGGAGCGGCGGCATCATTTCGATCAGCAGGAAGGCGAAAATGCTGCTGTAGGCAGGCGACTTGAAAATGATCTGGCGAAGCTCCGATTCGGCAAGCATCCACATGCCCGCCACGATCAGCGCCTCGGCGAGGCGCAGGACTGTGATGACCGAGAGCAGCCGCTTGCGCATGAAAAGATACGCAAAGGCGGAAAAAACGCCGGCGAGGATCAGAATGACCGCCGCGACAAGCATCGGCAGATTGGCAAAAACGTAGGTGAACCACACGTTGTTGCCGTAGGCGTAGGTCACCTCATGGAAGCGTATTTTTTCGCTCGTCCGGGGCACAAGCTCGATCACGAGCTCGCCGGACGCGTCCTCTTCATAAAGATCCGCGAGGACGAACGCGCTCTCCGGCGACCGCCTGATAAAGCCCGTATTGCTCTCCGCGTTGTAGCGTCCGCGCTCCGAGCCGTTGATGAAAATGTACACATCCTGGCGCTGCGCGCGGATGCACATGCGCATACCGTCGCGGATATTCTCCGGAAGATGGTGGCGCAGGACGACCGGTTCTCCCTTGTGCTGGTGCGTTTCCATCGGAAGCCGTATGCCGCCGACGGTCGTCCCGTCGGCATAGGTGATGAACCAGCCGTCCGAGATCCGATAGGAGTCAAACGACCCGGCATACGCCTCGCCCTCCGTGTCCGAATGGGTGAGGGCGCGAAGAAACAACGCTCCGGTCAGCAGGAGGATCACCATAAATATGCTCTTTACAACCGTATCGATTCGTTTCATCGGCGGTTTCCCCCACTGCTTCAGCCTTTTCTTCTCTCCCGATCCGCGATCCGCGCCCTCAGAATGCGGCGTCAAACCGCCGCGCTGATGTAATGTGGTAAAGTGGAATAATTAAGTATATCATGCTGCACCCGCTTTTGCAACCGCTATCCCGCGATTGCTCCGTTTGCCCTGCGAAACGCCCCCGGCGTCACGCCGGTCATCTTGCGGAAAGACGCGGTAAAATGGCTCTGCGAGCAGAACGACAGGTCGTTCGCGATCTCGCTGATCGAGCGGCGGGAGTAGAGCAGCAGTTTTTTCGCCTCGTCGATCTTTTTCTCCAGCACGTATTCCGTGACCGTCTGCCCGGTCTCATCGCGAAAGCGCGCGGAGAGATACTTTACGCCGATGTGCGAGGCGTGCGCAAGCTCGGCAAGCGTGATCTTTTCGTGGCGGTGCGAGTTTACATAATCCATGCACCGCAGCACCGCGGGGCTGTATGTCTTTGCACGCGCCTTGGCCGCCGCGACGCGGCGGGTAAAATCCAGCGCCATCTCCTCGTTGAGCGCGCCGAGCGCCCGTTCGTCGGCGCAGCGCTCCATGCGCCGGATGTAGATATCGCTGAGCGAAAACGCCTCCTCCTCGTCCATGCCGCCCTCGATGGCATAGCGCGTCACGAGGGTCGTGTTGGCGATCGAGCCGTAAAAAAGGCGTTTGACGCGCTCGGCGGACATCTTCCCGTAGCGCGTTTCCGGCAGGGCGCGGTAAGTCGTCGCAAGGCGCGCGACATCCCCGTCGCGCACGCATCGGAGCAGCGCGACCTCTTCACGGTATGGCGTGTGCGGCGTGGCGTTTTCCTGATTCTGGAACATTTCGTCCGTCAGCGCCGAATCGGAAGACCGGATCGTCACAGGCATCACCTGCTCTTACTATAGTATTCCCGCACCCGATTGTCAAGAAATCGTGACATTTCACAGGATACGGTGATAGTCTCCGCCCATGGATAACTATATAATGCGGTTAGAACAGCAAGAGGAGGGCAAACCGATGGAGCAAGCGGAAAAGCTGCGTCTGGTCAGCGGCGCGGGCATGTGGCACACGGCGGAGGCGGCGGGGCTTCCCTCCGTCTGCCTGTCCGACGGGCCGCACGGCCTGCGCAAGCAGGCTGAGGGCGTCGCGGCGAACAACGACAGCGAGGTATCCACCTGCTACCCCACGGCGGCGGCGCTCGCGTGTACCTGGGATGCGGAGCTGGTCTCGCGCGTGGCGGACAGCCTCGCGCAGGAGGCGCTCAATGCGCGGGTGTCCGTCCTGCTCGGCCCCGGCGTCAACATCAAGCGCTCGCCGCTCGGCGGACGAAATTTTGAATATTTTTCCGAGGACCCGCTGCTTGCCGGCGCGCTCGCTGCGGCATACGTCAAAGCGGTCGAGGCAAGGGGCGTCGGCGCCTCGCTCAAGCACTTTGCGGGCAACAGCCAGGAAACGCGCCGCATGACGGCGAACAGCATGATCGACGAGCGCGCGCTGCGCGAGCTCTACCTCGCCGCATTCGAGCGCGTCGTGAAGGAGGCGCGTCCCGCGACGATCATGGCGGCGTACAACCGCCTCAACGGGCAGTACTGCTGCGAAAACCGTGAGCTGCTCACCGATATCCTGCGCGGCGAATGGGGCTACGAGGGCGCCGTCGTGTCCGACTGGGGCGCGTGCACCGACCTCCCCGCAGCCATCGGCGCGGGAATGGACCTCGAAATGCCCGACAGCCGCGGCATACACCGCGCGGCGCTGGAGCGCGCGCTCGCGGACGGCACGCTGGCGCAATCGGCGCTCGACCGCGCCGCGGGGCGCGTGGAGGCGCTGGTCAAAAAATACGCCCCGCGCGGGGACGCCCCGTGCACGGGCGCCGATCCGCACGCCGTCGCGCTTTCCGCGGCGCTCGGCGGCGCGGTGCTGCTCAAGAACGACGGTATCCTGCCGCTTGCGGACGGCGCGGACGTCGCCGTCGTCGGCGCGCTCGCGCGCGAGATGCACTATCAGGGCGGCGGCAGCAGCCACATCGCCGTGCGCCGCGCGCCCGACGCGGTCGCGGAGCTGGAGCGCGCCGGGCTGAACGTGCGCTATGCGCCGGGCTACCGTCCGGACGCCGACGCGCCCGACGCGCTGCTTGAGGCGCAGGCGCTGAAGCTGTGCGTCCCGGGCGGAACCGCCCTTTTCTTCGGCGGGCTGACCGACCTCACGGAGGGCGAGGGCTTCGACCGGCGCGGCTTTGCGCTGCCGGAAAACCAGCGCCGGCTGCTCCGCCGCGTGCTCGCCAGGGGCTGCCGCGTCGTGTTCGCCGCGTTCGGCGGCGCGCCGTTCGCGGTCGATTTTTTGGACGGCGTTTCCGCGATGCTCCACATGATGCTCCCCGGCGAGGCGGGCGGCGAGGCGTGCGCCATGCTGCTCACGGGCCGCGCAAATCCCTGCGGCAAGCTCGCGGAGACCTGGCCGCTGCGCGCGGAGGACGCCCCGTGCTTTGACAGCTTCGGCAGGGAAAGCGACGACGTCCCCTACCGCGAGAGCCTGTTTGTGGGCTATCGCTACTACGACACGTTCCATATCCCCGTGCGCTTCCCGTTCGGCTTCGGGCTCAGCTACACGGCGTTCGGCTACGACAACCTCACGGTCGAGCGCGACGGAAACAGATGGAACGTCGGCTTTGACGTGACGAACGCCGGAGCGCGCGACGGCTCGGAGATCGCGCAGGTCTATGTGAAGAACCCCGCCGGCACGGCGCTGCGCCCCGAGCGGGAGCTGCGCGGCTTTGTCAAGGTCTTCGTTCCGGCGGGCAAAACCGTGCGCGCGGGCGTCACGCTCGACGAGCGCGCGTTTTCGATGTGGCACGTCAAGCGCCGCGCTTTCACCGTCGCGGGCGGCGAGTATGAGATCCAGATCGCCGCGTCGCTCGACGACGTCCGGCTGCGCCGGACGGTCGCGGTGGAGGGCGCCGTGGACTGGCCCGACGACCGGAAAAACCATCCCGCCTACTTCCGCCGCGACGGAAGCCCCCTGCGCGTCACGCACGCGGCGTTCGCCGCGTGGTACGGCAGGCCTCTCAGCCGCTTCGACGACCTGTCCCCGGGCGCGTATTCGGTCAGAACGCCGCTTTCGGAGCTTGCAAAGCACTCCCTGCTCGCAAGGCTCCTCGTCGTCTTCGCGCTGCGCGAGCTGCCGAAGCTGTTTCCCGGCAGGCGCGCGGACGACCCCGAGGTGCTCATGGCGCGCGAGGGTCTTCTGCACGGCACGGCGGACTGCGCGGCGATCCAAAGCGGCGCGATCCCCTACAAGCTGATCCGCGCGATCGTGGAGGAGGCAAACCGCCATCCGCTGCGCGCGCTCAAAAAACTGACGGGAGGAAACGAAGCATGAAACCTCTGGACAACCGAACGAAATGGTCGTACTGCGTCGGCGCGACGGGTCGCGACATGGCGTACGCGCTCGTGAGCATGTACCTGCTGCTCTACGTGCAGTACACGATGAACCTCACCGCGGCGCAGTTCAGCGTCATCACCGCCTGCATGGTGGCGTGCATGGTCTGGGACGCGGTCAACGACCCCATGATGGGCATCATCATCGAAAACAGCCACCTCAAATGGGGCAAATACAAGCCGTGGATCCTGATGGGCTGTATCCTCAACGCCATCGTCATCGTCTGCCTGTTCACGCTGCGCCCCACCGGCTGGGGCTTCGTCGCGTTCTACGGCGTGGGGTACCTGCTCTGGGGCATGACCTACACGATGAACGACATCGCCTACTGGGGCATGCTGCCCTCGCTCAGCTCGGACGCGGGCGTTCGCAACACGCTCGTGACGCTCATGAGCGTCTTCATCTGCGTGGGGCAGTTCTCCGTCGCCGCGATCGTACCCACAATCATCGCGGGCAACGCCGTGCAGACCTACCGCGTGGTCGCGCTGGTGGTCGCGCTGTGCTTCATCGCGTTCCAGACGCTCACCGTGCTCGGCGTGCGCGAGCGCGAGCGCACGGACGCGGTGGAAAAGGTGACGCTTCGCGGCATGTTCCGCATTTTCTTCCGCAACGACCAGCTCATCGCGAGCGGCGTGAGCTATCTCCTCTTTAACGTGGGGCAGAACCTGCTGTTCCTCTTCGGCGTCAACTTCTTTTACGTCGAATTCGGCTACGCGAACGGCGGCGACCTCGTGTTCTGGTTCACGCTGATGTACGGCCTCGGGACGCTGATCTCGCAGGCGCTGTTCGCGTTCCTCAGCGCGCGCTTCACCCGCGCGCAGCTGCTGCGCGCCGCCGTCGTGTGCATCCTCGCGGGGTATCTCGCGTTCCTCGGCTTCGGCTACGTCCTGCCGCGCAGCGTCGTGCTGCTCAACGCCATCGCGTTCGTCATTTTCTTCTTCCAGGGGCTTTACAACCTCGTGCTGCTCGTCATGGTCAACAACACCATCGAATACGACGAGTACCGTTTCCACGAGCGGCATGACAGCATCATCTCCGCCGTGCGCTCGTTCGCGGTCAAGCTCGCCAGCGGCGTCGACCAGGGGCTTTCCACGCTGGTGCTGATCGTCAGCGGCGTCTACGCCGTCAGCCGCCAGATCAGCGCGCTGGAGATGCTCTCGAACGAAGGCTCTCTCGACAAATCGAGCGTGCTGGCGCAGGCGGACGCCTGCCTCGCGGGTCTCGACCCCTCGCAGGCGTTCAAGCTGCGCTTCGGCATGGTGCTCATCCCCGTCGTGACGATCCTCGCGTCGTACCTTCTCCTGCGGCGGAAATACACGCTCACGGAGCAGGAGTACGAGCGCATCGTAAAGTGCCTGAACGCGCCGGAGGAAGGCTCGGAACAATAAAAAAGCCCGAAGCCAATTGGCTTCGGGCTTTTCTTTCGTTATGGCGGGGCTTAGATCCTCGCGACGCCGCTGCGGCGCGCCGCCTCGGCGACCGCCTTGGCGACGGCGGGGCCGACGCGCGGGTCGAACGCCTTGGGGATGATGTAATCCTCGTTGAGCTCGTCGTCGGAAATGAGGTCGGCAAGCGCCTTCGACGCCGCCATCTTCATCTCCTCGTTGATGTCGCTCGCGCGCACGTCGAACGTGCCGCGGAACACGCCGGGGAACGCGAGCACGTTGTTGATCTGGTTGGGATAGTCGCTGCGGCCGGTCGAGACGACCTTCGCGCCGCCCGCCTTCGCGTCGTCGGGGAAGATCTCCGGCGTCGGGTTCGCGCAGGCGAAGACGATCGCGTCCTTATTCATGGTCCTGACCATCTCGGTCGTCAGCGTGCCGGGCGCGGAAACGCCGATGAACACGTCCGCGCCGCGGATCACATCGGCAAGCGTGCCCTTCTCCATGTTGCGGTTCGTGACCTTGCTCATTTCCTCCTTGATCCAGTTGAGGCCCTCGCGGCCCTCGTAGATCGCGCCCTTGCGGTCGGTCATCACGATGTTTTTGAAACCCGCCGAGAGCAGCAGCTTCGTGATCGAGATCGCCGCCGCGCCCGCGCCGGAGGTCACGACCTTGACGTCCTCCTTCTTCTTGCCCACAACCTTGAGCGCGTTCGTCAGACCCGCGAGCGTGATGATCGCGGTGCCGTGCTGGTCGTCGTGGAAGATGGGGATGTCGCACTTTTCCTTGAGCTTGCGCTCGATCTCAAAGCAGCGCGGCGCCGCGATGTCCTCGAGGTTGATGCCGCCGAACGAGCCGGAGATCAGGTACACGGCGTTCACAAACTCGTCCACGTCGTGCGTCTTGACGCACAGAGGGAATGCGTCCACGCCGCCGAAGTTCTTAAAGAGCACGCACTTGCCCTCCATGACGGGCATGCCCGCCTCGGGGCCGATGTCGCCGAGGCCCAGCACCGCCGTGCCGTCCGTGATGACGGCGCAGAGGTTGTGGCGGCGGGTGAGCTCATAGCTCTTGTTGACGTCCTTCTGGATTTCCAGGCAGGGCTGCGCGACGCCGGGGGTGTACGCCAGCGACAGGTCGTCCTTCGTGTCGGTCTTGACCGTGGACACGACCTCGATCTTGCCCTTCCATTCGCCATGCAGGCGAAGCGATTCCTTTGCGTAATCCATGTCAGATGAAGTCCTTTCTGTATTACTTCTCAAACGGGAACTTGTAGTCGAGCTTGTACTCGTCGCGCAGGGCGATGAGCTCCTTCTGGATGCTCTCGCCGACCGGCACGCCCTTGTCCTTGCGCTCGCACCAGGCGTCCCATTCCTTCTCGCCCGCGGTGTAGATGCGCTCGGCGCCGGGCGCCTTCTCGGACGCGCGCAGGCCGCGCAGGATGTCGCCGGTGGTCTTCTTGAAGGTGTCGAGGCCCATGAAGAACTCGGGGTTGATGACGAAGAAGAAGTGGCCCAGGCGGTACATCTTGTTCGAGCCGTCGGGGTTCTTGCCGCTGAGCTCCTTCATGAAGGGGCCGCCCGCGAGCGCCGCGGACAAAATCTCGACGATGGTCGTGAAGCCGTAGCCCTTATAGCCGCCGGTCGCCTCGCCGAGGCCGCCGATGGAAAGCAGCGCGCACTTGCCCGCGCGCATATCCTTGAGGATCGCTCCGGAGTCGGTCATCGTGCCGCCGTCCTTGGTGACGACGAGGCCCGCGGGGGTTTCCTTGCCGCTGCGCTCATAGAACTCGATCTTGCCGTTCTGGACGATGCTCGTCGCGCAGTCGAAGTTGAACGGGAACGCCTCGTCGGTCGGCATGGTGAACGTGAACGGGTTGGTGCCCATCATCGGCTCGACGCCCCAGGTGGGCGCGACGGACGGGCGCGCGTTCGTGCCGGAAATGCCGATCATGCCCGCCTTCTCCGCCATCGTGGTCCAGTAGCCCGCGATGCCGTAGTGGGTGGAGTTGAAGATCGTGCCGCCCGCCATGCCGTACTGCTTCGCCTTCTCGATGAGCTTCTCCATCATGTGATAGCTCGCGACCATGCCCATGCCGTTGTTGGCGTCCATGACGACGGTCGTCGGCGTTTCCTTGACAATGTCCATCTTGGTCACAGGCAGGAGCGTGCCGTTCTTGATACGGTCGAGGTAAATGGGCTTGAAGCGGTTGCAGCCGTGGCTCTCAATGCCGCGGCGGTCGCTCTCGAGCAGCACGTCCGCGCAGATCTTCGCGTCCTCCTCGGGCACGCCGTAGCACTTGAACACGTCGATCATAAACGAATTCATCAGGTCCCATGCAACATACGGTCTGGTTTCCATCGGTATTCTCCTTACTGTATTCTGATTTTTGCGCTTGCGCGCGAAGTAACATTAGATAGATATACCGTTTTCGAGAAAAAGTCAATAGGCACGGAGAATAAAATTCATTGCTTTGTACAGATAACACCTGTGCGAATTTGTAATAAGAGTCAATTGCGAAACGCTCGCGTTTGCGCTAGAATAGTTGAATCATTTAACTCTCCCACGGAAAGGAATGTTTTCTTTGAACTTATTTGCATTGACGCAGGCGCGGCTTCCTCTGGCGATGCAGGCGGAACTGATCCTGCGCATCGTCATCGCGGCGTTCTGTGGCGCCTGCGTCGGCATTGAACGCGGACGGCGCTTCAAGGACGCGGGCATCCGCACGCACTGCATGGTCGCGTGCAGCGCCGCGGTGATGGTCATCATCTCCAAGTACGGCTTCACCGATCTGGTGGACGCCGCCGGGAATGTTTTTCCCGGCGTTCGCGGCGCAGACCCGGCGCGTATCGCCGCCCAGATCGTCAGCGGCATCAGCTTTCTGGGCGTGGGCGTGATCTACCGCGACCGCAGGAACTCGACCAAGGGCCTGACCACGGCGGCGGGCATCTGGGCGGTCGCCGGCATCGGCATGGCGATCGGCGCGGGACTGTACGTCATCGGCGTCTTTACCACCATCTTTGTCCTGACGCTGCAGATCTTCATGCACAAGTCCTTCTTCCTGCAGGACCGCTACAGCGTCAGCCAGAAGCTCGACTTCGTGGCGCAGGACGACGGCGACACGCTTGACCGCCTCAACGCCCTGCTGGAGGGCCGGAAGATCGCCGTGGTCGAAAACAAGGTTGAGCGCGCCGGCAACATGATCCACTGCCGCTACCTGCTGCGCATGAGCTCCGAGCAGAACACACAGGCGATCACCTCCGAAATGCTCAAGGACCCCGGCGTCCGCACCGTGGACTGGAGCGAGCCGGGCTGACGATAGCAAAGCAAAGAGGGCGAACCGTTCGGTTCGCCCTCTTTTTTCGTCAGCAATTCAAGCCGTGGGCAGCGTGCGCAGAACGTCCACGATCTCGCCGCAGTCGCGCAGCACGAGATCGGGCTTGTCCTCGCTTGCGTCCAGGATCTCCTGCGTCGTTTCGCCGGACATCACGAGAATGCCGGTGATGCCGGCGTTCAAGCCGGATTTGACGTCGGTGTAGATGCGGTCGCCCACCACGCAGGTCTCGTCCTTTTTGTAACCGGTGCGCACCATCGCAAGCTCCGGCATCAGCGGCGAGGGCTTGCCGATCACATAGGGCAGCTTCCCCGTCGCGGTCTTGATCATGCCGCAGACGCTGCCGCAGTCCGGC
>SVKM01000044.1 GCA_015068465.1 Oscillospiraceae bacterium | reverse complement strand
TGATAATGCTGAATATGACTACCCCGTCTATTACCATGTAAAGGATGGATATCCTATCGCCGCGGATTGTGTGTCGGTCTCCGGCTCCCGATACTGCTACCGTTTTCCCTTAATCGCCAATCCCGGCGAGGGAGACGGGATTGTGATTCAGGCTTACCGCCCCGCGTACGACGTCAGCATAGACTATGACGGCGACGGCAACTATAGCCTGTCCGACAGTGAGGACAACGATCTATATAGCGGAGAATACCACGCCGGGGAGACCGTCACGCTGGCGCTTGAGCCGGACGGCGGGCTTCTGGGCGTCGTCACGGGCGCGTATCTTCTGGAAGAGAACGAGCCCACCGAAACGGCGGTCGTCCTCACGCAGAACGAGAGCAACCCGAACGTCTACACCTTCACCATGCCCGCCGGGGATGTGATCGTCTATGTGAAATTCGTTACCGCCGCCCTCACGAACGGCAAGGCCTACGCGCCCGCGGGCGCGACGCTGCTGCTCGCGACCTACGAGGGTGGGCGGATGACCGGCGCGCAGAGCGTGACGCTGAACGCGGTCAGCGTCGGCAAGACCCTCGCGCAGCTGGGCCTGACCGTTCCCGCGAGCGGTCATTACAAGGTCTTCCTCGTGGACGGGAATTACGCGCCGCTGTGCGCGGCGTTCGACAACGAAAACCCGTGAACGCATGAAAAAGCCCCCGCGCCGTGCGGCGCGGGGGTCTTCTTATCTGCCGGGTGCTTACTCCACGATCTCCTCTTTCTGGCTGTCCGCGGCGTTTTCGGTCAAGACGTCCGTGGTCGCGATGTGGTTTTCGATGCGCTGCATGATCATGTCCAGCGCCACGAGGTTGCGCCCGCCCTCAAGCACGATGATGTCGGCGTATTTGCGCGTGGGCTCGACGAACTGCTCGTGCATGGGCTTGACGGTGGTGAGGTACTGCGTCACGACGCTCTCGAGCGTCCTGCCGCGCTCGCGCACGTCGCGCAGCGCGCGGCGCAAGATGCGCACGTCCGCGTCGGTCTCGACGAAGATCTTAATGTCCATCATCGAGCGCAGCACCGGATGCTGGAAGATGAGGATGCCCTCGACGATGATGACCTTCGACGGGCGCACCAGCTCCGTTTCGTCGCTTCTCTGGTGCTCGGCGTAGTTGTAGATCGGCACGCGCACCGCCTTGCCCGCCTTGAGCGCGCGCAGGTGCTCGACGAGCATGGGCGTGTCGAACGCGTCGGGGTGGTCGTAATTCTGCTTGCAGCGCTCCTCAAAGGGGAGATCCTGACGCTTGTAGTAGCTGTCGTGGTGGATGACGGTGATGTCGTCGCCGAAGTGCTGCTTCAAGTGTTCGGTCAGCGTGGTCTTGCCCGAGCCGGTGCCGCCGGCAATGCCGATAAACATGACGCCCATCGTTAGCCCTCCTGAATCTTCACGCATTTTCTCATACAGCGCCATTATAGGCGGATTTTGGCGAAAAATCAAGGCTTGCCGCGCCACGAAATAAAATTTCTGCGAAAGAAAGGTTGACGGCGGGGGAATTTGTGGTATTATGTAAATACGTGTGGTTTTACATAACACTTATTCAATCGGGTTAGGAGCAACGCATGGATCTGATCAAGTGTCCGGAATGCGGCGAGATGTTCTCGTCGAGCTATCCCCGCTGCCCGTTCTGCGAGGAGGACGGCGCAAGCTCCCGCAAGATCAAATATACGCCGCGCCGGCGCATCGCCGACAAGCAGAAGGCGCTCTCCGCGCGCGGAGGGCTGATCGTCGTGCTCGTGCTGGTGCTGGCGCTGCTGGGCTGGTACCTCTTTGGCGGCAAGAAGCCCGAGCAGCCCGTGAGCGGCACGGACAAGCCGCCGGTCAACACCGACCAGCCCGCGATCCCCGCGAGCAATCCCGCGGCGAACGACCCGTTCTACGAGCCGGACGCGTCCGCGCCGGCGGACGGCGAGACCGGCGGCGAAACCGATACGACCGGCGGCGAGGGTACGGATGCGCAGGCGGCGGTCGAGCCGACGCCCGTCGCGCAGCCGGCCGAGGACGAGAACGTGGACGTCTCGAACGCCTCGCTCAACCATACGGACGTCACGCTCGGCTACGCGGGCGAGAAATTTACGCTCAAGCTCAAGGGCACCGAGGCGACGCCGCATTGGAGCATTGAAAACGGCAACGTCGTTTCGATGACGGCGGACGGCGTCGTCACCGCGCGCGCCAACGGCAGAACGACCATCCACTGCAAGGCGGGCACGCGCGATCTGACGTGCATCGTGCGCGTGAACGGTACGGGCAAGACCGCCGAAAGCGCGGATGCGCCGACGGTCATCGAGGCGGTCACGCCGACCGCGCCCGCCGCTCCCGGCACGACCGCGACCACCGCGCCGACGACGACCCCGACGACCCCGAGTACGCCGACGACCCCAAGCACGCCGAGCACGCCGAGTACCTCCGCGACGCAAAACGTTTCGGGTTCGCTGCATCTGAAAACCAACGTGACCGGCGAACTGCCCAGAGATCACGACACGAACAAGTACGATATCACGGTGAAGTCCAGCAACCCGGACAGCATCCGCCTGATCGTATACGATGACGACAAGAAGGAGATCAAGATCAGCTGGACTTCCGCCGACACGAGCGTGGCGACGATCTCCGACGACGGCAGGATCACGACCGTCGGCAGGGGCAAGACGCTTATTACCGGAACGGTCGGCGATAAGAAAGTAGAGTGCATCGTCCGCGTGAGCTGATGCGCGCGAAATAGCGAGAATATGCGCGACCCGCCCTTTGGCGGGCCGCGCTTTTTTTACCTTGCATCTGACACGGGCTTGTGCTATTCTTATTGATGGAAGACTATGTACTGTCCGGGAGGAAGCATGACCGACCGAAAGACCCTGCTCGACCGCGTTTCCCGCGATACAGACGAGCGCACGCTGCTCGCGCATGTGCTTGACTGCTGCGAGCGCAGCCGTGAGCGCAATATCCCCGCGCACACGGACTTTTTGAGCCCTGCCGAGGCGCGGAGCGCCGAGGACCTGCTCCACGCCGCGAAAATACACGACGGCTGGGCGTTTTGCGGCGGGTATGAGCGCGCGGAGCGCCGGATGCTGTGCTTTCTCGCCGACTGGCAGGAAGCTCCCGACGCGGCGGAGTGCATGGCGGCGCTGCGCGTGCGGTATCGCGCGGACGAGGGGCTGACCCACCGCGACCTGCTCGGCAGCCTGATGGCGCTGGGCGTTGTGCGCGCAAAGCTCGGCGACATCCTCGTTTCGCCCGATTCATCGGACGTGCTGGTGTGCGCGGACGTCGCGGACTATCTCGCGCGCGAGTGGACGGGCGCGGGGCGCGCGAAGCTCTCGTGTACGCGCATCGCGCTTTCGGAGCTCGCCGTGCCGGAGCTCAAGGTCAGAGAGCTGCGCGACACGGTCGCGACGCTGCGGCTCGACGCCGTGGCGGCGACGGGCTTTTCGATGAGCCGCGCGAAGGCGTCGGAGCTGATCGCCTCCGGGCGCGTGGCGCTCAACCACCGCGAGGTGTCGAAGCCGGACGCTCCCGTCGCCGAGGGGGACGTCGTCTCCGCGCGCGGGCTGGGGAAGTTTGAACTTGCTTCGGTCGGCGGACAGAGCAGGAAAGGAAGAACCTCGATTTTGATCAAGAGGTATCTGTAAGGAAGAAACGCATGGATCAGAAAAAGATCGACCGCATCAATGAGCTGGCGCACAAGGCGAAAACGCCCGAGGGCCTGACCGACGAGGAAAAGGTCGAACGCGCCGCGCTGCGGCAGGAGTATATCAACGCTGTCACGGGCAATCTGAAAGCCCAGCTCGACCACACCTACCTTGTGGACGAGAAGGGCAACAAGACGAAGCTGACCCGTTGGGGCGAGAAGGAGCCGAAATGAGCGAAGAATGGAAGTATGACGAAAATACAGGGTCGTTCCGCCCAAGCGAGGGCGCGCAGGGGAGCCGCTTGCAGCCCGGCGTCAGCCGCACCAGCTACACGCGCAGCAGCTCGTCCGGCGGCGACAGCGACTGGTTCAGCTGGGTGCTGATCGGGCTGATGTTTGCCTTTGGGCTGTGGCCCATCGGGTTGATCCTGCTGATCAGCAAATTGAAGGACGACAAGCGCAGCCGCACGCGCCGCACGACCTATACCACGACGACCACCACGCGCACGACCACCACGGCCGAGCGCACCTCCGGCGTGCGCAAGACCGAGCAGCGCACCGCGACGCGCGAGACGACCTCCAGGGTCTCGAACGCGGCGCAGCGGGTCACCAAGTCGCCGAACGACACAAGCAAGACCGCGAAGATTTTGCAGATCATCGGCCTTGTGGCGGCGGGGATTTTCGGTATCGGCCTCGTCTCGGAGATCGGCGATATTATCGGCGGCGCGGCAATCGACTGGTCGGGGCTTTTCACGCTGTTTGGATTTGTCGCCGGCGGCGCGACGATGTTTTCCTACGGGCGCAAGATGCAGCGCCGCCGCTCCCGCATCGAGCGCTACCGCGCGTTCATGGGCGAGCGCGACTACGTGACCGTTGACGAGTTTTGCATGATCACGGGCAAGAAGCGCAGCGTCGTGGAGTCGGACATCGAGTATATGCTGCAAAAGCACATGCTGGAAAACGGCGCGTTCTTCGACGCGGGCCACGGCATGCTTTTCCGCAGCGCCGACGCCTACCAGCGCTACCTCCAGGGGCAGACGAAAAAGGAGAACCGCACCCCCAAGGAGGTGCAGGAGGGCTATTCCGGCGCGCTGCGCGCGATCCGCGAGGCGAACGACCGCATCCCCGACCCCATATTCTCGGAAAAGCTCGACCGCATGGAGGAGATCGCGGGCAAGATCTTCAAGGAAGTGGAGACCCATCCCGAAAAGCAGAAGCAGGCGTCGACGTTTTTCGACTACTACCTGCCCACGACGCTCAAGCTGCTGAGCACCTACACGCAGTTCGAGGAGGCAGGCATCGAGGGCGAGAACCTCAATCAGGCAAAATCACGCATCGAGTCCATCATGGATACGCTGCTGGAGAACTTCGAAAAGCAGCTCGACGAGCTCTATCGCAGCGAGGCGATGGACGTCGACGCGGACATCCGCGTGATGGAGAAGATGCTCGACCGCGACCTCTCCAGCGTGGAGCGCGACTTCGGCCTGACGCTCGACGGCGGCGCCGCCGTGCAGACGCAGCCGGAGGATATACAGTAAGCAATAACTTGTGTGAATATTACAGCAAGGGGAGATGCACATGGGTGATTTGACGCGGCTCGATACGATGGCGTTCTACGGCGGCAACCTGTACGACGCCTATACCTATTTCGGCGCGCATCCCGCGCGGCGCGACGGCAGGGACGGCTGGCTGTTCCGCACCTGGGCGCCCAACGCGCAGGCGGTGGCGGTCGTGGGCGATTTCTGCTCCTGGGACCGCTGGGCGCATCCGATGCGGCGCAACGAGCAGGATATGTGGGAGGCGTTCATCCCCGGGCTCCGGGAGTTTGACGCCTACAAGTTCGCCGTCACCGGACCCAAGGGCGAGGTGACGCTCAAGGCAGACCCCTACGGCTATCACGCCGAGACGCGCCCGGGCACGGCGAGCAAGCTCTACGACATCTCGGGCTACAAATGGCACGACAAAAAGTGGATGGAGCGCAGGCGCGAGAAGCTGGTCTACGACCATCCGCTCAACATCTACGAGGTACACCTCGGCTCCTGGCGGCGGAACGAGAACGGCGGCTTTTGCGACTACCGCCGCCTCGCCGACGAGCTTTCCGCCTACTGTACGGATCTCGGCTACAACTGCATCGAGCTGATGCCGGTGACCGAGTACCCGTTCGACGCGTCGTGGGGCTATCAGGTCACGGGCTACTTTGCCGCGACCTCGCGCTACGGCACGCCCAAGGATTTCATGTACTTCGTCGATAAGATGCACGAATCGGGCATCTCCATCATCCTCGACTGGGTGCCGTCGCACTTTTGCAAGGACACCCACGGCCTGCGCGATTTCGACGGCACGAGCACCTACGAGTACGCCGACCCGCGCAAGCGCGAGCATTTGAGCTGGGGCACGCGCGTGTTCGACTACGGGCGCGGCGAGGTCAAGAGCTTCCTTTTGTCCTCCGCCGCCTTCTGGCTGCGCGAGTTCCACATCGACGGGCTGCGCGTGGACGCGGTGGCGTCGATGCTCTATCTCGACTATGACCGGCGCGACGGCGAGTGGTCGCCCAACCAGTACGGCGGGCATGAGAATATCGAGGCGATCGAGTTTTTGCGCGAGCTCAACCGCATGGCGTTTTCGATCGACCCGGGCGTGATGATGGTCGCGGAGGAGTCGACCGCGTGGCCGCTCGTCACGCGCCCGACCGACGCGGGCGGCCTGGGCTTCAACCTCAAGTGGAACATGGGCTGGATGAACGACATGTGCCACTATTTGAAGCTCGACCCGTGGTTCCGCCAGTTCCACCACAAGGACATCACGTTCTCGCTGATGTACGCGTTCTCGGAGAACTACGTGCTGCCGATCTCGCACGACGAGGTCGTGCACATGAAGGGCTCGCTGCGCGGGAAAATGCCCGGCGACGACTGGGGCCAGCTCGCGAGCGTGCGCGGCTTCACGGCGTACCTCTACGGGCATCCGGGCAAGCAGCTGACGTTCATGGGCGCGGAGCTGGGCCAGTGGCACGAGTGGGATTTCGCGAACGAGCTGGACTGGTACTTGCTGCGCGAGAACGAGGAGAACCGGCAGACGCAGGACTTCTTCCGCGCGATCAACAAATTCTATCTCGAATCCCCCGAGCTGTGGGAGATCGACTTCAGCTGGGAGGGCTTCGAGTGGCTCGTTCCCGACGACAACGAGAACAACGTCGTGGTGTTCCTGCGCCGCGACAAGAAGGGCGGCGAGCTGGTGTGCGTCGTCAACTTCTCACCCAACCACTACGAGGATTACCGCTTCGGCGTACCGCCGAAGAAGGAGTACAAGGAAGTCTTCAACACCGACCGCCCCGAATTCGGCGGCAGCGGCTGGAACTACAACGGCACGGTCAAATGCGAGCGCGTCCCCTCGCACGGGAGGGAGGCTTCGATCGCCGTGACGATCCCACCCTACGGCGCGGTGTTCTTCCGCGGCTCCGGCAAGCTGCCGGCGGCAAGGGCGGAAAAGAAGGAGGAGCCCGCGGCGAAGAGAACGGCAAAGAAGGAAGACGCAAAGAAAGCGGCGAAGCCTGCGGCAAAGGCGGCGGCAAAGAAAGCGCCCGCCGGGAACGCAAAGACCTTGAAGAAAACCACGCGCGCGAAGTAACAAAAGGAGGAGAACTCAGCGTGAAAAAAGAGTGCATTGCCATGCTGCTCGCCGGCGGACAGGGAAGCCGCCTCTATGTACTCACCGAGAATATGGCGAAGCCCGCCGTACCGTTCGGCGGCAAGTTCCGCATCATTGATTTCCCGCTCTCGAACTGCACCAACGCGGGCATCGACACCGTGGGCGTGCTGACGCAGTACCGCCCGCTCGAGCTCAACAGCTACATTGGCTCCGGCCAGCCCTGGGACCTCGACCGCGAGGACGGCGGCGTGCATATCCTGCCCCCGTATCAGAGCGCGACCGGCGCGAGCTGGTACAAGGGCACGGCGAACGCGATCTACCAGAACATCGGCTTCGTCGACATGTACGACCCCGACTACGTCGTGATCCTCTCGGGCGACCATATCTATAAGATGGACTACGCCGACATGCTTGCCCGGCACAAGAAGGCGGGCGCGGCGTGCACGATCTCCGTGATGGAGGTGCCCTGGAGCGAGGCGAGCCGCTTCGGCATCATGAGCGTGGACGGCGACGACAACATCACCGAATTCGCCGAAAAGCCCAAGGAGCCCAAGAGCAACCTTGCCTCGATGGGCATTTACGTCTTCACGTGGAGCAAGCTGCGCGAATATCTCATCGCGGACGAGAACGACAGCGCGAGCGAGAACGACTTCGGCAAGAACATCATCCCCGCGATGCTCGGCAAGAAGGAAAAGATGCTCGCCTACCGCTTTGCGGGCTACTGGAAGGACGTCGGCACGCTCGACTCCCTCTGGGACGCGAACATGGACATGCTCGCCACCGGCAGCGGGCTCGACCTCTTCGAGCACGACTGGCCCATCTACGGGCGCAGCGTTTCCGCGCCGCCGGCGTTCCTCGGCAAGGAGAGCGAGGTGCTCCACAGCGTTCTCACGCGCGGCTGCGTCGTCGAGGGCAGAGCGGAGAACTCCGTGCTCTCGGTCAACAGCACGATCGAGGAGGGCGCAAGCGTCGAGTATTCGATCCTTATGCCCGGCGCCGCCGTCAAGCGCGGCGCCCACGTGGAATATGCCATCATCGGCGAGGACGCCGTCGTCGGCGAGGACGCCGTCGTCGGCGCGAAGCCGGACGGCAGCGAGGGCTGGGGCATCACGGTCGTCGGCCCCGAAACGAACGTGCCGAAGGCTTATAAGCTCGGCGCGAAGCGTATGCTCAACAAGGCGATGAAGGAGGTGGCGAGATGAACGGCCTGCACGGCATCATTTTCTCGTACGAAAAGCAGCCCGGGCTCCGCGAGCTCGGCGAGCGGCGCATGCCCGGCTCGATCCCGTTCGGCGGACGCTACCGCGTGATCGACTTCATGCTCTCCAACATGCACAACGCGGGCATTACCGACGTCGGCGTCGTGCTCCACGGCAACTTCCGCAGCCTGCTCGACCACCTGGGAAACGGCAAGACCTGGGATATGTCGCGCAAGTACGGCGGGCTCAAGCTGCTGCCGCCCCAGAGCGGCAGCCGGGGCTTCCGCGGCAAAATGGAGGCGCTCGCGGGCGTGCGCGCCTATCTCGACGAGATCCGCCAGGACTACGTCGTGCTCGCGGACAGCGACCTCATCATCAACGTGCCGCTGACGAAGGTCTTTGAGGAGCATCTCGCCTCCGGCGCGGACATCACCTGCGTCTGCCGCAGCAAGTACAGCAATACCGAGAACGCGACGTTCTTCCTGCTCGACGGGGAAAAGCGCGTCACCAAGACGCTTATCGACCCCAAGAAGCCCGAGGGCTGCCACTGTCTTGAGATCTATATCCTCAGCCGCGAGCTGCTGCTCCGGCTCGTGGACGAGTGCGCCGCCGAGGAGAAATTCTCCTGGCGCAGCGACGTGCTCGGCGCGAAGTGCGGTTCGCTCGACATCCGCGGCTGGGTCTGGGACGGCATTGCCGCGCAGGTGCGCACGGTGCAGGAGTATTACGAGCGCAGCATGGACCTGCTCCGGCCCGAGGTCTACCGCGCGCTCACGACCGCCGAGCGCCCCGTCTACGCCAAGGAGGACGACGAGACGCCGACCTACATCGCGCCGGAGAGCCGCTGCGTCAACTCCCTCGTTGCCGACGGCTGCATCATCGAGGGCACGGTGGAAAACAGCATATTGTTCCCCGGCGTGCGCGTGGAAAAGGGCGCGACGGTCAAAAACAGCGTGCTCTTCAAAAAGACCTGCGTGGAGGAGGGCGCGAGCGTGAAGTACGTCATCGCGGATAAAAACGTGCGCGTGCGCGGCGGCGGCGTACTGACCGGCACGGAGAGCTATCCCGTGGCGGTCGCCAAGAACAGTGTGGTCTGAAGTATCATTCAAAAGGAGGTCTCCTGATGAATATTCTGTATGTGACGAGCGAGGCGTCCCCGTTCTGCAAGACGGGCGGGCTCGCCGACGTGGCAGGCAGCCTTCCGCAGGCGCTCGCCGCCGGCGGGGACAAGGTCAGCGTCATCCTGCCGCTTTACCAGACGGTCTCCGACCATTGGCAGGAAAAGCTGACGTTCGTGAAGTGGACGTATGTGCGCCTTGCGTGGCGCAGCGTCTACTGCGGGCTGTTTTCCCTCGAACAGGACGGCGTGACGTGGTACTTCGTCGACAACGAGTTCTATTTCCGCCGCCCCGAGCTCTACGGCTTTTTTGACGACGCGGAGCGCTTTGGCTTCTTCTCCCGCGCGGTGACGGAGCTGCTGCGCGACCTGCCGGAAAAGCCCGACGTCGTCCACTGCAACGACTGGCAGAGCGCGCTCGTGCCGATCTACATTCACGACGAGGCGGTGCGCGACGACTTCTACAAGGGCATCCGCACGGTCATCACGATCCACAACATCGAGTACCAGGGCCGCTACGGCCGCGAGCTGCTCGGCGACCTGTTCGGCCTCGCGCCGGGCTGGTACGACGGCGGCACGCTCGCCTATGAGGACGACATCAACCTCCTCAAGGGTGCGATCATCAATTCCGACGCGGTCACGACCGTCAGCCCCACCTATGCCCAGGAGCTCAAGTACGCCTATTTCGCCCACGGCCTGGAAAACGTGATGGCGATGTGTGACAACAAGCTCTACGGCGTGCTCAACGGCATCGACGTCAAGAGCTTCGACCCGCGCAAGGACAAGGCGATCGTTTCGACCTACGGCCCCGGCAAGATGGCGGGCAAGGCGAAGGACAAGGAGCAGCTCCAGCAGACCATGGGGCTGCAGGTGAAGCCCGAAACGCCCATCGTCGCGATGGTCACGCGCTTCGTTTCGCACAAGGGCCTCGACCTCGTGTGCGAGACGTTGGATTCCATCATGGAAAAGGACGTCCAGTTCGCGGTGCTCGGCAAGGGCGACCCCCAGTATGAAGCGTTCTTTAACTATGCCTGCCAGCGCTATCCCGGCCGCGTCGCGGTCTACCTCGGCTACTCCGACGCGCTCGCGCGCGAGATCTACGCCGGCGCGGACCTGTTCCTGATGCCCTCGAAGAGCGAGCCGTGCGGGCTTTCGCAGATGATCGCGATGCGCTACGGCACCGTGCCGATCGTGCGCGAGACCGGCGGGCTCAAGGACACCGTCCACGCCTATCAGGCGTGGAACGGCGAGGGCAACGGCTTTTCGTTCGCCAACTACAACGCCGGCGATATGTGCCACGTCGTGTGCGAGGCGATCGACCTCTACCACGACAACCCCGCGGCGTTCAAGCTCCTGCAAAAGCGCGGCATGACCGAGGACTTCAGCTGGAAGCGGAGCGCCGAGGAATACAGGGCGATCTACAGATCGCTCGTATAAAGGAGTAATCATCATCCATGACATCCATCCATTCCGTAGAAAAAATGAAAAAGGCGATCTGCGACAAGCTCAAGCTCAACTTCGGCTGCACCGCGGACGAGGCGACCGAGGGGCAGATGATGCGCGCGAGCGCGCTTGTCCTGCGCGAGATCATGGCGGATCGCGAGATTGCCACCAAGCACGAAACGCGCGCGAAAAAGGCGCGGCAGGTACACTATCTTTCGATGGAGTTCCTCATGGGGCGCAGCCTCAAGAAAAACGCCTGGAACCTCGGCGTCGGCGAGTATCTGAGCAAGGCGATCGAGGAGCTGGGCTTCCACGCCTCGGACGTATTCGAGGCGGAGCCGGACGCCGCGCTCGGAAACGGCGGCCTCGGCAGGCTCGCCGCGTGCTACCTCGACTCGCTCTCGACGCTTGAGATCCCCGCGACGGGCTACTCCATCTGCTATGAGATGGGCATTTTCCGCCAGCGCATCGTCGACGGCCAGCAGGTGGAGCTTCCCGACGAATGGAAGGAGCTCGGCAGCGCCTGGCTGCTCCCGAAGCCGCAGGAGGCGGAGCATGTCTACTTCGGCGGGACGCTGCGGAAGTTCTGGGACAACGACCGCCTCCACGTCGTCAACGAGGGCGCGAGCGAGGTGCTTGCCGTGCCCTGCGACATGGAGATCGCGGGCTACGACACCGACCACGTCAACACGCTGCGCCTGTGGGACGCGAAGTCCACGACGCCGATGGACATGTCGCTCTTTTCCCAGGGCGAATATCTGCGCGCGATGGAGCAGCACGCGATGGTCGAGACCATCGCCAAGGTGCTCTATCCCGAGGACAACCACATCGAGGGCAAATCCCTGCGCCTCAAGCAGCAGTATTTCTTCGTCTCCGCGACCGTGCAGTCCGTTGTGCGCAAGCACATCGAGACCTACGGCACGGTGATGAACTTCCACGAGAAGAACGTCTTTCAGATCAACGATACGCACCCCGCGCTCGTAATACCGGAGCTGATGCGCATTCTGATGGACGACGCGGGGCTCGACTGGGATGAGGCGTGGGGCATCACGCGCCAGTCCGTCGCCTACACCAACCACACGGTCCTTGCCGAGGCGCTCGAGCGCTGGCCGCAGGAGCTGATCGAAACGCTGCTCCCGCGCGTGTGGGAGATCATCGTCGAGATCGCGCGGCGCTATCAGGACGAGGTCGACGCCTACTATCAGGATCCGGCGAAGACCGCCGAAATGGCGATCGTCTGGGACGGCCAGGTGCGCATGGCGAACCTGTGCGTCGCGGCGTGCCGCACGATCAACGGCGTGAGCGCCCTGCACTCCGACATCCTGCGCAACGACCTGTTCCGGTACCAGTGCGCGATGACGCCGGAGAAATTCCAGAACGTCACCAACGGCATCGACCACCGCCGCTGGCTGAGCGAAATAAATCCCGGCCTCGACGCGCTGATCGTCGAGCTGACAAAGGGGAAGAAGTATCTTCTGTACCCGCAGGACCTCAAAAAGCTCGAAAAGTACGCGGACGACGCCGCCGTTCTGGAGCGCCTTGGGGACGTCAAGCGAAAGAACAAGGAGCGCCTTGCCAAGTACGTCAAGCGCGATACCGGCATCGTGCTCGATACCGGCGCGGTCTTCGACGTGCAGGCGAAGCGGCTTCACGAGTACAAGCGCCAGCTTTTGAACGTGCTGCACATCATTTCGCTCTACCACGCCCTGCAGGACGACCCCAACATGGCGATGCAGCCGCACGCGTTCCTCTTCGGCGCGAAGGCGGCGCCGGGCTACGCGGTCGCCAAGCGCATCATCCGCCTCATCAACTCGCTCGCCGACCAGGTCAACAACGACCCTGTCTGCCGGGATAAGCTGCAGGTGGCGTTTTTGGAGAACTACCGCGTTTCGATGGCGGAGACGCTCATGCCCGCGAGCGAGGTCAGCCAGCAGATCTCGCTTGCCGGCAAGGAAGCCAGCGGCACCGGCAACATGAAGTTCATGATGAACGGCGCGCTGACCATCGGCACGCTCGACGGCGCGAACGTCGAGATGCACGAGGTGCTCGGCGACGAGAACATGTTCCTCTTCGGCATGCACGCGGACGAGGTCGCGCGCAAGAAGGCGGAGGGCTACATGCCGCAGATGGTCTACATGCACGACGAAAAGCTCCACCGCGTCGTCGACCAGCTCAAGTACGGCTTCCGCGACGGCGTTTCCTATGAAGACCTCGCGCAGCGGCTTTTGATGAACGACGAGTACATGCTCCTCGAGGACTTCGAGAGCTACTGCGAGGCGGAGGCGCGCGTCGTCGCGACCTACGCCGACGCGAAGGCGTGGAACCGCATGTCGCTTTTGAACATCGCGCGCAGCGGCATTTTTGCCGCCGACCGCGCGGTCGCGCAGTACGCGGACAACATTTGGCACGTGCCGCACCGCAAGCTTTCCTGAGCGCGCGGACCGCGCTTCACCAAAATAGAAAGACACAAAGGATACATTGTATGGAAGTGACACAGGGAGCGCGCTTTGACTCGCTCGGGCTTTTGCCCGAGATGCAGCGCGCGCTCAAAGACAAGGGCATCGAGGAATCGACGCCGATCCAGGCGGGCTGCATCCCGCTGATGCGCGAATGGAAGGACGTCATCGCAAAGGCGCCGACCGGCACGGGCAAGACGTTCGCCTTCGGCATCCCGATCATCGAACACATCGACGCGGAGCGCGAGGAGGCGCAGGCGGTCATCCTCGCGCCCACGCGCGAGCTTGCCATGCAGATCACCGACGAGCTGCGCGTGCTGTGCGCGTACCTGCCGGGCATCCGCACGGTCTGCCTCTACGGCGGCGCACCCATCGGCAAGCAGATCGAACAGCTCAAGAAAAAACCCCAGATCGTCGTCGCGACGCCGGGCAGGCTCAGCGACCACATGAAGCGCCGCACGGTCAAGCTCGACCATGTCGACACGGTCATCCTCGACGAGGCGGACCGTATGCTCGACATGGGCTTTGTCCACGACGTCACGCGCATCATGGACAAGATCCCGTCTCGCAAAAACCTCGGCATGTTCTCCGCGACCATCTCGCGCGAGGTGCTGGACATCAGCTGGATGTACCAGCGCGAGCCGGAGGAGATCACCGTCCCCGCGCAGGAGGAGAACAAGCCCGACATTCTGCAGTACCGCATCGACGTCGACCAAAGCGACAAGGTCGCCGCCATCGCGCGCATCATCCGCCAGGGCGAGTTGGAGCGCGTGATCGTGTTCTGCAACACCAAGGGCATGGTCGAGCGGCTGAAGAAGTACCTTGAGATGGAGGGGCTGGACGTCGACTGCATCCACGGCGACATCCCGCAGAAAAAGCGCGAGCAGGTCATGGCGCGCTTCCGCCGCGGCGAGCTGCCGGTCTTTATCGCGACCGACGTCGCCGCCCGCGGCATCGACGTGGACGACGTGGACGCCGTGTTCAACTACGACGTCCCGCAGGAGAACGAATACTACGTCCACCGCATCGGGCGCACGGGCCGCGCGAAGCGCCGCGGCGTCGCGTTCACGCTGGTGGCGGACTACCCGTCGAAAATGAAACTCGACGAGATCGCAAAGGTCACCGGCAGCACGCTGCTGACCGCGCATTTTGACGAAGAGGGAAAGCTGGTCGAGGGCGAAAAGCCCCGTTGACGCCTATGAGGAAACCAAAGCTCATCTGTATCCTGCTCAGCGCGCTCATGTTGATGAGCGCGCTGTCCGGCTGCGCCCGGACGGAGGAGGACGGCGGCGAGGGCAGCTTTGTGCTCGGCGCCGCGGTGTGCGGAAGGCTTGCCACACTCGATCCCGCGATGAACACCGACGCGCGCGCGCAGACCGTTTTCTGCGCGATGTACGAAAACCTCATGCGCGCGGAGAAGGATGAAGACGGACGCATCACCGCCGTTCCCGGTATCGCCAAGGAATACCGCACGGTCGAAAACGGCGACGGGACGGTGGACTATATTTTCACGCTGCGCTCGTCCGCCCGCTGGTCGGACGGCGTGCGCGTCAAGGCGAAGGATTTCGCCTACGCCTGGCGGCGGCTCGCCGACCCGGCGACGGGCTCGCCCAACTGCGCGCTGCTGTCGATGGTGCAGGGCTATGACGCGGTGCGCGAGACCGGCGATGTCTCCCGGCTCGCCGTCAAGAGCGAGGGAGACACGACGCTGCGCGTCACGCTCTCGGCGCCGTGCGCGTATTTTCTCACCGAGATCTGCACG
>SVKM01000043.1 GCA_015068465.1 Oscillospiraceae bacterium | reverse complement strand
CCGTCCTTGAGCGTGAACCAGACATACACGTCGTCGCCCGTCCAGCCTTTTTTGAACGGGACGGTTCCCGCCGCGTCGGAGGTGACCGATACGTTCTCCACGCCATCCGAGATGCAATCTTCGGTGTATATGAGGTCTTCCTTTAGTTGAACCACGCCCTCGCCGCTGTCGGCGTCGGTAAGGATCCTGCCGTCGTCGCCGGCGTCGGAGAAGAAGCAGATCGCGGCGCTGTCAAGCCCGCTGTTCGCCTTAAAGCCTTTGGTAAAGTGGTCGCTGTACATTATGGTTATGCCGACGCGGGTGTTCGCGTCCAGCGCGCCGCTGATGGTGATGACACTGCCGTAGTAGTTGTCCGGTTTCGTCGTGCCTCGGTAGGTCTCTGTGTTGCCGGTAATCCGGCAGAGGCCCGAAAGGTGAAAATCGCCGTCCACGTATACGCCGCCGCCGTATGCGCCGCAATCGTTGCCGGTGACGCTGCCGCCGGACATTGTAAAGCTGCCGCTGTTGCCGACATACACGCCGCCGCCGTTGTGGCCGTATGTCCGGTTGCCCGTGATCGTGCCGCCGGTCATGGTGAATGTGCCGTTTTCCTTTACGGACACGCCGCCGCCCCAACCGTAGTAATAGCCGCCGGTGAGCGCGCCGTCGCTGCCGCTGTCGGAGAGCGTCAGCGTGCCGTTTACCGTGATGACGTTGCCGTTATCTTCCGATTCCGCCGTCTCGCCGCCCAGACCGCGGTCGAGCGTAAAGCCCGCGAGGTCGAGCGTGACGTATCTTCCCGCGGCGACGGTCAGCGCGCCGTCGCTCTCCCCGGCGGTCAGATTTTGTGTCAGCGTGATCTCCGTGGGGTGCTCCGCGTCGGTGCTCGCGTCGTCAAGCGCCGCTTGCAGCTGCGCCCAGGAGGTAATCGCCCCGTCCGCGCGGACGGGGACCGCGCTCCACGGCAGGAGCGTGAGCAGCAGGGCGAGCGTCAAAAGCAGCGCGGGGAGGCGTTTCGTTTTCATGGCAAAGCCCTTCTTTCCGACAGATTGCATACCATGATAATGCAACTATCATTATTATGTGATATATTTTACTCTATTTTCCGCAAAATTGCAAGCGATGCGCGCAAAAAAAAGGAATGACCCGACCGGTCATTCCTTTTGCGCCGCCTGCCGCTCCAGCGCGCGCAGCGAGGCGACCGCCACATCCGCGCGGTAGAAGTCGCGCAGGCAGACCTCGTAGGGAAGCTCGGGCGTCTCCGCGAGCAAGCCCGCCTCGTCCGCGCGCGCGAGGTCATAGTCCGGCGTGCCGTCCGCCTTCGTGCCGACGCCGGTGACGGTGGAGCCTCGGTTTTTCATGCAGAAAGGTCGCCCTGCACCGCGGCGCGCGCGTCCGGCAGGAGCGCGAGGAGCAGGCAGAGGCTGAGGACGGCAGAGGCGAGCTTTTTCACGGCTTTCTCCTCTCCCCCGCTCACGCCGCGAGCTTCAGCGCGACGCCCACCGCGGCGGAAGCGAGAATGAAAATGATGGGATGCAGGCTCTTCGTCTCCTTGACGAAGTTCGTCAGCACGACCAGCGCCGCCGCGAGCGCCAGAAGCCGCCAGTCGAGCGCGGCAAGCCCGTTCGGGAGGAACGCCGCCTTCACCACCAGCATGCCCGCGGCGAGGATCATCGCGGTCGAGGCGGGGCGAAGCCCGTAAAACGCGCCGTTTACGTACTTGCTGTCGCGGAACTTCTGCAAAAACGCGGAGACGGTCAGGATCACGATAATACTCGGCGTAATCAACCCCAGCGTCGCGACGACCGCGCCGGGCACGCCCGCGGTCAGAAAGCCGACGTAGGTCGCCATATTGACGCCGATCGGCCCCGGCGTCGACTCCGAGACCGCCACCATGTCGGCGAGCTGGGCATGGGTGAACCACGCGGTACGGTCGGAGATGTCGTAGAGGAACGGCAGCGTCGCCATGCCGCCGCCGACGGCGAACAGCCCGGTCTTGAAAAATTCCCAGAAGAGCTGCAGGAGGATCATTTCGCCGTCTCCTCCTTCTTCTTCGGTTCAACGCCGCAGAGCACGCGCAGCACGACGCCCGCGACGCCCGCGCACAGCACGAACACCACCGGCGAGCACTTCGTGAAGATCGCGCCGGCGGCGATGAGCAGGAAAATGCCCCAGGTCCACGGGTCGACGATGGATTTTTTGCCGAGCTTCACCACCGCGTTCGCGATCAGCACGCACACGCACACGCGGATGCCCGCGAACGCGTCCTTGACCCAGGAAAGCTCGGAAAACTGCGTGATGACGCCCGCGAGCAGCGAGATAATGACGATGGACGGGAACACGACGCCGAACGTCGCGACGATCCCGCCGAGGACGCCGTCCTTCTTGCGCCCGATGAACGTCGCGGTGTTGACCGCGATCACGCCGGGCGTGCACTGGCCGATGGCGAAGTAGTCGGCGAGCTCCTCCTCGGTCGCCCAGCCCTTGTTCTCCACGACCTCGCGCTGGAGGATCGGCAGCATGGCGTAACCGCCGCCGAAGGTCATCACGCCGACCTTGGCAAAGGTGAAAAAGAGTTCCAAAAGCTTCTTGAACATGGCTTACTCCACATATCCGTAAAGTCCGCGCACCGAGACCTCGCCGGTGCGGATGGTCTCCGTCGCGCCGCTCGCGCGCAGCACCTGCAGCCCCAGCTCGTCGTCGACGCCGGTGGCGAGCACCTTCTCGTGCACGTCCTCCCACAGCAGCTGCACCTCCCGCCCGATGGTCAGGCAGTCCTGACGGTAGGCGTCGAGGTAGGGCTGCATGCGGTGGCGCAGCAGCGCCATGTAGAGCGCGTCCAGCTCCTCGATGATCGCCGCGGCGAGGGACGCGCGCGAGACCGGCTCGCCGGTCTGGAGATAGAGCGAGGTCGCGATGTTTTCCAGCTCGCCGGCAAAGTCCTCCTCGGTCTGCGTAACGTTGACGCCGATGCCGACGATGGCGTATTGCAGCGCGCCGCTCTCGCCCTCCATGCTCAGCTCGGTCAATATGCCGCAGAGCTTGCGCTCGCCGAGCACGAGGTCGTTCGCCCACTTGATGCGCGGGCGGACGCCCGCCACGCGCTCGATGGCGTTGCACACCGCGACCGCACAGAAGCCCGTGATCGGCAGCAGATGGTTCGGCTCGACTGGCGGGCGCAGCAGCGCCGAGATGTAAAGGCCTTTGCCGGCGGGGCTTTCAAAGCTCCTGCCGCGCCTTCCCCTGCCGCCGGTCTGCTCGTTCGCGACGGCGACGGTGCCGTCCACCACGCCCTGGGACGCGGCGCGCTTTAAGTAGGAGTTCGTGGAGTCCACGCTCTCGAAGCACACGAGCTTGCGCCCGACGAGCTTCGTTTCGCCCAGACGCGCGCGGATCTCGGTCTCGCTGACGCGGTCGGGCGCGTCCATCAGCCGGTAGCCCTGGCTCTTTCTCGATTCGATGTCGTAGCCGTCGCGCCGCAGGGCGTTGACCGCCTTCCATACCGCCGCGCGCGTGATGCCCAGCTCCTGGCTCACGCCCTCGCCGGAGACGAATTTCCCGCTGTTTGCCTGCAGCAGCTTCAGCACGGTTTCCTTGCTCATCTCGCCATCCCCCAAATCTATTCTGTGTGATGAGTATACTACAAAATTTTCCGCTTGTAAACCTTATATAATTTTTGCGTTGACGAGTGGGAAAATTTTTTCATATTTCTTGTGTTTTGCTCTTGCCGTCTCCCTAAATATAGAGTACAATGTGTTCTGTAAACCGACTTTTTTCGACAAGGACAGACCTGTGAGCTTTTCTGATCTGCGATTCATTTTTTATATATTGCCCCCCTTTGTGCTGCTGCACACCGTTTTGCCGTCCAAATACCGCAACGCGCTGCTGTTTTTCGGCAGCCTCGGCATCTATGCTTTCGGCGCGGGTCTGGAATGCGCCGGCATCCTGCTGGGCATGACGGCGCTCAACTATCTCTTCGGGCGCTGGATGAAGGACGAGGAGCCCTATATGCGCCGCGCGTTCCTGGGGCTTGGGCTGTTTCTGGATTTTCTCTCGCTTTTCTTTTTCAAGTATCTGACGGCGGTGTTCGACGTCCTCGCCCGTTTCGGGTATGACGACTACTCGTTCCTGCACATCGCGCTGCCGCTGGGCGTGAGCTTCTACATCTTCCAGATGACGGCGTACCTGATCGACGTGTGCCGCGGCGCCGTCGAGCCGGAAACGAGCTTCATCGACTTCGGCGCGTTCGTTTCGGCGTTCCCGCAGCTGACGATGGGGCCCATTCTGCGCTACGGCGACGTGCGCAAGGCGCTCAAGGACAGAAAACCCGGGCGCGTGGACATCGAGCAGGGCTTTCAGCTCTTTTGCATCGGGCTTTCGTTCAAGGTGCTGCTCGCCGACCAGCTCGCGTACCTCTGGGTCGTTCTGGAGCGCATCGGCTTCGATTACATCTCCACGCCGCTGGCGTGGCTCGGCGCGGTGGGGTACAGCTTGCAGCTCTACTTCGACTTTCAGGGCTATTCGCTCATGGCGATGGGGCTCGGCGGCATGCTGGCGCTGCCCGTGGCGCGCAACTTCGACGATCCCTACCTCTCCCGCTCGGTCAGCGACTTCTACCGCCGCTGGCACATGACGCTGGGAACGTGGTTCCGCGATTATCTCTACATCCCGCTCGGCGGCAGCCGCCGCGGCACGGCACGGACGCTGCTCTCGCTCGCGGTCGTGTGGCTCCTTACGGGTTTGTGGCACGGCCCGACTGTCAACTATCTCATTTGGGGCGGCGTGCTGTTCGTGTTCATCGCGCTGGAAAAGCTCTTTTTGCGCAAAACGTTCGGCAAGCTCCATGTCCTGCCGCACCTCTATCTTCTCTTTGTGATCGTGCAGACGTGGGTGATCTTCCGCGTGGAATCGCTTTCCGACCTTCTCGCCTACTTCCGCCGTCTGTATCCGTTCTTCGGCGACGCCGCGGCGATCAACTACGGCGATTTTCTCAAGTATTTCACATCCTACTGGTGGCTGTTCGCCATTGGCGTCTTCCTGTGCCTCCCCTGGCCGCGGCGTTGGTATGAGCGCGCGCGCGGCAACGCGCTGGTGTGGGTGCCGCTGTTCGCGCTGTTCTGGACGAGCGTGTATTTTCTCTCGACCGGCTCCGGCAGCGAATTTCTCTACTTTAGATTTTAACGATTCGAGGTCTCGTGATGAAACGTCCCTTTTCCCCCGTCGTCTGGCTGTGCGCGGCGCTCGGTGCCGCGCTGAGCGTGCTGCCCGTCGTCGACCCCAACGGTGTTTACGCCGGTTATACCGCCGCGTTGAGCCCGGAAACCCCCGTGATCGCGGCGGTCTTTACCGCCGCCCGCGACGGCGTGTATCCCTGGAGCGTCTACGACTCCCCGGCGGATATTCCCTACTCCCCCGCCTACTACCGCCCGCTGACCGGCACAGTCACGGACGCGGAGATGCGCTCCTCCGTCGGCAACGACGAGCCGTTCCCCGCCTCGGAGGACACGGTCACCGACGTGGACGAGTTCACGCCCTCGGTCGAGGTCGTCACGCCCGCCGCGCCGATGGTCGAGCCCGAGAGCGTCGAAACGGCTGAGCGCGCGCAGAGCGCGGAGTGTCCCGACGCCGGCTTCGTCGCCGTGGACGAAAGCTGGTTCGACGACGCGGTGTTCATCGGCGACTCGCACACTGAAGGCTTGTGCGACTACGCAGGGCTTCGCAACGCCACCTTCTATTATAAGCGCGGCCTCGACGTCTGGTCGGTGTTGAAAAAACCGTTCGTCAGCGGCAAGCTGACCATCCCGCAGGCGCTTGAGCAGCACCGCTTCGGCAAGATCTACATCATGCTCGGCATCAACGAGATCGGCTGCGGCACGACCGAGAGCTTTGCCGCGCAGTACGAGAGCGTCGTCGCGCAGCTGCGCGAGCTCCAGCCCGACGCGTTGATCTACATTCAGGCGATCTTCCACACCTCGCAGAAGAAATCCGACACCACGCAGTACAACAACGAGCGCATCAACGCGCGCAACGAGGCGATCTCCCGCATCGCCGACGGCGAGCATGTCTTTTTCGTCGACTGCAACGCCGTCTTCGACGACGAGAACGGCGCGCTCACGCCGACCTACACCGGCGACGGCGTACACGTCAAGGCGCCGTATTACACGATGTGGCGCGACTACCTGATGCGCTTCGGCAGAGCCGGCGTCACGACCGTTGAGGACGAGCGCGCGCCCGTGCCCTCGAGCACCACGGAGCCGTCCGCGCCCGCAGCCGCTCCCGTCCCCGCGCCCAAGCCCGTGCCGACCGCGCCCGAGGATTCCTCCGCCGAACCGGCGGCTGATGCGTCCTCCGTCGTCGAGCCCGTCCCGGAGTCCGTCGCGGAAACCGCGCCCGAACCCATTCCCGACGCTGTTTCCGAGGGCGTTTCCGCCCCCATTCCCGAGTCCGCGCCCGAATCCGACAGCGAGAACGCGCCCGAGGCTGTGGAGGCCGCGGAGGCTGCGAACGCCGTCGAACCCGCGGCAGAAAGCGCTTCGGAAGCGCTTTTGGAAGGCGTGGGAGAATAAATTGCGGCTTTTTGAAAAAAATAGCTTGACATTGTCGTACATATTGTGTTATGATACGCCTCGGTCGTGAAAAGCGGCCGCGGCAAAATGGCCAAGTAGCTCAGTTGGTTAGAGCGCCGGCCTGTCACGCCGGAGGTCGAGGGTTCGAGCCCCTTCTTGGTCGCCATTTGCTGCTGTAGCTCAGTAGGTAGAGCGCATCCTTGGTAAGGATGAGGTCGGCAGTTCGAATCTGCCCAGCAGCTCCACGAAAGCCCGGAAATCAAAAGATTTCCGGGAATTTTTATAACTTTTTCTTTGATTTTCGTTTTTCCTCATTTTCAAAGGATTGAGCAAAGGATTGAGGTAGCCCCAAAATTGAGCAAATGAAGCGGGAGCGGCATCAAGCCGCCCCCGCTTCATTTTCAGTATGTCGGCGCGAGCTTAGAAAGCAGCTCCACGGCGCGGAGAACGTCGCCGGGGTCTGCGCCCGGGTTATCCCTCACGCGGCGCAAGGCGTCGATCTGCGCTTGCCGTTCTTCTTTCACCGCCGCTGCTCGCCGCCGCTTGCGTTCGTAAGTCTCGCGGCGCTTTGCCTCCGCCGCTGCCCGCCGTTCGTCCGTCATAGGTCAAGCCTCCCTATCTCGATAGAGTTTTGCTATTGGGTTTATGCCGCCATCAAAAACGCTCAGTCGTTTCGCTAGTAAGTTTGTCCCACCTGTCAACGGTCGCAAGAAACGGCTCATTGACGGCGCGGCTGTAGATGCTTTCCAAAAAGTCGAAAGCCTCAAGCCACGGCTTCCCGTCAAGCCCATTTGCCTTATAGGAAACGGCTCTAAGCGCGGTCGCGGTCGCGTCGCCCGCGTAACCGCCCGCCGCCTCTTGCGCTGCCGCCGCCGCGTCGCTCGCATATTTGCCGATAAGCCGCGCCATCGTGTGATTATCGCTTGCGAGTGCCTTGTCAAGCAGCGCGGCATACTCTGTCGGGGTGCAAATGCCGCTTTTCAAAAGCTCCAGCGTCGCGTTGTCGATCTGTTGCGGGTCTGCTCTGAAAGCCTCGTCGAGCGCGGTCACAAGTTCGCCGCGCAGCTCCGCGATCTGCCGCCGGTAGCTCTCATCCATAGCACGCCGCGCGTCGCGTTCACCCTGTTCAGCTTCCAGCGCGTCGGCGCGTGCGCGAGCTGCGCGGGCTGCATAGGTCGCGTCGGTCAAGCCCTGTCGCTCCGGGGCTGCTCTCTGCGCCTTTTCCGCTTCTTCTTTGCGCTTCGCCGCCTTTTCGTACTGTGTAAGGGCTTCGCGGGCGATCTCGTCCAGCTTGCGAGCAAACTTGTTAAACTCTGACATGGTATCAAGTCCTTTCTTCAATGGCTGTCAGTACGCAGCCGTTTTTATATAAGCCGCAATCATTACGGCAAGGGTACGGGGAAAACGGGCAAGACTTCCCGGCTGTGCTGCCGGTGCCGCCCGTCGTGATCTGCGCGAGCGTGCAGCCGTCGCCGGTAAATAGGGCGCACTTCTCGCGGGCGCAGCTATGGCCGCCGCCCCCAAAAGGGCAAGCGAGCTGCCGGGTCGGTGGTGCTGCCTTGCGCAACTCTGCTGCGGCTGCCTCTCGCTCTTTCTTGTGTCGGTGGTAGTCCTCAAGCTCGCTTTCGGGTATCTGCATACCGTCCACGGAAACCATCATCTCGTACTCTTTGACGTTTCCAACCATGCGGAAACGCCGCACACCGCCCCATTGGTTGCGTTCCTCTCGCCACTCGCCGGGATTGTTCTTCAAGGTGTATCGCCTCTCTTTCTCGTTGTCATAATGTCGCCATAGCCGCCCGCCTCCGCGTCCCATAGTGCAAGTAGCCGGTCAACGTCGCGCAAGCTGCCCGAACCGTCAACGAATCGGGCAAAGCGCCCGCTGTCCGCGAGCATCGTGTCAAAGTCCGCTATCTTTTCCGTGCCATCCGCAAGCGTATAAAGCACCCGTGACGGTTTTGGAGCGAGCGCCCGCGCCCGTTCTGTCAGACGGTCAAGGCGTGTTTGCGCTTTCATTTCACGCGCCCCCCTCAATCTTTCGGCGGAGTTCCGCGACATACCCGGAAAACGCTTCATCCGTCATTGTTTTTTCTGTGCGGTTCCAATCGACGCCGGTTTCATCATCAAGGAAGTTTTCGACCTGTTCCCGCGCCGTCAAGCGGTCATGCTGCCCTTTGCTTATCCATCGTTTTGGAGGCGGCGGCGCGTCGGGATTAGGCGGCAACGGCATAACGCCAGCCATGACCGCTTCATACCACGCCCGCCGCTTCTCACGTTCTTCCGGCGAATTGTAGCGCCGGTCAAGCTCTGCGACAAAAGCCTCCACCTCGGCACGTCGTTGCGGGCTGACAGTTTCGGCGCGCCGCCGCGCTATGCCGTCCACACGCCTTTGCAGCGTCTTTAGCGCCGTTCTCATGCCTCGCCCTCCAGCAGCCCGCGCAGCAGTTCCAGCAGTTGCCCGTTGCCCGTGCCGGTGTCGCCGGTCACGTCCGTAACGGTCAGCTCTCCGCCATCCACAAGAAGCGGGATAACGTCGGCAAGGCGTATTTTTCGCATTGTCCCATTGTCAAAGGAAACGGTCACAAGCCCCACACCATTCAGCAGCGCGGCGGCGCGTTTTTCAAGCTCCACAAGCCGATTTTGTTTCATAGGTCATTGCCCCCCGCGTCAAATGGTTTGCGTTCAAAATCAAATCCGTGCCGCGCCAAATATCCGGCAATAAAATCCGCCTCGCCGTTGCCATTGAAAGTCTCCGGCTCGTTCTCCGCCGCTGGTGGCGTCGGCGTCCGTGTTCGCGCCCTGCGGCGTTTCGTTTCCTCAGTTACCATTTGTTTCAGCCTCCGCAAGCATTTTTTCGATCTCATCCAGCCGCCGGGAAACGTCGGTAAGTTCCAGCAGCTTCAGCGTGTTTCTGATTAACCCGTCTGCGGCTGCAACGCGCGTTCCTGCGGCGGTTTCGTTGTCCTCCATGATCTCCGCCATAACAGAAACGGCGGTGCTCAGGCGGCTTTCTGCGGCGTTTGTGGCGCGTTCCAGCAACGCCGTCTTTGCCTCCGCCAGCTTTTCCCGGAAAGTCGGCGCTCGCGTTCGGTTGTAAAGCTGCCTCTCGGTCAGCCCCACAGCCGCCGCCGCCGTGCGGTTTGTGCCATTGGAAAACAGCGCATTTATGATTTCCTCGTCTGTGACGCGCAAGGTATCGCCCCCTTTTGTCGGAAATTTTCTGTAGGTTTCATCCTGTCAAGCGGAAATTCTGCCGCCCGGACAAGTCGGCGTAATTTTCACCCGCCCGCTGTACGATACGCGAGCCGATGCCCTCGTCGATCTCCAACAGGCGGTTTGCGTTCAGCTCGGAGGATATGAGGGTCAGCTTGCGTTCGTCGTTATAGCGAGCATTTAACAGCTCAAAAGCAAGGTTCACGTCGCCCGCCGTCGGCTCTTGTCCCTTGCCCGTCTTGAAAAGGTCATCGACGTAAAG
The DNA here is from genome assembly GCA_015068465.1 of Oscillospiraceae bacterium. GTDB lineage: Bacteria > Bacillota > Clostridia > Oscillospirales > Oscillospiraceae > Hominicoprocola. The sequence continues at coordinate 5,297 of SVKM01000043.1, read as the reverse complement.
CACCCGGACGGACTTCAGAGGCTTCATCAACGCTTGATACTGTTCCTCATCATTCACAAGCGACTTTGCTTTGACGCTAAAATCACGCCACAACAGATAACGCGCCTGAAATCCCCGGTTCATTAACTCGCCGCATATCGCCGTGCAGAGGTGTGTTTTTCCTGTCCCCGGACGTCCGGCAAGATAAAACCATCCCGTCGGGTTCTCTGCATACTCCCGCGCCATCCGCAAAAGTCTAGCTTGCCACGTTTCGCGGCTTTGCCATGCGTCAAAGGTATATCGCTTTATCAGCGATTCAAGCCCGCTCTCGCGTAAATAGCGTATGTTCCGCCGCGTTGGCATACAGGTGCATTCCTCGGTGTATCTCTCGCCGCTGTCCCTCACGCGCCACATAAAACCGCGATTGAGACAAAGCGGGCAATCGTACCCCGTAAGCGTCCCCGGCTCTTTGTTCAACGCGTCCGCCTTGCGTCGCTCAAAATCAATCGAGTTGACGCCCGCGGACATTGAATTGCGGAGTTTCGCCGCGATCTCCGGCGGCATCCGTTGAAGCATTGCGGTCATTTCCATGCTTTTCACCCCCTCGGCGTTCCCACGTCACAAGCGCCGATTGCCAACTTTTCATCGGATTCTTGCCGACGCGCCAGCCGTTGCTTTCATAGTACGCGAAAAACGCCTGTGCATCGACGTGATAGCCCTTTTCCTCGCAGAATGCGCGGATTTCATCAACAGACGGACGCGGCATAGAGCGCGGAACGCGCGGCGGCTTGTCCGCCTCTTTTTTGTTCTGTTTGGTTAGGTTACGTTCAGTTACGTTATGTTGGGGTTCCGCATTGGTTCCAATCTGGAAACAAGCTGGTTCCACCGCCTCCCCAAGCTCATAAACGCCGGACTTGTTGACGGTCAAACGTGCCTTTTCGTTCTGATACAAAGTCTCATGGTATCGGTCGTTTTTCAGGGTATTGTTGACACGCCAGTCGCGGATCACCACGACGCCGCTCTCAAATGGGATGATAAATCCCTTTGAAATAAGCAGTTTTATATCGTCCGCGTTGCACCCGGCGGCGCGGGCAATCTTTTTTGGACTGCCGACAAAGCCGTCATCGTCGCCGTGCATTCCAAGATGAAAGTAAAGCGCCTGTGTGCTGGTCGGCATATCCTGAAAGTTGTCCGTGTCGGTCACGGCAAGGGAAAACATTCGCCGCTGCGCCATCACACCGCCCCCGTCGCGTTCGCCGTCGCTTCCGCCTCCAGTTGTCGGAGGAAAAGCGGAACGTTCACCATGTACGCGCTGTTCCCGCTGCCGCCGCGAATAAACGGAATTCGCCCAGCCTTGACGCCGCGCCGGATGAAGTCGCGGGAAAGCCCTGTTATCCGCGCAGTGTTGTCGATGGTTTGGTACGGCGCGTTGGTGTCAGCCGTTCGTCTCATCCCTTCCAGCCTCCCTCTGTGCCGTTTGCTTCTCGCGCTCCGCACGACGAAGCCAATACTTTTCCTGTGTTGCCTTGATACGCTCCGGATGTTCTTTCCGATAGCGCCGCGCATACTCTGCACGCGCCGCGCGAGCCTTTTCTTGGTCGGTCATGTTCCCGCCCCCTTTCTGCATTTGATAATACTCTTTCGTTATTATTATATCAATACGTTAAATAATATAATTCATTATATTATTTTGTTATATTTTATCTTGACAGGATAGAAATAAGATATATAATAGAAGCGGAGGCGATGAGATGGACAAAGATACTTTTTCCGCAAACCTTTTGAAAGCCCGCGAAGCCGCCGGTTTGTCACAAGGACAATTAGCCGAAAAAGCCAATTGCACCCAGGCGGCAATAAGCAACTACGAAAACCCGATGAATCCAAAACTTCCATATCTGAATACAGCCGCCAGCCTCGCAAATGCGCTCGGTGTAAGCCTTGACTCTCTTTGTGGAGAAGATGAAAAGACAAGGGAAATCACCGCGTTTCAATGGCTCTGCTACCTAGACAAGCTATTGAGCAATCCTCCTTTGTTTAACGGAAAAAAATCGATCTGCTTGCGGCAATCCGAAAACGGGACAGCCGAAATAGTCTTTTCGGAATTTGGCAGCTATGGCGCAAAAATAAATGATTTCTTTCGCAAATACTCCGCTCTGCGAGAAGTTCAAGACGCCATCGGCGAAGATGCTTATGACGCAGCTCGCAAAAGCCTTTTTGAAAAATACGAGAAATTCTTTTGTTCCGGCGTATCCGAAACGACAATCGGTGCAGAGACACCTACTCCACCCATATACGGCTACGGCTAAAGGAGGGTAACAAAATGGCAAGCACTAAGTTGATGGAAACAAAAGACGGCAAGCGATTCTTTCAAATCTGTGTTTCTCGCGGTTACGGCAAAGCGCCCTATAAAAAACGCTGGTATTGGCCGGACGGATGGAGCAAGCGCACAGCGGAACGGGAGCTTGCAAAGGTCGCCGCCGAATTTGAGCGGGCTTGCGCCGCCGGGGAAATCCAAAACCGCGCGGAGGTAAAAGAAAAAGCCGCCCTTGAAGCGGCGGAGGCGGCAAAGTTAAAAACCGTCAAGCAGTATGCGGACGGCGTTTTCATGCCGACAAAAGAGGCGACAATTTCAGAAAATTCCCGATCTTCTTATCGAATGTTCCTTGACCATTACATCCTCCCCGTTTTGGGCGACGTCCTCTTAACGGACGTAACGCCCGCCATGATCTCAAAGCTGATTTTGGACTATCAGAAAACCGGCAAAGCTCACGCCTCGGCGGTCAAGCTCTACAACATTCTAAACGGCATCTTTCAAATGGCGTTCATGGATGATTCGGTCAAAATCAATCCCATGCTCAAAGTAAAGCGCCCCGCGCTGCGCAAGGATGAAGCACCGAAAGAGGAAAGCGAAAAAGCATTGACGGCAAAAGAGCTTGCCCGTGTGCTGTCCTGTGTGGAGCATGAGCCTTTGAAATGGCAAGCCTACATCAACCTCGCCGCCGATAGCGGAGGGCGTAGAGGCGAGCTGTGTGGGCTGCAATGGTCTGATATAGATTGGAAGTCCGGCACGATCACGATTAGGCGCAATTTGCAATACACGCCCGCCGCCGGTGTATATGTCGCCTCTCCCAAAAACGGCAAGAGCCGCGTCGTAGACGTCGGCACGGAAACGCTGGACTTGCTGCGCAAGCTCCGCGAGGAACAAGCCGCCTCTTGTATGTCTCAATGGGTATTTACGCAAGACGGAACGGCTGAGCCGATTCATCCGCAAAGCCCGACGCGCTACTTCAAAAAGTTCGGGGAGCGTTACGGCGTAGAGGACTTTCACCCGCACAAGCTCCGCCACAGCTCCGCGAGTATTGCGATCACCAACGGCGCGGACGTGGTAAGCGTATCGCAGCGCCTCGGACACTCTGACACGGCGGTCACGCTGCGAATGTACGCCCACGCGAATGAAGAAAGCATCCGCCGCGCCGGTCAAACCGTCCGGGACGCGCTCAAAGCCCAAAACGAATAAGAAAAGAGCGGTGCAGGGATAGTCCCCGCGCCGCTTTTTGTAGAGATGAGGTCAACGCCTAAAAGGATTGAGCAAAGGATTGAGCAACAGACAAAAACAGGTCAAAATAAGTTGCAAAAGCTCTCAGCAAGCTATGACAGGCAAATTTTAGCAAACCCGTATAAATAAAGGATTTCCAGCCGCAAACCACAGCAAGAAAGCGCAAGCTATAATAAGCAAAAAGGTATTTGGTAAGGATGAGGTCGGCAGTTCGAATCTGCCCAGCAGCTCCAACATTTGAGCCTTGAATCGAGAGATTCAAGGCTCTTTTGTTTTGCTTTTGCAATAATTCTTTGTGCTTTTCATTTGTGCGAAATGACCTCGTACCAAAAAACAAGGTCTTTTGCAGCTTATTTTGCAACTTTTTGAGCCCCGAAAATCCCGCAATCCCTTTTGTCGTGCGGGTTTCCGGACTCGGCAGTTTGCAACTTTTTTGCAACTTTCTTCTCCTACGCGGTATATACCCGCTCCACGGCGGCAGCGGCCTCCGCAGCGGTCTCGCGGCCCTTGACATAGTACCGCAGTGTCATTGCCGAGGTCGTATGTCCCGCTGCCTGTTGCGCGAGCTTGATGTCCTTCGTCTGATCGTAGAGGTCGGTCAAGACGGTGGTGCGGAATCGAATCGGCGTGATGTTCTCCGAGAATCCAATATCTCGCTTGATGCGCTCGCACATCTTCCGCACTTGCGTATAGGATAGCGGTTTGTCCCCGCCGAACAGATACGCTCCTGCCGCATATTCGGGCAGATAAGGCAGCGCGAGAGCCGACAAGCCGATGCTTCGGCGGCTGCTGTCCGTCTTGGTGTCCTTGACCTCTGGCATATTGCGGGTCGGGTGGGTAACGGCGCGGCAAATGTGGAGCGCCTTGTTTTCGGCGTCCACGTCCTCGCCACGGAGACCGAGAACTTCTTCCAGCCGCAGCGGGTGGAGGGCTTGCAGCGCCAGATATGCCCTGTCAAGCGGGTTTTTCACGTCCTCGATGTGCTGCACGATGTAGCGCATCTGCTCCACGCTGTAGGGGACGGTTGCCTTGCTCGCCTTTCCCGTGACCTTCACGCGCTTCGACTTGAGCGGATTCGAGGCAAGCAGCTTGTCCTCCACGGCGGCGTCCATGATTTGATTCAGCACCATCCGCGCCTTGTCCTTCGTCGCTTTCGCTCCGCTCATGCCGTTGAAAAGGCGCTGCACTTCATCGGCGGTGATGTCCTCCACCGCCAGCCCTTCAAACGCGGGTATCAGATGCAGCGTCAACTGTCGCTTGTAGGTGGTCGCGCGAATCCAGCATTTGCGCCCATCAACAACGACGGGTTGATTGATTTTCGTAGCCATTTCCGTATCTCCCTCCGAAAATGGCGCTTGATTTGACTCTATGCGGTTGTCAAGGTGCAACGGTTCGCTTGTTTCCACGCTCTTTCGGTTGCGGGTGCGCCCGCTATCTGTCAGGGGTCGTCGTCGCGGCATTCTGCCCCTATTTGTTGACACTTCAAAGTGGCAGCTCGTCTTGCTCGGCGTCGATCTCGCGCACCCAATCGGGCGCGGGCTGCAAAACATAGTCCGTTGCGTTGCCCTGGTCGGTGGTCGTTCCGTCCGCGTAATATTCGACAACCTTGTGAATACGCCGGAGGAACGCCCGCCACGTTTTTGGCTCGTTGTCCTGCACGTTCGGATATTGCTCTTTGAGGTCTATATTGCTGATATACTTGTCGAGCGACGTCATCCCGTTGAGCGCGCGCACGTTCTTGACGCTGCTCGCACGGAGGTCG